>NZ_DAMCNG010000008.1:14880-31999 GCF_032107865.1 Brevundimonas sp.
CGTATATGCGGCGGGTTCGGTGGTTCTCGCCATCGCCGCCCTGTTCGTCGGCCTGATGATCGCGCGCAAACTGTTTACCGGAGTGGGCGCATGAGCCGCGAAGTCCAGACCCTCTATGTCGCTGAGGATGAAGACGACATCCGCCTGGATCGCTGGTTCAAGCGCCGCTGGCCGCACCTGACCCACATACAGGTCGAGAAGATGGCCCGCAGCGGTCAGATCCGCGTCGACGGCTCGCGCGTCAAGCCGCAGGACCGCCTGACCGCGGGCGCCGCCGTGCGCGTGCCGCCTTTGCCCGTGGCCAATCCGCGCAAGCCCGGCGACCTGCATGAACTGACCGAGCGCGACGTGGCCTACGCCAAGTCGCTGGTGCTGTACGAAGACCACATGGTCATCGCCCTGAACAAGCCGCACGGCCTGGCCGTGCAGGGCGGCACCAAGACGACCAAACACGTCGACCGCCTGCTGTCGGCCTGGGGCGAGGGGATGGACCGCCCGCGTCTGGTCCATCGTCTGGACCGGGACACCTCGGGCGTGCTGTTGCTGGGCAAGGGGCCGGAGGCGGCCAAGCGACTGGCCGGAGCTTTCGCTCGCCGTCAGGCCAAGAAGACCTATTGGGCCATCGTCATCGGCAATCCCAAGCCTTCGGCCGGTCAGATCGACATGGCGCTGAAGAAGACCGGCATCAACGACTTCGAGATGATGCGCCCGGCCGAACCCAAGGATCCCAAAGGCGAACCGGCCGAGACCGCCTTCGCCACTGTCAGCCGCGCCGCCCACCGTGCGGCATGGATGGCGCTGCGCCCCTTTACGGGCCGGACGCACCAGTTGCGCGCCCACATGGCGGCCATCGGCCATCCCATCCTGGGCGATCCCAAATACGGCGACGACAAATCGCGCGAACTGTCCGGACCGCTGAAGCTGCAGCTTCACGCCCGCCGCATCGAGCTGGATCACCCCGGCGGCGGCAAGCTGATCGTCGAGGCCCCGCTCAGCCCGGAGATGAAGGCCGGTTTCAACCATTTCGGCTTCTCCGAGGATGAGGCTGACGAAGATCCCTTCGAGGGCGTGCGGCGGATGCGATGAACACAGGCGCGGCGGTCCAGATGCGGCTTCAGCGCGCCCAGGCGCTGGCCCAGCAGGGCGATCTGCCGGGCGCCCTGGCCGTGCTGGAGCAGGCGGCGCCGGGAGAACGGGCCGGGGTTCAGTCGTTTCAGGTCGATCTTCTGAAGGCGCTGGACCGCAAGGAGGAGGCTCTGGTCATCCGTCGCGCCCAGGCGACCGCCACGCCTGGCAGCGTCGTCGCCCAGCATAACCTGGCCAGTTCTCTGGGCGACACGGGTCGCAACGTCGAGGCCGTCGAGGCGGCGCGGCGGGCCTTCGCCAATGGCGGGGATGCGCCTGAGACCTGGTTGGTTCTGGCCCGCGCCCTGTCTGCCTGTGCGCGTCATGAAGAGGCGGACGACGCCTATCGCCAGGCCTTGAAGCGTCGACCTGTCTATGGCGACGCCGTACGCGAGTTGGCGCAACTGATCTGGATGCGCGGCGAAGGTCGTGAGGCAGCGGCGGCGCCGGTCCTCGACGCGCTAAAGGTCGCGCCTGGCGACGCAGAACTGCTGACCTGTCTGGCGGTGGTCTTGATGTATGGCGGGGCCGATCCGCGCGAGGCCTGGGGAGAATTGACCCAGCGTGCGCGCGACGGAGGCGTACGGGCCGCCATGGTCGAAATGGCGGCAGGCCAACTAGCGTTGAAGTTCGATCCGGCGTTGGCCGTGGATCACGCGCGTGCGGCGACGCAGGCGGCGCCGAACACGCTCGAGCCTTGGGTCAATCTGGCCGAAGCCATGATCGCCTCTGGCGATCCCGATGGGGCGCTGGAGATCCTGCGCCAGTTGTTGGCCGCGCCCGCCCCGGATCAGAAGGTTCTGGCCCTGCACGCTACGGCCAGCCGTCTGAAAGGGCAGACGGACGCCCTGGGGCTGAATGATCTGGAGGGCTTGGTCGGCGTCTCGACCATCGATACGCCGCTCGGTTGGAGCGACCTCACCGCCTATCTGACGGATCTCAAGGCGGCGCTGCTGGTGCAACACGCCTATCAGAACCATCCGCTGGGCCAGAGCCTGCGGCATGGGACGCAGACGCCGGTGGACCTGACGCTGGTCGACGACCCGGTCATCCGCGCCTTCTTCACCGCCATCGACGGGCCGATCCGTCGCCATCTGGCGCGGCTGGGGCAGGGCGGCGATCCGGTCCGGCGTCGCAACAGCGGTGATTACAGGCTGAACGGCTGCTGGTCGGTGCGGCTGGCGTCGGGCGGCTTTCACGAACACCATATCCACCCCAAGGGCTGGTATTCCTCGGCCTGCTACATCGAGGTGCCGCCGGTGGTCGAAGCGGGCGGGCGCGAAGGCTGGCTGGCGCTGGCCCAGCCGCCGTTCCCGACGCCGCAGCCGCTGGCGCCGCTGCGCTATGAGAAGCCACAGCCGGGCAAGCTGGTGCTGTTCCCGTCCTGCCTGTGGCACGGCACCGTGCCGTTTAGCGGCGATGAGCCGCGTCTGTCCGTCGCTTTTGACATTGTACCGGTTTGATATGACGTCTTCTGATGCTCCGCTCGCCGTTTTCGACATAGACGGCACCCTGGTCGACAGCCGGGCCTCCATCCATCGCGCAGCCTGCGAAGCGGCGCAGGTTCTGGGCCTGCCCGAGCCTGAGTATGACCGGGTGCGTCAGATCGTCGGCCTGAGCCTGCATCACGCCCTGCATGTGCTGGAGCCGTCGCTGACGGACGCCGAACTGGCCGACTTCGTCGCAGCCTTTCAGGCCAGCTTCCGCGCCATGTATGAGGCGGGTCATGAAGAGCCGCTCTATCCCGGCGTGATGCAGACGCTGCGGCGGTTGAAGCGCGAGGGCTGGCGGCTGTCGCTGGCGACCGGCCAAAACCGGCGCGGCGTGGCCCGCAATCTGGCGCGACCCGAATGGAGCGACCTGTTCCTGTCCAGCCACTGCGCCGAGGACGGGCCGGGCAAGCCTGACCCGGCCATGCTGCGCGCCGCCATGACCGCCTGCGGGGCCGACGTCGTCTCGACCGTCATGATCGGCGACACCAGCCACGACATCGCCATGGCCGTGGCGGCGGGGGTGCATCCGCTGGGCGTCGGCTGGGGCTTCCATACGGTGGAGGAGCAGGCGGCCGCAGGCGCGCTGCACATCGCCGACGATTTTCCCGACCTTGAGGCGGCGCTCGATCGTTTCGCCTCGACCAAGCTTTTCGCCTAGAAGTCCGTCATGTCCCACATTCCTTCGCTTGATCCCAATGTCGCCGCCCAGAAGGGCTTTCGCGAATCCGAAGAGCGCATCAAGCGTTTCTGGAAGGCCGCCGAGGTCGAGGCGCGTGACGGCGGCTGGATCGTCCTGCTGGACGGTCGGGCGCCCAAGACGCCGGCCGGAAACGCCATCGTCCTGCCGACCGAGACGGCGGCCCGTCTCGTGGCCGACGAATGGAATGCGCAAGGCGAGCACCTGATGCCGGGAACCATGCCCGCCACCCGTCTGGCCTCGACCGCCATCGACCGGGTCAGCCAGACGCGAGGGCCCGTGGCCGAAGAGATCGCCCGCTACGCGGGGTCGGACGTGCTCTGCTATCTGGCCGAGACGCCGTCGGGTCTGATCGAACGCCAGCAGGCGGAGTGGGGGCCATGGCGCGACTGGGCCGCGCGCGAGCTGGGCGTCGAACTGCACACGGTCGAGGGCATCATCCATCGGCCGCAGGCGTCGGAGGCTCTGGCGCGCGTCGAAGCGCTGGCGCTGGAGATGGACGATTTCGCCCTGACCGGGCTGGCGACGGCGGTTCCGCTGTTCGGCTCGGCGGTGCTGGGGCTGGCGGTTCAGCGCAGGGCGCTTGCGGGCGAGGCGGCGCTGGACCTGTCGCGTCTTGACGAAGCCTTCACCGAAGAGCGCTGGGGCGTGGACGAGGAAGCCGCCGCCCGCACGGATGCGCACCGCGCCGAGGCGACCCTGCTGCAGCGGTGGTTTGAAGCGCTTCGATAAGCTTCTTTCAGCCCTTGATCAGGGCCGCACGCTCGTCCGCCGTCAGCATCCGCCAGCGGCCTTCCGGTAGGTCGCCCAGCTTCACCGGGCCGATGCGGATGCGATAGAGGTCGATGACGTCCAGCCCGACCAATTCGCACATGCGGCGGATCTGGCGGTTGCGGCCTTCGCGCAGGATGAAGCGCAGGCGCTGCGGCTCCATCTGGGTGACGCGGGCGGGCTTCAGCTGACGCCCGTCCAACTCCAACCCGTGCCGCAATTTGGTCAGCTTGGCCTCGGTCACGGCGCCGGCGACGCGGACCAGATATTCCTTGTCCAGGTCCGACTGCGGACCGATCACCGCCTTGGCCACCACGCCGTCCGACGACAGCATCAGCAGGCCGCGCGAATCCTCGTCCAGACGCCCGACCGGGGGCAGGGAGGCGTCGCGCTTCGGAGCCTCGCCCTCACCGATCCTGTTCGCGCCGGTCAGCAGGCGCACGGCCGGAATCTTGCCCGGCTCGGGCTGGCCCGAGACATAGCCGACCGGCTTGTGCAGCAGGATGGCGACGCCTGCCGCCAGCGCCGCCTCGCCCGTGTCGTTCAGGGTCAGCGTCTGGCCCGGTTCGATCTTGCGGCCCGCGTCGCGCACCACTTCGCCGTCGATGCTGACCAGACCTTCGGCGATCAGACCTTCGGCCTCGCGGCGTGAACAGACGCCCGTCTGGCCCAGCCACTTGTTGATGCGGACGGGTTCGTCGCCGTCATAGGTGCGGGTGAAGGCCATGTCCTGACTGACTCTCTGCGATGCGATCGGCTGTGTAGGGCGGGGGCGCGCTCTCAGGCAAGGTTGTCGCTTGCGTGCCCGCGTTCAGATTTTCTGCGACGGTCGTTCAGGTCACGTTTTCGTCGTCAAGTTGACCTTGAGCATCATAAGCCTATATCAGCAGTCACCCTGATGATTTTGATGCGTCCGCTTCCGATCGATTCGGATTGCGACGTTTGCCGTGTCTGATCGGATTTCGGCGTGCAGGGCGTAACGATAACTTTAAATCGTCTACGAATATTGATCGATAACCTTCGAAGGAGACGTTTTGTACGCTCAAAGCAAGTCTGCGACCGCCCCCCGTTCTCGCCAATACGGCAATCGCCCCACGCCGACCCGCCTGCGCTTCGGCCTGATCATGCGTAAGGGCATGGATTTCGGCGAACTGGGCGACATGGAAACCGCGCTTCGGTTTGAAGGCGTTTCCCTGGCCCCGATCTCGACGGGCGAGGGCAGTCTGATGTCCGGCGGTCTGACGGTTCTGGCGACGGCGACGGCTGACGACATCAGCGGCGGCCGTGTGCAGGGCGTGGTGGTTCCGGGCGGCGTTTCGGATGAAGCCGGTCTGGTGCAGGTGAAGGCGCTGCTGAATCTGGCCAAGGCGCAGGGCCTGCCGGTTCTGGCGTTTGCCGACGGCGTGGCTCTGGCGGCCGAAGTCTTCGGTCTGACGGCCGATGCGCCGGGCGCCGCCTTCCGTGACGGCAAGGCCGCCCTGTTGAATGACCGCGCCGAACTGACGGCGGTGGTCGCCGCCATCTAAATCCGGCGGAAGATCAGGCTCAGGTTGTTGGCGGGCATGGCCCGTCGCAGCGTCAGGGCCAGGCCATGCGACCGGGCGAGCGTTTCGACCTCGCCCCGGTCGCGCAGCCCCCAGGCCGGGTCACGCCCCTTCAGGCTGTCGTCGAAGGCGGCGTTGGACGGGGCCAGCGGAACCTCGGCCTCGCGATAGGGGCCATACAGATACAGCAGGCCGCCGGGGCGCGTCAGAGACCGTTCCGCCAGCCGCATCAGGCCTTGGGCCGCCGACCACGGGCTGATGTGGATCATGTTGATACAGACGATGGCGTCCAGCGGCCCCGACGGCCAGCTGGCGTCATCCAGCATGTCGACAGTCAGGGCGGGCCGCAGATTCGCCGCGCCTGTTTTCGCCCGCCACGCCTCGATGCTGGCCCGCGCCTCCGCGCTGGGATCGCTGGGCGTCCAGTCCAGGCCGGGCAGGGCGTTGGAGAAGGCGACGGCGTGCTGGCCCGATCCGGCGGCGACCTCCAGCACCCGGCCCTGGGCGGGCAGATGGGCGCGCAGCACCTCCAGTATGGCCGCGCTGTTGCGCTCGGCCGCAGGCGAGATCAGGGCGCTCGGGAAGCCGTCCGGCGTCGACTTTACAGAATCCATCGTCTTCACGCCGAAGGAGATAGCCCTTGGGACGCGCTCTGACGATTTAAATGTGCGTGCGGATGGGGCGAGCCGGATAACGGGGGAATGAAACGTGCAGTGGTTGACCTTACGTCCCTTGGGGTTCATTGGCCCCCGTTACACAGCGTGATCAGCCTATTGCGTGACGGCGACGACAGATCGCTGCGCGCAGCTTCAGGAGAGCAAGACGTGACGCAATCGATTCCCGGTCTCCATCCGGCGCCGACTGAACACAAGGGCCTCGTCGCCTGGGTGGAGCAGATCGCCGCCCTGACCAAGCCTGACCGTGTTCACTGGTGCGACGGCTCGGCCGCCGAGAAGTCCGCCATCGTCGCCGATCTGATCGGCAAGGGCACGCTGAAGGAGCTGGATCAGGCCAAGCGCCCCGGCTGCTATTACGCCGCCTCGGACCCCAAGGACGTGGCTCGCGTCGAGAGCCGCACCTTCATCTGCTCGCAGGACGAGGCCGACGCCGGCCCGACCAACAACTGGTCTGATCCGATCGAAATGCGCGCGCGTCTGGACGGCCTGTTCGACGGCAGCATGAAGGGCCGCACCATGTATGTGGTGCCGTTCTGCATGGGCCCGCTGGGCTCCAAGATCTCCGCCCTGGGCGTCGAGATCACCGACAGCGGCTATGTCGCCGTGTCGATGGGCGTCATGACCCGCATGGGCAAGGGCGCGCTGGACATGCTGGGCGCCGACGGCGTCTTCGTCCCTGCCGTTCACACCCTGGGCGCCCCGCTGGCTGAAGGTCAGGCCGATGTGGCCTGGCCCTGCAACGACGACAAGTGGATCGTCCACTTCCCCGAAACGCGCGAAATCTGGTCCTACGGTTCGGGCTACGGCGGCAACGCCCTGCTGGGCAAGAAGTGCTACGCCCTGCGCATCGCCTCGATCATGGCCCGCGACGAGGGGTGGCTGGCCGAGCACATGCTGATCCTCAAGCTGACCAGCCCCGAGGGCGTGTCGAAGTACGTGGCGGCGGCTTTCCCCTCGGCCTGCGGCAAGACCAATCTGGCCATGCTGCAACCGGCGCTGGACGGCTGGAAGGCCGAGACGGTCGGCGACGACATCGCCTGGATGCGCTTCGGCGACGACGGCCGCCTGTACGCCGTGAACCCGGAAGCGGGCTTCTTCGGCGTGGCGCCGGGCACCAGCCGCAACACCAACAAGAACGCGCTCGAGACGCTGACGCGCGACACCATCTTCACCAACGTGGCCCTGACCGCTGACGGCGACGTCTGGTGGGAAGGCCTGTCGAAGGAAGCGCCGGAAGGTCTGACCAACTGGAAGGGCCAGCCGCACGATCCGGCTTCGGGCGAGCCTGCAGCCCACCCGAACTCGCGCTTCGCTGTCTGGGCCGGTCAGTGCCCGTCGATCGCGCCTGAATGGGAAGACCCCGCGGGCGTGCCGATCGACGCCATCCTGTTCGGCGGTCGTCGCGCCTCGGCTGTGCCGCTGGTGACCGAAGCCTATGACTGGGAGCACGGCGTCTTCATGGGCTCGACCGTGGCGTCGGAAGGCACCGCCGCCGCCGAGAACAAGGTCGGCGAACTGCGCCGCGACCCCTTCGCCATGCTGCCCTTCTGCGGCTACAACATGGGCGACTACTTCGGCCACTGGCTGAAGATGGGCGAAAAGGCCGATGCAGCGAAGTTGCCACGCCTGTTCTTCGTCAACTGGTTCCGTAAGAACGAGGACGGCCAGTTCGTCTGGCCGGGCTTCGGCGACAACGCCCGCGTGCTGAAGTGGATTGTCGAGCGTCTGGAAGGCCAGGCCGAGGCCGTGGACACCCCGGTCGGCCGCGTGCCGTCCAAGGCCGCGCTGGACCTGTCGGGTCTGACGCTGACGGACGCTGACCTGCAGATCCTGCTGGACGTCGACGCCGACGTCTGGACCGAGGAAGCCGCCCTGATCCCCGCCTTCTACGAGAAGTTCGGCGATCGTCTGCCCAAGGCCCTGTGGGGCCAGCACGTTGCCCTGACCAAGCGTCTGGAAGAGGCGCGCGCGGCCAAGCTGGCGGCTGAATAAAAGACCGTCCTCAACGGTTGAAATCGGGGCGCGGGAGGTCGAAGGACATCCCGTGCCCCTTTTCAATTCTCCTGAACTCTCCTTCGACGCCGTGGTCATCGGCGCGGGCGCTTTGGGCCTGTGCGCGGCGGCGGAGTTGAGGCGACGCGGACGCCGCGTAGCGGTGATCGATCTGGGCGGCGTCAACGCCTCGGCCGTGGCGGGGGGCATGATCGCGCCCGCCATGGAATGCGCCATCGACGATCTGTCGCCCGAAGCGGCCGAGGTTCTGCGCCGCGCGCGCGACCTGTGGCCCGCCTTCGCAGAGGCGACGGGCGTGCGCCTGTATGGGGAACTGGCTGAATGGCGCGGCGGTGACGTCGCCGCACTGGCAGGGCGGATGAAGGCGCTGGGCTTTCAGCATCAGTATGACGCCGCCTCGGCCCGCCTGACGACGCATGAGGATGCGAAAGTCGATCCGCCTCAGGCGATGGCGGCGCTAGCGCAGGGGCTGATGGTGATCGAGGCGCGAGCGCTGCGCGTTGCGCCTGACGGGCAGGGCTGGCGAGTCGAGACGACGACGGGCGCCGTGCGCGCCGATCATCTGATCCTGGCCACGGGCGCCGACCTGGCGCTGGAGGGCCTGCCGCTCGAAGCGCGCGCGGCCGTCGCCTGCATCACTCCCATTCGCGGCCAGATCGGTTTGGTGAAGGAGAAGCTGGTCGATCACGTCGTGCGCGGGCAGGGCGCCTATGTGGCGCCGATGGGCGAGGGCAGCGTGATCGGGGCGACGATGGAGCCGGGCGAGCGCTCGGTGACGCCCGACGTTGCGCGCTGCGAAGCTATGTTGGCGTCTGCATGGAAGGTGCTGGATCAGATGCCGCGTCCCCTGTCGATCGACTGGCGGGCGGGGGGGCGGGGGGCGACGCCGGACGGTCTGCCGATGGCTGGACAGGTCGTGCCGGGTCTTCATGTCGCGCTGGGGCCGCGCCGCAACGGCTGGCTGTTGGGGCCTTTGGTCGGCGCGGTCGTCGCCGATGCGACAGAGGGCCGGCCCGTCGTCGAGCCGACCCTCCATCCCTCGCGGTTCCTTTAGTCCTTCGGCAGGTCGAAGCGGATCACCATATTGACGCGGGCGCCGTCGACGGCCTGTCCGTCCACCGTGCGCGGGCTGAGGCGGAAGTAGCGGCTCAGGCTCACAGCCGCTCGACCGAAGCCCTGATTGCCCGGTGTTTCCGACGTGACCGAACAGCCGGTCAGGCTGCCGTCCACCCGCACCAGGCAGGACAGTTCGGCCACCCCGCCGATCCCACGCGCCTCGGCAGTGGACGGATAGGCCCGCATCAACTGATCCGCTGTCGGTTTGCGCACCCAGTCGGGCTGGGTGATGACGGGAACGGGCTTCGGCGGTTCCGGCGTCACCGCCGTTCCGGTCGAAGGCTCGGCTGCGGGTTCGGTCAGGTTGATGGCTGGCCCGGCGTCATGACTGACCACGGGGGCGATCGGAACCTCCAGCGGCGCGACGTCGCTGGGCATGACCTGCGCCGGCCGATGGATCGGCGGCGTCGGCGCAGGCGAAGCCTTGGGCGGGGTCTCCGGCTTGGGCGGCAGCGGCGGCCGGATCAGATCGATGATGGTGGGCGGCGTCTCGGCCGGCGCGGGCGGAATGTCGGCCAGTTCAAAACGTTGCTGATACAGCCAGACGCCGGCGCCGACGTGCGCCAGAGCCGAGGCGCCGATCATCGCCCACACCCATCGGGGCAGGGGCTTCTTGCGTTGCTGGAAGTCGAGAGGGCTGACCACGCCGTGGCCGCCGGCGATACGCATCATCATGACTTGCGCGCCTCCTGTCGCAGGCCCTCCCCAGCACCCACGGAACGAAGTTCGCGCTTCGGTTGCGGCCTTATTGTGGCGCTTTAAATTGTTAACGGTGACGGTGTCGCGTTAAGGTTTCGTTTACCGAGGTTAGCGACCGTTCACACATGACCGTGAAAGCGATTCCATCATCCGGCGGCGTGGAGGCGGCCATTCGGCGCGCCTCGACCTCGACTGGCGTGGACTTCGATTTCCTGATGAAGACCGCGCGCCGCGAAAGCGCGATGAACCCCAATGCGCGGGCGCCGACGTCCTCGGCCTCGGGCCTGTTCCAGTTCATCGAGCAGACCTGGCTGGGCACGGTGAAGCGGCACGGCGCCAAGCACGGCTACGGCCAGTACGCCGACCTGATCTACCAAGGCGGCGACGGGCGCTGGCAGGTGCGCGGCTCGGCCCGCAACGTCGTGCTGGACCTGCGCTTCGACCCTCAGGCCGCATCGACCATGGCGGGGGAGCTGACGGCCTCGAACGCGGCCTATCTGCGCGGACGCACGGGACGCGAGCCGGGGGCGGGCGATCTCTACGCCGCGCATTTCCTGGGTCCGGCGGGCGCGGCCAAGCTGCTGGAGGCGGTGCAATCACGGCCTCAGTCCAGCGCGGTCGCCCTGTTCCCTGAAGCGGCGTCGGCCAACCGTTCGATCTTCTATCGCAATGGCCGAGCGGCGACGGCGGCCGAGGTGCACGCCAATCTGCAGCGTACGGCGGGCGAGGCCTTCCCGGCGGTCGGCGCGGGCAGCGGCGGCGCGATCAAAACGGCGCCGGAACTGAGTGAAAAGGACCGGATGCTGGCCGCGCGCATGGATCGGCTGAAACAGGATCAGAGCCTGTTGGCGCTGTTGCTGGGCCAGGACGGACAGGGATCGGGCGGTGGATTCGGGGGCGCATTCGCTCCGCCGCCGGATAAGGTGGCGTGACCACGCTTCCGCCTTATTCCTAAGAGGGTGTTAACTATGTAACGCTAGGGGTGACGATTGATTCCTCGCCAACCTCGAGCCTCCAAGCCATGACCGCCTACCGCGTCAGACTGACGGAAAGCGACATCCGGCGCCTGATCAAGTCTGATCTGGAGGACGAGCGCGCGGCCGCCGCTCACAAACTGTGCCGCAGTCTCGACCGCATGACGCTGGACGACGTGGAGCGCGAGGCGGCGCAGAAGATCTTGAGCGTGCTGGCGGCGGATGCGGCCGAACTGGTGCGTCGGGCCGTGGCGGTGACGCTGAAGGCCTCGGACATCATGCCGCGCGAGGCGGCGCGCAGACTGGCCGGCGACGTGGACAGCGTGGCCCTTCCTATCATCAACAGCTGCCCGGCCTTCACTGACGACGACCTGATCGAGATCGTGCGCGCCGGAACGACGCTGCGCCAGGTGGCGGTGGCGTCCCGCCCCCGCGTGCCGCGCGATGTGGCGACGGTTCTGGTCGCCGAAGGCAAGCAGGAGGCCGTGGCGGCCCTGGCGTCCAATGACAACGCTGACCTGTCCGAGGCTGCATTGGGCGTCGCCCTGGATCGCTTCAGCGATGCGCCCGAGGTGATTTCGGCCCTGGCCTATCGTCAGGTTCTGCCGCTGTCCGTGACCGAACGGCTGGTGGTTCTGGCCAGCGATGCGGTGCGCGAACACCTGATCACCCGTCACGCCCTGGCGCCCGAGACCGCCATCCAGTTCGCCGATTTTGCGCGAGAACGGGCCACGATCGACCTGGTGGATCAGGCGCGAGCGACGGACGATCTGCCGGCCTTCGTGGCGGGGCTGAACAGCAGCCGGGTGCTGACGCCGTCGCTGCTGTTGCGCTCCTTGGCGCGGGGGCAGATCGGCCTGTTCGAGCATGCCCTGGCGGAGTTGGCGGGCACGCCGCATCATCGCGCTTGGCTGATGGTGCATGACGCCGGGCCTCTGGGGCTCAAGGCCATCTACGATCGTGCAGGGATGCCGCCGCGCCTGTTCCAGGCTTTCCGCGCCGGGGTCGACACCTGGCGGGCGCTTCAGGCTGAGGGCGGGGACACCGGCAGCGCCGCCTTCCGCCAACGGATGCTAGAGCGGTTCCTGAGCCAGCGCCCCGACGCCGCCCGCGAAGACTTGGCCTATCTGCTGGAACGGCTGGACCGCCCGGCTGACGACGGCTGGCGCGCTGCGGTGAATGCCGCCTAGGCGCGCCGCCGCCTGAAAGGGGCGTTTTCTTAGCCCCGATGCTCCGCCGTGCGGGCTTCCAGTGTTTCGGCCAGATCGCGCCCGACGGGATGGTCGTCGCTCTGAATCTTGTCACGAACGACCGCCTTGATGGCGTCGATATGGGCATCGATTACGGCCAGAGGGGCCTGCATTCGCTTGTCGGCGTCGTCCAGCATCCGACACAGCGAGCCGGCGATGCGTGTGACCAGCGGATATTCATAGGTGGTCCCCAAACCCTTGAGATCGTGGGCGCGGAAATAGAGGGCCTCAGCCGTTTCAGGCGTGTAGCCCTGGCTGCGAATGTCGGCCTGGGCCTTGTCCAGCTTGGACACCTCGTCATTCAGCCACTGGCCGAATTGGGCCGACATGGCCTTCAACGCTTCCTCGGCCCTGGCGATGGCGTTGGCGTCGATGCCGCCGAAGCCGCCGCCGACCTTGGCGCGCAGGGGGTTGGGCGGGCGGATGACTTGGTTGGTCACGGGGCGGCTCCTCAACAACAGCAGCCATTTTGTCGCAGAGAGGCTTAAAAACCAGTGACGGCGCCTCGATTATTTTACAGTTCAGCCAGAGAACTGCTCGGCCATGACGCGCTCCTCATAGGAGCGGCCGGAGTCGAACAGCATGGTCAGGGTGATATCGCGACGTTCCCGCACCTCGACACGCGAGACGCGCCGCACCTCGAAATTGTCGGCGGTGGCGCTGACCGGCCGCTTGTCGGGCTCCAGCACGTCGAAGCGCACGCGCGCGGTGTGCGACAGCAGGGCGCCGCGCCACCGACGCGGCCGGAAGGCGCTGATCGGCGTTAGCGCCAGGCTGGGCGCATCCAGGGGAATGATCGGCCCGTGCGCCGACAGATTATAGGCGGTCGATCCGGCCGGAGTCGCGACAAGGCAGCCGTCGCAGGTCAGTTCCTCCAGCCGCACCTTGTCGTTGATGCTGATGCGCAGCTTGGCGCTCTGGCGCGTCTGGCGCAGCAGGGAGACCTCGTTGATGGCCAGGCCGCTGTGCACCTGTCCGCTTTCGACCCAGGCGTCCATCTGCAGAGGGTGCAGCACCGTGCGGTCGGCCTGGGCCAGTCGATCCAGCAGGTCGTCTTCCTCATAGTCGTTCATTAGGAAGCCGACCGAGCCGCGGTTCATCCCATAGACGGGCGTGCGTAGCTGAAGATTGTTGTGCAGCGTCTCCAGCATGAAGCCGTCGCCGCCCAGGGCCACGATCACCTGGGCCTCGGCGGCGGGAACGGAGCCGTAGCGTTCGCTCAGCCGTATGCGGGCGTCCTCGGCCTCGGGCCGGTCGCTGGCGACAAAGGTGATGGCGGTGGGCTGGAACGGCTGAGTCACGACTCTACGCAAGCGGAGCGGAGGCGCGCTGTCAAACCGTCGGGCCGTCTTCGGGCGCCATCAGCAGACGAAATTCATAGGCGGCCTGGGTCGCTGAGCGCTGGGCCGGACGCCAGGCATCGCCGTCGGGATCATGCGGCAGGCCGTGGTTCAACTGACGAACCTCGCGCAGCAGGGCGGGGAAGGCGGCGCGGTCCAGCCCCGCAGCGGTGCAGGCCAGGAACAAGGGCCGAGCGGTGTCGCCGCGCAGGGCGCGCCGCAAGGCCTCGGTCTCGAGCCGGCTCAGCAGGGCCAGGGCGTGGATGAACAGGTCCAGCTTCCTTTCCCGCACGGCTCGCATCAGGGTGGCGGGACGCAACTGGTCCGCCGCATACAGTTTAGCGGCCAGATTGGCGGCGGCTTGATCGGGCGTAGTCTCGGCCGCTTGCTGGGCCGCTGCGGCGACCGCTGTCGCCAGGGCTGCGGCGTCCAGGCTGAAGCGCTGGGAGATGGCCTGCTTCAGGGCGTCGCCGACCCATTGATACAGGCGCAGGGCTTGATCCTCGCTCAGCCGGGGATGTCGGGTCAGCGGCGCGCGCAGGGCGGCGATGGAGCGCGCCTGGTTCACCAGTCGGGCCATGTCGGTTGCATCCAGCCGCGCCGTCCGGTTGACGGCCAGGGCGGTCATGACGGCGGGCTCGCCGCGATCCAGGATGGCGCGGGCGGGCACAGGGCCGAGGTCGGGGCGCAGGGCCACCTGGACCTGATGATCCAGCGAGGCCTCTTCCAGCAGCGCCAGAAGGTCGGCGTCCAGCAACAGGGGGCTGGCGGCGATCACCGGGCGGGCGATTTCGATGGCGTCGGCGGCCAACAGGCGCACCAGATCCGTCGGCGCCCACGCGGCGTCGGCTAGGCGTTCAGCCAGGACGCGCCGGATGTCCTGCTCGGCGACGCGGACCATGGCGACGAAGACTTCAGTCAGGGCGGCGGGCGCGCCGGCCTGGCCGCCGACCGAGTGATAGAGTTCGGCGACGCCCAGAAGCAAACGCTCCTGATCATGCGGCGGGCGACCGGCGGCCAGGTCGATCAGTTGGTGAAGGCTGGTCAGCGGCAGGGGCTCGCCACGCGGCGAAAACGCGAACGCCTCGATTGAGTCCACGGAACATCCCCCCGACGATGCGGCCGCGCCGCCAGCAGGCAGTATCCGCCTATGCCGATGAAAACAGGGTTAATGAAGTCTTCCTTTTTGGCTCTTTCGGTCGCGTTCGGCGACTTGACGGCGAGCCGGGGCGGAGAGAGGCTCACCTGAACGCTGATAAGGGGAAGGCCAATGACGGACGCGGCGCAGTCGCTCCAATCCCAGGTTTCCGAGGCGGAGTGGAAGGCGCGGGTCGAACTGGCCGCGCTGTACCGCCTGGTGGCGCTGAACGGGTGGGACGACATGATCTTCACCCATATCTCGGCGCGGGTGCCGGGGCCGGAGCATCACTTCCTCATCAACCCTTACGGCTGGTATTTCGATGAGATTACAGCCTCTTCCCTTGTGAAGGTCGATCTGGACGGCAATGTCGTCCAGGAGACGACCAACTTCATCAACCCGGCCGGATTCACCATCCACTCGGCGGTTCATGCGGCGCGCGAAGAGGCGCATTTCGTCATCCACCTGCACACGGTGAACGGCGTGGGCGTGGCGGCGCAGAAGGACGGCCTGCTGCCGATCAGCCAGAACGCCTGTCTGTTGCAGCATCAGGTCGCCTACCATGGCTATGAAGGCCTGGCGCTGAACCATGACGAGCGTGAGCGGTTGGTGGCCGATTTGGGTGACAAGCCGCTGATGCTGCTGCGTAATCACGGCACTTTGGCGGTGGGGAATACGGCGGCGGAAGCCTGGGTCGGGATCTTCTTCTTGGAACGCGCCTGCGCCCAGCAGGTCGCGGCCCTGTCGGCGGGACGCGACAACGTCCTGATCGCGCCAGACGCCGCCCAGGCGGAAACGAAGGAGCAGGGCCGGGGGATCGGCTTCATCTCTTCCCTAGCCTGGCCCGGCGCCTTGCGTCAGTTGCAGCGAAAATCACCCGGATACGACATCTAGAAAAAGGCGGGGGCCGTGCGGGGGAAGGGAAGCATCGGCCTCTGGGCCGGACTGGGGCTGCTGTCCGGCGCGGAGGCGGCTCACGCCGGCGCCTGGAACCTGCCGAAAGGGCAGGGCGAGATCATCGTCAAATACGAGAACATCCGCGCCGAGGACTACTTCTCCTTCGGCGGCGGGCGGGTCGATTTGCCCGGCGGGCGGCGCGACATCGTGGCCAGCGTGTTTGTCGAATACGGGCTCAGCGATCGCTTCACCCTTCAAGGCAAGGGCGAATGGCAGGATGGTCGCGACGAGTTCCTTGATTATCAGGGGCTGGGCCCGATTGAGATGGGCGTGCGCTGGCAGGCCTATCGCGATGATCGCAACGTCGCCGCCGTCTATGTCGGCTATGCCGAAGGCGGGGCGGGACGCAACGCCGGCTACGCTCCGCCAGGTGCGGGAGGCAGCGATTGGGAGGCGCGGCTTCTGGCGGGGCGGTCCTTTGATCGCGGGTTTCTCGATCTCCAGGCGGCGCGACGCTGGCGCGACGGCCTGCCGGACGAGACGCGGGCGGACGTGACGGCCGGAGTGCACATCAACCGCGACTGGATGGTGATGGGGCAGGCCTTCGGCGGGGCGGCGGATGGGGACGGCGCTGCGCGCTGGCTGTCGCTGGAAGGCTCGGTGGTGCGCCGGTTTGGCGACTGGCGGGTGCAGGCAGGGTGGCGGCAGGCCGTGGCGGGTCGTGAAATTCCTGCGGGCAGAGGGCCTATCATCGGAATCTGGCGTCGATTTTAGTCCCGATTTCCGCGACGGAATCCAAGGTTCCTCGCGTTACAGATACGTTATTTGCGTAACGGCGGTGACCCGTTAAGCGGGGGCGCTTGTTGTCGGGGAGACTGCGTCGCGTGTTCAAACGCCATTTTTTCATTATCGGCGCAGCCTGCGTATTGGGGCTCATGGTCGTGGCGGCGATTATCAAGATCGCCTTCAGCGGCGGCGATGCGGCTCAGCAGCATGGTCCGGGGGGACCGGGTGCGGGGCGCGGCCAGATCGTCGCCGAGGTCGTGGCGGCGCGCCGCGAGTTCGCTGACCAGATCCGCGTGCTGGGTGTCGCCCGCAGCCGTCGCTCGGTCAACATCACCTCGAATACGACGGAACTGGTGACCAAGGTCATGTTCACCGACGGTCAGACCGTGGCGGCGGGGGCGCCCCTGGTCGAGCTGCAGGCGCGTGAGGAAGACGCCGATCTGATCCGCGCCCGCGCCCAGCTGGAGAACGCCCAGCGCGAGTATGACCGCTATCGCATCCTGGCCGAGCGCGGCGTGGCGCCGCGCGTCATGGCTGAGACGGCCGAGACGTCGCTGAAGACCGCCCAGGCGGCCATGGCGGCGTCGGAAGCCCGGCGC
>NZ_DAMCNG010000009.1:0-5591 GCF_032107865.1 Brevundimonas sp.
GCAACCGGCCGCCGCCGCCCAGAACCTGCCGGGTCTGAACGAGCGCTCCGGCCGCGTCGAGCATACGTGGAGCGGCGAGGCCAGCGCCCCCAGCTTCCGCACCTTGGGCGAGATCCAGGCCGAACACGCAGGCCAGATCACGCCGGGAGCCCCTGTCGATCTGATCGACTATCCGCTGGGCGCCGCGCGGGCCCAGTTGCACGCCAACTACATCGTCGCCCAGACCCGCGACGGCCTGGTCATCGTCGATCAGCACGCCGCTCACGAACGGCTGGTCTATGAGCGGATGAAGGCCCAGATGGCGGACGGCGCCGTTACCCGTCAGGCCCTGCTGACGCCCGAAGTCGTCGAACTGGACCCCGCCGAGGCCGAGCGCGTCGCCGCCAAGGCCGAGGAACTGGCCGAGATGGGCCTGATCGTCGAGGCGTTCGGCGCGGGCGCGGTGCTGGTGCGCGAGACGCCCGCCCTGCTGGGCGACACGGATGTTCAGGGCCTGATCCGCGACATCGCCGACGACCTGTCCGAGCACGGCGCCGCCCTGTCGCTCAAAGAACGGATGGCCGAGGTCTGCGGCACCATGGCCTGCCACGGCTCGGTGCGCTCGGGCCGCGTCCTGTCGGCGCCCGAAATGAACGCCCTGCTGCGCCAGATGGAGGCCACGCCCCACTCCGGCCAGTGCAACCACGGCCGCCCGACCTATGTGGAGTTGAAGCTGCACGATCTGGAAAAGCTGTTCGGGCGACGCTGACCACCCCACCCCGCTCTTCCCGGCGAAGGCCGGGATGAGCGAATAAAAACAACATGACCTACAGCATCCTCTTCGTCTGCCTCGGCAACATCTGTCGCTCACCGCTGGCCGAAGCCGCCTTCCGCGAGGAAGCGCGCCGCCTGAAGCTGGACCCCATCACGGATTCCGCAGGGACAGGAAACTGGCATGTCGGCTCCCCGCCCGATCCGCGCGCCCAGGCGGTCGCGCTGAAGAACGGCGTCGACATCTCGTCCCTGCGCGGCCGTCAGGTGAAGCCCGCCGACTTCCGCCGCTTCACCCATCTGGTGGCGATGGATCACGACAATCTGGCGAACCTGCGCCGCCTTGCTCCGCCCGACGCCACGGCCGAACTGTCCCTGCTGCTGGACCATGTAGAAGGCCGCGGAGGCCAGGCCGTGGCCGATCCCTATTATGGCGAGGACGACGGTTTCGATGTCACCTGGGCCGATGTCACCGACGGTGCCCGCGCCCTGGCCCTCAGGCTGCAACATCGCGAAAGCTGACTGACTAGCGGCCGCCCGCCCCTCACGCTATAAGCCGCGCCTTCCCCCAATGGGAGCGAACCATGTTTGAGATTGTAGCCACGGCATAGGCCCGGACGCTGATCGTCCCGAGGCCTCCTGAGCCCGCCCCGCGCCGCGTTGCGCCGGGCGCGTATCTTCTCATGCCTTGGAAATCTCAATCCCATGAATCTGTCACGTGCGGAGCAACGCACGCTCCACGCCCTCGCCCAGGGCGGTCGCATCCAGTTGGAACGCGACGGACACGGCCGCATCCTGGCCGCCCTCTGCTTTACCCGCGAAGGCTGGGTGCTGGACGGCTGCAATCTGGATCAATGGCGCAGCCTGAAGCGCAAGGGCGTCATCAAGTCCCGAAACGGCGGCCCCTATGTCGTCAATCGCGACGGCCTCAGCCGCCTGCGAAGCCGGGCCGACAACCGGACCTCAGGTCGAAGCTTCTAACGCCCTGAGAAACAGGACGCGCGCGGCGCCGTAGTCGCGCGCGTCCAACCTCTCATAGCCGGGGGTGTCGATCTCGGGTTCGTCCGAGCCGCGCTCGAACACCACGATCGCGCCCGGCGCCAGCCAGTCGCCCTCCAACAGCCGCGCCAGCGTCTGTTCCCCCAACCCCTTGGCATAGGGCGGGTCCAGAAACGCCAGGGTGAACGCCTCGCCGGCCGAGCCCGGACGCGGCCCCATGTCGGTCGCGCTGCGCCGATGCACCCGACACCGACCGAACAGACCATAGGCGTCCATGTTCTCGCGGATCGCGCCGCGCGCACCGTCGTCCGTATCCACGAACAGGCAGAAGGCCGCACCGCGCGACAGCGCCTCGAACCCCAGCGCGCCCGATCCGGCATAGAGGTCGATCACCCGCGCCTCGTGCAGACCTTCAGCCCACGGCGCATGTTCCAGCACGTTGAAGATCGCCTGACGCGCCCGATCCGACGTCGGCCGCGTGTTCTGTCCCTCGGGCGTGACGATGGCCCGACCGCGATATTGTCCAGCGACGATTCTCATGGCCCCGCCTCTGGACCGACCACGCGTGCAATGCAACGGTCGCCCCATGTCGAACGCCGGATTCTCAAGCTCCACCTCCTCGCCTTTCCTCACTGCGGTCGAGGAAGCGCGCAACAGTCCGCTGATCGTCGGCGTCAGGCCCGCTGCGCGCTGGAAGCGGCTGGCAGGCTTCATCGCTCTATCCTGCGTGCTGATAATCGCCGCCGGCATCATCATCGCCCTGACGATGACCGCTTTAGCGGCCGCAGGCGTTGTTGGTGCAGACGCCTTGGCCACTGTGGCGGAAGGGCCTGACCGCCTTTATGGCGAAGGCGCTTACGTGCTGGAACTCGGCGCTTTCCTTGGTTTGCTGGCGGGGGCCGTCCTGCTCAGCGCCAGAATCGCCTATGGCGTGCCGACGACGGCCTTTCTCTGGCCCCGCCGCCAATTCTCGCTGCGATATTTGTGGCTCGGGTTCGCCGTTATGACCGTGGTGGGGAGCGCCAGCGCCATAATCTACAATCTGATCGACCCTGCAAGTCCGGCGCCGATCCTGAATCCCGCCTATTCGGTCGAAAGCCGTCTGTTCTATGTCGCCGCAGCGGCCCTCGGCCTGTTCGTCGCAGCCACGGCCGAAGAAGTCGTCTGTCGCGGCGTCCTGCTCCGGGTGACAGGCGGCTTCACCGGCAGCCTGATCATTCTATGCCTGTTCAATGCCATCGTGTTTTCCGCCATTCACTTAGACCCCGATCCGGTAGCCTTCGTCGCACGCGCCCTGTCAGGCCTGATCTGGACCTGGGCGGCCCTGCGCCTTGGAGGGCTAGAGTTCGCCATCGGCGCCCACTGGGCAGGCAACCTCGCCATCGCCCTACTGGGTGAACCGATTTCTACTGAACCTCCACCAGGAGAACTCCTGCCGCTGTCGGCGCTTGCCTATGAAGCCGTCGCCCTGATCGTGGTGCTGGTCGCCGTCGAGCGGATCGTGCGCGCCCGACGCGCTCAGCCCTCCGCGTAGAGGGCTTCGACCTCGGCGCCGGTCATGCGGACGCGATCCCCGGCGAAATCGTAGTTGGCGGGCTTGGCGTCGATGTAGATCTCGCTGTCGAAGGCGAAGGCCGACGGGTCGTCGAAGGCCTGAACCGAGACCATGACCATGCCACCCGCCTTCAGCCGCCAGAACAGGTTGGAACCGCAGGCCGAACAGAACTGTCGCTCAGCCCAATCGGACGAGTCATAGGTCGACAGCGGCCCCTCGACTTCGACAGTGTCGCCGCAGTCGACGCTGAGCGACACCCCGCCCGAGGTCCGGCGACATCGTTCGCAATGGCAGGCGTGCATTCCGCCCTTGGGCGAAGCGGTGAAGCGCACCGCTCCGCACAGACAGCGACCGTTCAACGAGGTTTCAACGTCCGCCATGCCCTGCGCCTCCACTCAGTATTCAGCCGCGTCCGCGCGGGCCGCCACGTCCGCCTGCGCCGCCCGAAGGCTTGCCGCCGAAGGGTTTTCCTCCAAACGGCTTGCCGCCGCCGCGAGGGCCGCTCGGCCTGTCGTCCGAGCGAGAGTCTGAACGCGCATCGGGACGACCGCCGGTTCCACCGGGACGGCCGAACGGCTTGCCGCCGGGCTTTCCGCCGGGACGACCGCCCTTGGGCGGACCGCGACGGTCATCGATGAACTGGTCGGCGCGTGGTTCGCGCGGCTTGAAGGGGCGGCGCGGACGATCGCCGTCTTCCGTCCCTTCGCCATCACCCGGTCGAGCACGCGGCTTGAAGGTCTTGGCGTGCTCGAACTTGGGCTTGGCCTTGGCCCAGCCTTCCTTGCGAGCGGGCTTGCCGAATTCAGCGCCTTCTTCGGCCGCCGTTTCTGCGGCGCGCACGCGGCTAGGCTTGCGCGACGGATCCGACATGGCCGAGCCGGACTTGCCGCGCACGATCGGCGTGTTGGTGCGACGGCCGGGAATAGGCGCCGGCGTCGCGACCGTATTGCCGGTCGGCAGGTTCTCGGGACGGATATGCTCGGCCAGCATCTCGCGGATCACGCGCGGGCCGACTTCCTCGACCGATCCGACCGGCAGGGTGCCGAGCTGGAACGGACCATAGGCCAAGCGGATCAGGCGATTGACCGTCAGGCCGATGCTCTCCAGCACCTTGCGGACTTCGCGGTTCTTGCCTTCAGTGATCGAGACGCTGAGCCACAGGTTGGCCGACGACTTCTCGCCCTCGGCCTTTTCCTTGGCCTTGTCGATGGTGGCTTCCACCGGACCGTAACGCACGCCGTCGACGACCACGCCGTCCTTCAGCTTGTCCAGCTGCTCCTGGGTGATGCGGCCGCGCGCACGGGCGCGATACTGGCGCACCAGCGCCGTGTCCGGCAGTTCCAGCGCCCGGCTGAGTTCGCCGTCGTTGGTCAGCAGCAGCAGGCCCTCGGTCGCCAGATCGAGACGGCCGACGGAAATCACGCGCGGCAGGCCGCTGGGCAGGGCGTCGAACACATTGGGGCGGCCCGCCGGGTCGTTATGGCTGGTGATCAGGCCCGCAGGCTTGTGATAGCGCCAGACGCGCGTCGCCTGGGCCGCGCCGATCGGCTTGCCGTCGACGGTGATCTTGTCGTCGCGCTTCACCAGCACAGCGGGCGTGGCCAGGATGCGGCCGTTCACCGCCACCTTGCCCAGGCCGATCAGACGCTCGACCTCGCGGCGCGAGGCGATGCCCGCGCGCGCCATGACCTTGGCGATTCGTTCGGTGCGTTCGGGGCCCTTGGCCTCGGTCGCAGACTTGTCGCCAGGCTTGCCTCCGGCGCGGTCGCGAGGCTTGCCGCCCGGCTTTCCGTCCTTGTCGAAGGGCTTTCGTGCCTTGTCGAAAGGCTTTCGCAGGCCTTTATCGGCGAAATTGCGGGGGCCGCGCGGTCCGTCGTCTTGACGGGAGCGGGGCTTCTTGTCGTTGTCTTTGGGATGGCGATCCATGATGAGCGGTTCATGAGCATGGCGCTCGATCTGGCGCAAGCGGCGGCTGAGGCTGGCGAGGTGCCCGTCGGCGCGGTGATCGTGGATGAAAACACCGGCGAAGTGCTTGGGCGCGGGCAAAACGGGCCCATCACGGCCCATGATCCGACCGCCCATGCCGAGATCGTCGCCCTGCGCGATGCGGCGGCGAAGTTGCAGAATTATCGCCTTACGGACCTGACTCTCTATGTCACGCTCGAGCCGTGCGCCATGTGCGCGGGCGCCATCAGCCACGCCCGCATCGGCCGCGTGGTCTGGGGCGCGGACGATCCCAAGGGCGGCGCCGTGCTCCACGGCGGGCGTTTCTTCGACCAGCCGACCT
>NZ_DAMCNG010000009.1:5689-31567 GCF_032107865.1 Brevundimonas sp.
GACGCCGGGCGTTGAGCCTCCAAGCTTGACCTTGAGAGGGCCTCCATTGCCGACCCGTATCCTCTGGCCGACCGTCGCCGTCTCCGCCCTGGTTCTATTGTCTGCCTGCGGCCAGGAGCCGCGCGAGGCTCCGATTGACGGCGACGCGGTGCGCGAACGCGCCGTCGAGGCCCAGACCGCGCGCCGCCGCACCGGCGCCGAGCTTCAGGACCGCGCCCTGAACCGCGTCGTCCACGCCGTCTATCTGTGCAACAACTCCGAGCGCCTGTCCGTCGACTTCGACAACCCGCGCCAGATGGCCACCGTGCGCAATTCCAATGGCGAGGCCGTGGATCTGTTTCAGGAACGCGCCGCCGACGGCATCTGGTATCGCGCCTCGGGTTATGAACTGCGCGGCAAAGGCGTCATGGCCACCTGGACCGCCGCCGACCGCGAACCCACCGAATGCCGGGCCGTCGACTAGGCGAAGGCCGCCAACCGTTCGTCCAGCCGTCGCCGCACCTCGGGCCAGTCCTCGTCCAGAATGGCGAACTGCGCCGTATCTCGCGCCCGACCGGTCCAGGTCGTCTTATGCTTCCGCAGCACTCCCTCATGGGTCGCGCCCAGCTTACGGATAGCGGCCTGGCTGGCCGCGTTCAGGGCGTCCGTGATGATCTCGACCCGGATCGCTCCGTTGGTGAAGGCGTAGTCCAGCAACAGACGCTTGCACGCCGGGTTGATCGCCCCGCCTCGCGCCTCAGGCCGATAGAAGGTCGAACCGATCTCGCAACGCCGATGCTCCGGCTTGATCTCATAGAGACTGGTAGTCCCGACGACCGCGCCGTCGCTGCGCCGCCGCACGGCGTAGGCGATGCGCGAACCCACCGTCATCGCCTTCAGCGCCGCGCTCCACCAATCGTCGAAATGCGGGCCATAGGCGGCGGCGACCATGCCGCCCCAGGCGTCCGCGTCGCAGTCCAGCGCCGCCCTCACCTCGTCCTTTAACGCCTCGGCGAACGGCTCAAGCCGCACGAAGGCGTCTTCAAGGACGACAGGCGACAGCTTCACGCCGCGCCTTCCTCGATCAGGAAGGCCCGCACCGTCTCGGCGTCCACGTCCTTGTCCGTGAAAGCGTCGCCCACGGCCCGCGCCAGGATCAGGGTCAGACGCCCGCCCTCGGCCTTCTTGTCCCCCGCCATGCGCGCGATCAGGGCGTCGGCCGCGAAGGCGTGGGCCACATCCGACAGTCGCGTCGGCAGGCCCGCTGCACGAATCCCCGCCTCGGCGCGCTCGGCCTCAGCCGCCGGGCACAGCCCCTGCCGCGCTGAATAGCGGAAGGCCATGGCGCAGCCCAGCGCCACCGCCTCGCCGTGGGTCAGGGTCTCGTCGAACGCCAGCTCTGCTTCCAGCGCGTGACCGAAGGTGTGGCCCAGGTTCAGCAGGGCGCGACGGCCCGCCTCCTTCTCGTCCTCGCCGACGATCTGGGCTTTGATCTCGACCGAGCGGATCACGGCCCGTTCCAGCGCATCCGGGTCGCCCTGCGCCCCGGCAGCCCCCTCGCAGCCCAGCCAGTCGAAGAAGGCCGCGTCGCAGATCAGCCCGTGCTTCAGCACCTCGGCCCAGCCCGAACGCACCTGCCGCACCGGCAGGGTGGCCAGGGCTTCGATGTCCGCCAGCACCCGGCGCGGTTGATGGAAGGCGCCGATCAGGTTCTTGCCGCGCGGGGTGTCGATCGCCGTCTTGCCGCCGACCGAGGAATCCACCTGAGCCAGCAGGGTGGTCGGAATTTGCACGAAGTCGACGCCGCGCATGAACAGGGCCGCCGCCAGGCCGGCCAGGTCGCCGACCACGCCGCCGCCCAGGGCGACGACCAGGCTCTTGCGATCCAGTCCCTCGGCCAGAAGCCGGTCCAGCACCGCCTCAAGCTGTTCGAACGACTTGGACGCCTCGCCCGCCGGAACGGTGACGATCCCCGTCGCCAGGCCGGCCGCCGCCAGCGAGGCGCGCACCGTCTCGCCGTGGATCGCCGCGACCGTGTCGTCGCTGACGATGAAGGCGCGCGTGGGATTCAACGCGGCGACCTCGGCTCCCGCCGTCTTCAGCAGACCGCGCCCGACGACGACCTCATAGGGGGCGAAGGCGCCGCCTGCGACCGGGATCATCGTCGTCATCGCTTGGTCTCCTGCCGCCCGAACCGGCGCAACTGTTTCAGGATGGCCTCGACCGCCTGGGCGTGGGAGCCGCCGCCCACGTCGACCGTCAGATCAGCCTCGCCGTAGATGGGATAACGCGCCTTGGCCAAATCGCTCAACGCGGTCAGAGGGTCGCGATTGCGCAGCAAGGGTCGCGTATCGCGGCGCCCCACCCGTTCAGCGATCACCTTGAGGTCCGCGCGCATCCAGATGCTGACGGCGTGCCGCTTCATCAGGGTGCGCGTCTCCGGATTGAGCATCGCCCCGCCCCCGGTCGCCAGCACGATCGGCGGCCCTTCCAGCAGGCGCTTCATCACCCGCGCCTCGCCGGCCCGAAACTCGACTTCGCCGCGCGTAGCGAAGATTTCGCTGACGGTCATGCCCGCCGCTTCCTCGATCACATGATCGCCGTCGGCGAACGGCAAGCCCAATCGGGCCGCCAGGCGTCGCCCCACAGTCGATTTCCCGACGCCCATCAGCCCCACCAAGGCTATGGTGCGGACCGAAGACAACGGGAAGGAATCAGGCGAGGCGTCGGAAGGCATGGTCCGTACACCCTCTACACCAGACGCCGCCCGGCTCCACACCCAGAAGCGATGACCTGACGCCCAGCATGACCCCGCAGATCGAAGCCTTTCTGGAGATGATGGCGGTGGAGCGCGACGCCTCGCCCCACACCCTGTCAGCCTATGGCCGCGATCTGGCGGATGCAGAGACATGGCTGGGCGACGCCGGCGGCCTGATGAGCGCGCCGCAAGAGGCGCTGGAAGCCTGGTTCGCTGATCTGTCGCGACGCGGACTGTCCGCCGCCACGGCCGCGCGGCGGCGCGCCTCGGTGCGGCAGTTCTATCGCTTCGCCCTGGGCGAGGGCTGGCGAACCGACGATCCTTCGCGCCGCCTTGACGCGCCCAAGCAGGGCCGCAGCCTGCCCAAGACCCTCAGCCGCGACGAGATCGAGGCCCTGCTGACCGCCGCGGGCGCCGCCGACAGTACGGCGGGCCTGCGCCTGATCGCCCTGGTCGAGATGGCCTACGCCTCGGGCCTGCGCGTGTCGGAGCTGCTGGCGCTCAAGGTCGAGGCCGTGCGCCGAGATCCCGCCTATCTGATCGTGCGCGGCAAGGGCGGCAAGGAGCGTCTGGCGCCCCTGAATACCGCCGCGCGCGAGGCGATCATGGCCTGGCTAAGCGCCCGCGACGCCGCCAGAAAGCCGAACACGCCCGACAGCGCCTGGCTGTTCCCCTCGTACGGCAAGAGCGGCCATCTGACGCCTCGCCGCTTCGCCCAGCTTCTGGATCAGGCGGCCCTGGCGGCCAACATCGACCCGGCCCGCGTCAGCCCCCACGTCCTGCGCCACGCCTTCGCCACCCACCTGCTGGAAGGCGGCGCCGACCTGCGTGTGGTGCAGACCCTCCTGGGCCACGCCGACATCTCGACCACCCAGATCTACACCCACGTCGCCACCGACCGCCTGTCCCAAGTGGTCCACGCCAACCATCCCCTGGCGAAAGACGACTGAACCCGCGCTTGCTCCGAGGCGTTCCGCGCTCTAGGTTCCGCCGCCTTCCGTAGCGCCAAGCGCGCTTCTTCCTCACGGACGCCTTATGGCCACGCACTATCTCGAATTCGAAAAGCCGATCGCCGAACTGGACGCCAAGATCGCCGAGCTGTCGCTGCTGGCGCCGACCAGCGGATCGTTCGAGACCGAGATCGCCGCCCTGCGCAAGAAGGCTGACGCCATGCGCACCAAGGCCTACGCCAACCTGGACCCGTGGATGCGCACCCAGGTCGCGCGCCACCCTCAGCGTCCGCACTTCGTCGATTACGTCGACGGCCTGTTCACCGACTTCGTGGAACTGCACGGTGATCGTCAGTTCGGCGACGACCAGGCCATCATCGGCGGCCTGGCTCGATTCCGCGGCCAACCGGTCGTGGTCATGGGCCACGAAAAGGGTCACGACACCCAGACCCGCATCACCCACAATTTCGGCATGGCCCGCCCCGAGGGCTATCGTAAGGCCGTCCGTCTGATGGACATGGCCGAGCAGTTCGGCCTGCCGGTCCTGACCTTCGTCGACACTGCCGGCGCCTATCCGGGCCTGGGCGCAGAAGAGCGCGGCCAGGCCGAAGCCATCGCTCGCTCGACCGAGCGCGGCCTGACTTTGGGCGTCCCCTCCATCGCCACGGTGACGGGCGAAGGCGGTTCGGGCGGAGCCATCGCCATCGCCGCCGCCAGCCGCGTGCTGATGCTGGAGCACTCCATCTACTCGGTCATCTCGCCGGAAGGCGCAGCGGGCATTCTCTGGCGCGACGGCACGCGCGCCAAGGACGCGGCCAATGCGATGAAGATCACCGCGCCGGACCTGATCGAGCTGAAGATCGTTGATCGCGTGATCCCCGAGCCCCTGGGCGGCGCCCACGCCGATCGCGAAAAGGCCATGCAGAACGTCGGCCAGGTTCTGGAAGAAGAACTGAAGGTCTTGTCGGGCCTGTCGGCCGAGCAGCTGAAGAAACAGCGCGCCGACCGCTTCTACGCCATCGGCCGCCTGGGCTGATCAGGAGCTGATCGCGATTGCGCGGCGTCGCAACGCCGCCGAAGCTGACGTCATGCGATTCGTTCTGTTTTCCTCCGCTCGCATCGGCAGGCCCCCATGCGCAGCATGAACGGGGTCGGCGAATCCCTGCGCGAAAGCGCGGTGTTCAACTTCGACGGCGCGGTGACGATGGTCATCGACGATTCGCCCTTTTCGCTGGAGCTGACCGCCCAGGCCCTGCTCGGCTTCGGCATGAAGGTGCGCCACGCCTGCGAGAGCGCGGCCGAGGCCATCTCCATCCTGCAGACTCATCCGATCGACCTGATCCTGGTCGACTGCGAAATGCCGGGCATGAGCGGATATGAATTCGTGCGCTGGCTACGTCGCTCGGGGCTGGAGCCCAACGCCTATACGCCCGTCATCATGACCGCCGCCCACGTGCGCCGTTCCAAGGTGTCCGACGCGCGCGACTGCGGCGCCAACTTCCTGATCACCAAGCCGTTCAGCGCGGGCGTGCTGCTGGAACGCATCGTCTGGGTGTCGCGAGACAATCGCCCCTTCCTGGAGGTCGGCGACTATTTCGGCCCCGACCGGCGTTTCCGCAGCGAACCCTGGCCCGGCCTAGAGCGCCGCGCCGAGGAGCGGCGCAAGACAGCCTTTGAAAAAGAACGCAGGGCGGCGGTGGAGCTATGACAGTCATCACGCACAATCGCCGCCGCAGCCGCCTGTCGACCCTGGTCGATCAGCCCGGCGGCGTCAGCGTCGGCGTCGCCTTGAACCAGGCCCGCGCCAATCTGGCCGGGTTGGAAGCCCGCAGCCGGGAGATCATTCAGGAACAGGTCACGGCCCTGGCGGCCCTGCCCGCTCCGACCGGCGTCGACGAAACCACTCTGGACAAGGCCTATGCCCACGCCAGCGCCGTGATCGACGCCGCCGGGCCGTTTGAACTCAACGACCTGTGCGCCGCCGCGGCCAATCTGTGCGACCTGATCGACGCCGCGCCCGAGGGCCAAGCTTTTGACTGGCGCGTCGTCACGGTCCACGCCCAGGCCCTGCGCCTGTTGCTGACCCTGCCGTCCGAAGCCGCCGACGCCCGCGCCAAGGTGCTGGAAAGCCTCAAGGACGTGCTCAAGGCCAAGGTTCCCAGCGCCGGAGAGCCCGAAGCCTAACCGGCCGGCGTCTTGGCCCCGCGCGTCTGTTTGCGCCACAGGGCCGCGTATTCTCCGCCCTGACGCGCCACCAGCTCATGATGGGCGCCGCGCTCGACGATGCGGCCTGCCTTCAGCACCAGGATCTGATCGGCGTCGGCGACGGTCGACAGACGGTGCGCCACCACCAGGGTCGTGCGGCCGGTCCGCGCCTTGCGCAGCGTCTTCTGGATCGCCGCTTCGGTTCGGCTGTCGAGCGCGCTGGTCGCTTCGTCCAAAATCAGGATGCAGGGGTCGGCCAACAGAGCGCGGGCGATGCCCACCCGCTGACGCTCGCCACCTGACAGCTTCAGACCCCGCTCGCCGACGCGCGTGTCCATGCCTTCGGGCAGATTGCGGATGAAGTCCGCCAATTCCGCAGCCTCGGCCGCAGCCCAGACAGCCGCCTCGTCCGCATCAGGTCGTGCAAAGGCGATATTGGCGGCAATGGTGTCGTTGAACAGGGCCACGTCCTGCGGCACCAAGGCCACGGCCGCCCGCAGCGACGCCTGTGTCACGCTACGCGCGTCCCGGCCGTCGATCAGCACCGCGCCTTCCTGTGGGTCGAGCAATCGCAAGGCCAGCTTGACGATGGTGGACTTGCCTGCTCCCGACGGTCCGACCAGGGCGGTCGTAGTCCCCGCCGGCGTGACGAAGCTGACGTCGTCCAGCCCTGCCGCCCGAGCGTCGTGACGGAAGCCGACATGGTCAAACACGACCTCGGCGCCTCGCCCGCTTTCGGGGCGCGGCAGATCGATCGCATCAGGCGCGTCCGCCACCTGCGGCGCCTGACGCGTCACCTTAAGCATCTCCTCCATGTCGATGAAAGATTGGCGGATTTCGCGATACGCAAAGCCCAGAATGTTCAGCGGCGCATAAAGCGAGATCATGATCAGCACAGCCGCCGTCACATCGCCCGGCCCCATGCGCCCAGCCGCCGCCTCGAACCCGGCCATGACGGCCATGATCCCCAGGCCGACGTTCATGATCAGGCCCTGGATCAGGTTCAAGGTCGCCAGCGAGGTGTTCGCCTTCAGCGACGCCTTCGCATAGGTCGCCAGAGACGCCTCATAGGCCTGCGCCGCCCGGCCCTCGGCGCCGAAAGACTTGACGGTTTCGTAGTTCAGCAGGGCGTCAACCGACAGGCCCGCCGCTTCGCTGTCGGCCGCATTCATGGCGCGCCGATGCTCCAGCCGCCAGTTGGCCATGGCGAAGGTCGTGACCGCATAGACCAGCACCACGGCCACCGCCACGGCGCCGAACCGCCAGTCATATTTGCCGCCCAGCACCGCCGCCGCCAGCGCCAACTCCAGCACGGTCGGCCCCAGGTTGAACATCAGGATACGCAGCAGGAAGTCGACCGCGCGCGAGCCCCGGTCCATCACCCGCGACAGGGCGCCGGAGCGCTTGGTCTGGTGGAAGTCCAACGACAGGCTGAGGGCGTGGGCGAAGGTTTCGGCCGCCGTCTTGCGCTGAGCCGCCGCCCGCACGGGGGCGAAGACCACATCCGACAACTGCGGCGTCGCCGCCGACAGAAAACGCACCAGGGCCCAGCCCACGGCGAAGGCGGCGAAGCCCAGCCCCACCGATGCCGCTGGTCCCTGATCCGCCGCCAGATGGTTGACCGCCGCGCCCAGAACCAGCGGCGCCAGCACGCCCAGCCCCTTGCCCGCCAGCGTCAGCAAGATCGCCCCCGCCACGCGCCACGGCAGTTGCGGCGCGCCCGAACGGGCCACCACGCCGATCAGGTTCTTCAGCGCCTCTAGCGTCGGCGGCGCGTCCTGTAGCGCAGGGTCTGTCCCGGCGTTCAGGGCCTTGTTTGCGACGTCGCCGCGCCGTCCCGAGCGTTCACCGCGCATCTTCACGTCCCGCCGCCATCATGCCTCCGAGGCGGAACACGCCCGCCACGTCAATCCAGGCTCGCCACGGCGTCGATCAAGGCGTCAACCGACGCCTCGTCTGTCGCCCAGGAACAGACGAACCGCACCGAGCCATCGTCGAATTGATAGCAGGCCCAGCCCGCCGCGTTCAGCGCCTGATGCGCCTCGTCCGGCATGCGAACGAACACGGTATTCGATTCCACCGGATGGGCCAGGACGAAAGGCGTTTTCGCCTCAATCCCGTCGGCCAGGCGCTGGGCCATCAGATTGGCGTGAGCCGCGCCCGATAACCAGTCGCCCGATTCCAGCAATCCCAGCATCGGCGCGGTCAGCAACCGGCCCTTGGACGCCGTCTGTCCTGCCTGCTTCAGCCGATTGTCGATGCGCCGGGTCAACGTCTTGTCGAAGATCACCAGGGCCTCGACGCAGTGCGCGCCCGCCTTGGCCCCGCCAAACGACAGCACATCGACGCCCAGACGCGGAATGTCCTTGGGATCAAAGCCCGCCGCCACGGCGTTGGCCAGTCGCGCGCCATCCATATGCACGCCCAGACCCGCCCGCTTGGACGGCTCGATCAGATGGCGCAATTCCTCCTCGGAATAGACGACGCCGTATTCTGTCGCCTGGGTCAGGCTGAGCGCCGCCGCAGGCTGACGATGCCCCACCACCGGCTCTTCCAGAGCGGCGTAAAGCGCGGCCACATCGACCTTGCCCGAATAGCCCGGCAGGCCGATCAGGCCGACGCCCTGGCCGAAGAAGCCGGGCGCGCCGGTCTCGTCCGTGCAGACATGGGCCGCATGGTGCGCCAGCACCGCCTCATAAGGCCGCGCCAGCATCGACAGGCCGATGGCGTTGGCCGCCGTGCCGCTGAAGACGAAGCGCACCTCGGCGTCCGCATCCAGCGTCTGGCGGATCAGGTCTGCGGCGCGCGCCGAAGTCTCATCTGCGCCATAGGCCCGCGCGAACCCCGTGTTGGCGGCGACCAGGGCCTGAAGCGCCGAAGGCGCCATGCCCGTCGTGTTGTCGGAACCGAAATCAAAACGCACGGCTCATTCTCCCCCTTGGTCCGAGGCCTCGCCCTGAACCGCACCATCCTGGATCGGGGCCATGACGACCCGCGCGAACTTGGCGTCCTTCGCCGGCACCTCGACCTGGTGCGGGAAGGGAATTTCGATACCGGCTTCGTCCAGAGCTTCCTTGCCGGCCTGCATCAGATCAGCCTGGGTCTGCCACCAGTCGGTGTTGTTCACCCAGGCGTGCAGGGTGATCTCGACCGCGCTGTCCAGCAGCGCCGTCACCCCAGTCCAGGTCGCTGGATCCTTCAGCACCTTGTCGTGAAGCCGCGCGACCGCCGCCAGCACATCGCGCGCCTCCTTCAGGTTCTCGCCATAGCCGACGGTGAACTTGATCTCGATCCGGCGCGTCCGCTGCCCCGTCAGATTGATGATGACGTCGCTCAGCACCTTGGAGTTCGGAATGACGATCTTGTGGTTGTTGGCGTTCGACAGCTGGGTGGTGAACAGGTCCAGCTTCTGCACCGTGCCCGAAGCGCCGCCCACGTCGATGACCTCGCCCACGCGATAGGGGCGCAGGACCAGCAACATCACCCCCGCCGCCACGTTCGACAGCGTCCCTTGCAGCGCCAGGCCGACAGCAAGGGAAGCCGCGCCCAGAACGGCGATGATGGAAGTTGTCTGCACGCCCAGGCGCTGCAGCACCGCGATCATGCCGACGATGATGACCACCACCCGCACGATCTGAACCATGAAGGCCAGCACCGTCGGGTCGCGCCGAACCGCCTTGGTGCGGCCCAGCAACTTGCGCGCGGCGCTCGACGCCCAACGCGCTGCGATCAGCGTCAGGGCGAAGATGATCGCCGCGACCGTCAAGTTGATGGCGAAATCGCCCAACATATCCATGGCCTTCGCCAGGATGGCGGCGTCGACGGTCAACTTCTGCTCGCCAGCGGCCACCACCTGAGCCAGGGGCTCAGCGAGGACGACAGGGGTTTGCAGGAAATTCATGAGCATGAGCCGGGTCTAACGCCTGTGCAGCCGATTGGAAGCCCCGCCGGTCAAGCTTTTTCGCCGGCGTTTACCCGCCCGCCGCCGCGCTCGATGGCGTCCAGCAGGCCCAGAACGGACTGGAGGGTGTCGGCCTCGCGCGCCAGCTTGTCCCAGCGGATGCGGCTGACGCGAGGAAAGCGCATGGCCACGCCCGACTTATGGCGCGTAGAGCGTTGTAATCCCTCGAAGGCGATCTCTAGCACCAGGCCGAAATCGCGCTCGGCGCGAACGGCGCGGACGGGGCCAAAGCGATCCGTCGTATGGTCGCGCACGAATTTGTCGATCTGCTTCAACTCTTCGTCGGTGAAGCCGAAATAGGCCTTGCCGACGGGCGCCAGCGCCCCCTCCTCCGTCCAGACGCCGAACGTGTAGTCAGAATAGTAGCCGGAGCGCTTCCCGTGCCCGCGCTGGGCGTACATCAGCACAGCGTCGATGACATGCGGGTCGCGTTTCCACTTGAACCAGGGGCCTTTGGGACGGCCCGCCACGTACAGGCTGTCGCGACGCTTCAGCATCAACCCTTCGGCCGCAGCGCCCACAGGCGGATCGGCGCGCAAGGCCGCCAGTTCATCCCAGTCCGCATACTCCAGCAGCGGCGACAGGCCCAACCGCTCGCCTCCACTCCCTGCCGCCAGTCTCTCCAACCGCATCCGCCGCTCAGTCAGGGGCAGGTTGCGCAGATCCGCCGTCCCCTCGGCCAGAAGATCATAAGCCAGGATGCCCGCCGGATAGTCCTGCATCAGTCTGGCGCTTGCCGTCTTGCGGTTCAGCCGCTGTTGCAGGTCGCCGAACGGCGCCACCACCCCGTCGCAGATCACCAGAAGCTCGCCGTCCACCGCTCCCTCGAAGTCCAGGCCCGCCGCCACATCGGGAAAGGCGGCTGAAATCTCATCGCCCGTGCGGGAATAGAGGCGCGTCTCCCCACCCTCGCGCACCGCCTGGACGCGAATGCCGTCCCACTTCCATTCAGCGACGAAATCGGCCGGGTCCAGGCGCGGCAGGTCCAGCCCCTCGTCCAGAGCTGTGGCCAGCATGACGGGACGAAACCGACCGGGAGCATCCGCACGGGGTCGCTCAGCCCGCCCCTCCACCCAGGCGAACAAGTCCTCATAGGGCGGCCTCAGCGCGTGCCAGACTTCCTCGATGTCGCCGACCGTGATCGGCGTCAGGTTTTGTGTCGTCTCACGACCATCCGGGCTAGGTGGATCGATCACGGTCGCCGGACGCATCATGGCCACGGCCATACGCGCCAGGCGCGCCGACACCCCCACGCGCAAGCCACCCGTCACCAGTTTCAGTAAGGCCCAGCGCCCCTTGGGCTCAAGCGCATCCAGCCAGCCTTCGATCAAAGGCGGCGCTTCCGCGCGGTCGGCCCGCATCAGGGCGTCCACCACCTCGGCCAGTTCCGGTTCGCGATTGGCGCGATGCCTCGGATCGCGCGGCCAGATCAAGGCCGTCGTCTCGGCCAGATCGCCGACATAGTCGTAGGACCAGCCGAACAGCACCGGGTCGACCCGCGCCTCGACCGCCTTGCGGATCATGGCCGGCTTGGCCGTGGCAAAGCTCAGATCCCCGGTCAGCGCAGCGAGCGCCCAACCGCGATCAGGGTCAGGCGTCGCCTTCAGATAGTCACGTAACAGGACCAGCTTCGCATTGCGCGAGGTCGTCAGCGAAAGGCGATCCAGCAGTTCGGCGAAAGGACGCAATCGGGCTCCAGCTCTTCAGGCGCCCCTGCACAACGGCGCAGAAGCCGCAGGTTTCCCTCGGCTTCTGTTCACTGGATCAAGCAGCCGCCGCCTCGTCGCCCGCTTGCTGCGCTGCGAGACGACGCAACGCGGTCCGCCCGCCTTGGGCGTGAACCATCAGGGCCGAAAGACTGCGAAAATCGATCGGTTTGTTCAGATAGGCGTCAGCGCCCGCCGCCAGGCCCGCCTCATGGTCTTCATTCCGCGCAGAGGCCGACAGGAAGATGATGGGCGTCTCGGCGTTGGCGCCACCGGCTTCGCGGATAAGGCGGGTTGCGGCTAGTCCGTCCATGACCGGCATGTTGACGTCCATGACGATCAGGTCGAACCGCTGGTCGCGAGCGGCGTCAACCGCCTCCTGCCCATTCTCAGCCATGCTGGAGCGTCGCCCCGTTGACGCCATCCAGGCTTCCAGGATCATGCGGTTGACGGGGTGATCCTCGACCACCAGCACTTCCATTCCGTCCCCCGCAACGACGTCGCCCTCCGCGACCATCGCCGTCTCGGCGGCGCGCCAGGCCACCACTTCGCCTTCGACCGTAAAGGTGAAGGTCGAACCTTCGCCCGGACAAGAGGTCACGGAAATCTCGCCGCCCATGATGTTGGCCAGGCGCCGCGAGATCGTCAGCCCCAGACCCGTCCCCCCGAACCGTCGCGTCGAGGAGGCGTCAACCTGGGTGAAGGGCTGGAACAGTTGATCCATGTCGTCTTCAGAAATACCCGAGCCGCTGTCGATCACCGCGAACTCGAAAACCACGCGGCGCTCTGAGACACGACGCCCGCGCGTCACGAACCGCACCGTGCCCTGGTCCGTGAACTTGACGGCGTTGGACAGAAGGTTCTGCACGACCTGGCAGACTCGCAAGGGATCGCCTCGCACCACGGCGGGGACGTCGCCTTCGAATTCGGCGATGAACTCAAGGCCCTTCGCCTCAGCCTGGGCCTCGAACGGGCCGACGATGCGGCGATGCAAATCCTCCAGATTCACGTCTACCGATTCAAAATTCATGCGGCCCGCCTCGATCTTGGTCATGTCGAGGATGTCGTTCAGCAGGCTCAGCAGATTGTCGCCCGAGTTGCGGATGATGGACAGATACTCGCGCTGCGCCCCTTCCAACCGGGTCGAGCTGAGCAGTTGCGCCGCGCCCAACACCCCGTTCATCGGCGTGCGCAGCTCATGAGAGATCACGCCGAGGAAGTTGGACTTCGCCTCATTGGCCGCATCGGCCCTGTCGCGGGCGGCTTCCAGTTCCTCGATCAGATGGGCCTGATGTTCCTGGAAGGCGCGGATCCGCTCTTCGCGCAGCATGGTCATGGTGACCAGAACGAACAGGCTGGCCGCCGTAAACGGAGCCAGGGTCACAAACGGCCAGAAGATGGGATCGCCGATCAGGCTGACCGCGATGATCGCCGCCGCGGCGCCATAGGGCGAGGAGATGAGGATGGCTTGTCGCGGCGAGTTTCGCAGTTGGGCGAACACCAGCACATAGCCGGACACCAAGAAGGCGATGGCCAGTTCTCGCCCGAACAGAGATTCCGAAAACCAGGCCAGCAGCGGCGCCACAGCCCAAACCGCGGTTGTGGCCGTCGCCACAGCGGGGAACACCAGGCCCCACCCGCTGCCCGCTCTTTGGCTAACGCGCTTTTCGACTTCGCCGCGCAGGGCGCCCGCCGCCAGTGTGGCGACGAACCAGAGCAGGCCGTGCGCCAGGCCGACCGTTGCGATCAAGCCCAGCGCCCAGCTGACGATGATGAGGTAGCGCAGATAGTGAGTCTGCAGGATGGCGGTCAGAGCCTGGGCCGCTTCGCCCGGCGCCTGCGCCCCTTCCATCCCCTTTGTGAACCCGTCAGATCCAACCATCGCGACGCCCCCGCCCGCTGCAAAATGCTTCGGGTGCGGACGCTAAGGCGAAAGGTTCTAAGACGATATGAATGCGGATAACTACGTAATCCGAATTTTTTACGCGCCTGGCCCCATCAAGATTGAGCCTCTTGCGGCGTCTGCGCCCGGATCGACAGCGCGTGAACCGGCCCGGCCAGCTCCGTCTTCAGCACAGCGTTGACGGCCCGTTGGCGCGCCACGCGGTTCTGCCCCGAAAAAGCGTCCGAGACGATGGTCAGCTGAAAATGACTCTCGCCGCCGTCGCGAGCGTCGATTCCGCCCTCATGGTGATGACCGGCGTGTTTCCAGCTGTCGTCCTCCAGGTCCAGACGCACAGGGGCGAAGGCCGCCGTCAGTTTTTCGCGCATAACCGTCGCGATCGGGCCGTCAGACATGGGAACTCCTTGAAGCTGTCCAATTCGGCCTTACACTTCGGAGGATGTCTGCGTCTTTTCAATACAAGCCTCGCTTCACCGACATTCGGGTGAAGCCGCCGCGTCCCGACGAGGAACAGGAACCGGCGGAGGATGTGCTGCGCCTCAAGCCCGGCGAGAAACCCTGCGACTGGGCCGACTGCACGCGCCCTGCCACGGCGCGCGCGCCGAAGTCACGTGAGCAGTTGAACGAGTTCTACAACTTCTGCCAGGTGCACGCAGGCCAGTACAACAAGAGCTGGAACTTCTACGCCGGCATGAACGAGGGCCAGATTCGCGCCGCTCAGGAAAACGAGGCCATGACCGGCGGCCGCCCCACCTGGCAAATGAAGGCAGGCCCGCAGACGCGCGAGGCCGCCGCTTTCGCGGCGAAGTTCGGCACAGCCAACAATTCAGGCGCCGGCTCGTGGCGTGACAGCTTCGGCCTGTTCGGGCGCAGGGTGAACGCTGACGCCCCTGTGCAGAACGACCCCCATCATGCGATGGGACGCCTTGAACGCACCGCCCTGGCTGATCTGGGCCTGGAGCCGGGCGCCGACAAGGCGGCCATCAAGGCGCGCTACCACGAGATGCTCAAGCGCTTTCACCCCGACACCAACGGCGGCGATCGCGGCGCGGAAGCCAAGCTTCAGAGCGTAATCAAGGCCTGGAAAACCTTGAAAAAGGCCGGGCACGCCTGAGCGAGCGCAACAGACCGCCTTCACCCGGCAAGGCGTCGACACGGGTCATGCTCTGACCGGCGGCCGAGGAATCCCAGATTTCTGCAAAGACCTCGGCCCCGGACTCGTCCAGCATCATACGCTGGGTTTCCTGGATCGCCTCGGTGAAGCTGTCGGCCTCCAAGGGGAACATCTGAGGCGTCCTTCCGGGCGCATCATAAACGTAGCAAAAATATTGCGTGTGCGTTTCCATGTCCCTCTCCCCCGACGGGAGCGATGCCTAATTGTTAACACCCCCTTGCCGAATTTACGAATCACAGAACCGTTGTTTCTGACAGGCGTTGCCTCTGCATCATCCCCCATTCATCCCCAGCCTGGGGATAAGGAGTACACAGATGGAAGTCTTGTATCGCGCCCATGCCACAGCCTCTGGCGGAGGCCGCGACGAAGGCCGATCGGCCACTGACGACGGCAAGATCGACGTTCGCCTGTCCGTTCCGACCGAAATGGGCGGCAAGGGCGGCGACGGGACCAATCCCGAACAGCTTTTCGCCACGGGCTACGCCGCCTGCTACCTGGGCGCCCTGCGGCTGGTCTCGGGCAAGGCGGGCACGCCGGTCGGCCCGGACACCAAGGTTTCGGCCGGGATCGGCTTCGGCAAGAACACCCGCGGCGAAGGCTTCAATCTCGACGTGACCCTGCGGGTGGCGGACCATGGGCTAGATCGTGCGGTGATCGACGATCTGATCCAGAAGGCGCATCAGGTCTGCCCCTATTCCAACGCCACGCGCGGCAACGTCGATGTGGACCTGTCGGCGGAATAATCCGACCGGCCTAGGGCGAATAAATCATCCGGCCCCTCGCGCGTGTTGAGCCGCGCGCGTGAGGGCGCTAGGTGGATGGTCATGACCTCTCCGCTCGACGCCTCCCCCGATCCGCTCGTCATCCTTGAACCGCACCGCAAGGTCACGCTGAAGGAAGCGTTCGGCATCGACTCCGACATGGTCGTGCCCGCCTTCGAGACGCGCGACAGCCACGTGCCCGAGATCGACGAATCCTATCGCTTCGATCCCCAGACGACGCTCGCCATCTGCGCGGGCTTCGCCTACGACCGCCGCGTGATGGTTCAGGGCTATCACGGCACCGGCAAGTCGACCCACATCGAACAGGTCGCTGCGCGCCTGAACTGGCCGATGGTGCGCGTGAACCTGGACGCCCACGTCAGCCGGATCGACCTGATCGGCAAGGACGCCATCGTCCTGAAAGAAGGCAAGCAGATCACCGAGTTCCGCGAGGGCATCCTGCCGTGGTCGCTTCAGCGCCCGGTCGCCCTGGTGTTCGACGAATATGATGCGGGCCGCCCGGACGTCATGTTCGTCATCCAGCGCGTGCTCGAGGCGCAAGGCCGCCTGACCCTGCTGGACCAGAACCGCGTCATCCGCCCCAACAAGTGGTTCCGCCTGTTCGCCACCTCGAACACGGTCGGCCTTGGCGACACGACGGGCCTTTATCACGGCGCCCAGCAGATCAACCAGGCGCAGTTGGACCGCTGGAACATCGTCACCACGCTGAACTATCTCGACCACGACGTGGAAGCCGAGATCGTCGCCGCCAAGGTGCCCGAGTGGAACGACGCCGAGGGCAAGCGCCGCATCGCCGCCATGGTCCGCGTCGCCGACATGACCCGCAACGCCTTCATGAACGGCGACATCTCGACCGTCATGTCGCCCCGCACGGTCATCACCTGGGCTCAGAACGCCATCATCTTCGGCGGCGACGTGGCTCTGAGCTTCCGCCTGACCTTCCTGAACAAGTGTGACGAACTGGAACGGCCGACCATCGCCGAATTCTATCAGCGCGCCTTCGGTGAAGACCTGCCGGAATCCGCCACGCGGGTGAAGATCGGCTAGAGGGTTCCCCCTCGCGCAATTGAGAAGGCCGCCTTCCAGATCCGGAAGGCGGCCTTTTTTCTTAGCGCAGACCCGAGACGAACAGTCTCGGCCGTGAACGCCGCACCAACCACAGATTGACCGTAGCCGTCGCGAGCACCAGCGCCGCCACAGCCTGGTGCAACACGCCGAGCGTGACCGGCACCGCATGGATCAGCGTCAAGACGCCCAGCCCCGCCTGCAGCCACAGCGCGCCCGCCAGAACCAGGGCCGAAGCGCCCAGCCCCTCGCCCAGGCGCCCGCGCAGGGCCTGAACCGCATAGAAGGTGCCCGCGAACAGCAGCACATAGGCGCCGATCCGGTGATTCAACTGCACCAGTCCCTGATCGTGCAGGAAGGTCAGCGCCCCCTGCCCCCACTCGACCGGAGGGAACAGGGCGCCGTTCATCATCGGCCAGTCAGTATAGATCATGCCCGCCTTGGCTCCGGCCACCAGACCGCCGAGCAGGCACTGGAAGAAGACAGCGCCCAACAACAGGCCCGCGCCCCAGCTCCAGCCGCGCGGCGCGCGTGTGAAGTCCGAGCCGGACCAGGCCTCAAGCCCCGTCCAGATCAGTCCCGCAAAGATCAGGAAGGCCAGGCCCAGGTGGGTCGTCAGCCGTTCCGGCGCCACATCGATGCGCTCAGCCAGGCCGCTGGACACCATCCACCAGCCGATCAGCCCCTGCAGGCCGCCCAGGGCCAACAGGATCGCACAGCGCCCGATCAGACGGCGCGGGATGGCGCGGAAGGCCAGGAACAGGACGAAGGGCACGGCGAAGACCACGCCGATCAGACGACCCAGCAGACGGTGCGCCCATTCCCACCAGAAGATGTACTGGAACTCCGCCATGCTCATGCCGGCGTTGACTTCGACGTACTGGGGGATGGCCTTGTACTTGTCGAACGCCTCGACCCAGTCGGCGTGGTTCATCGGCGGCAAGGCGCCCATGATGGGCTTCCATTCCGTGATCGACAGGCCCGAGCCGGTCAGTCGCGTCGCGCCCCCAACCACCACCATGGCGAACACCAAGGTCGCGCAGAAAAACAGCCACAGCGCCACCGCGCGGCTGTGGTCCAATTCACCAATACGCTTCATTCGACGCCTGCCGTTCGCCCCGATATGCTTGCCGCCTCTTTCGCGGGCGGCGGAACCGAGGGATATGCCCCTCCCGCGAGGCAAGATCGAGTCGGTTTCTACGCCAAAGCGTCGCACAACATTCAAGGGGAGCGCCAAGCGGTGCAATATGTCGAGATCGTCATCGCCCTGGCTGGGGCCCTGGGCCTGGCCTGGATCGCCGACCTGCTGACGGGCCGTCGCGGCCTGGGCGGGACCGTTCTGGTCGCCCTGGTCAGCGGCGCCTGTGGCGCCTTCCTGGCCGTGCGGGTGTTCGCCGTGGCCACCCTGGCCGACTGGGAGTGGCTGCCCTGGGCCTTTGCGGCCGTCGTTCTGGGCCTGGTCGCCTTCTTCCTGTTCCGGAGCAAGCGCTGATGCCGCCTCGCGCTCGCCGTTTCGTCGCCACCCTGGCCGTCGTCTTCTTCCTAGCCTTCTGGGTGTGGGGCGCCGTGACCCTGCATGACCATCTGCCGGACGCCTGGTGGATCGACCTGATCTTCTTCGCCGTGGCGGGGATCGGCTGGGGCGTGCCCCTCATTCCCCTGCTGCGCTGGGCCGAGCGCGAGCCCGACGACAAGACCAAGGCCTGAACAGCAGAACGGCCGGTGAGGTTTCCCTCACCGGCCGTTTCAGCCTGCTGATACCCCTCAGCAAATGGTCGGAGCGACAGGATTCGAACCTGCGACCCCTTGACCCCCAGTCAAGTGCGCTACCAGGCTGCGCCACGCTCCGAAGGCGCTCCCTATAGACGGCGGTTCGGTGCTCCGCAAACCCTAAAACGCTCTATCGACAACAACTTCCGTCTTAGCGGCGCAGAACGGCCTCCAACCGTGCCTTGGCCGTCTCCAGTTCGCTCAACAGGGCCTCAAGAGGCGCCGACGCAACCGGAATCGCCGCGGCTTCCACCGTCGTTTCAACTCGATCACCCGAATCGATCTCAAGCGTCGCGGCCGGGTCCGCATAGGCCGTCAGGCGGGCCAGCCCCTGATCCTGCACCAGGCGTTGCACCCCGCGAATCGTCAGCCCCTCGTCGTGCAACAGCCGGCGCACGGCCTTCAGCACCATGACGTCGTCAGGGCGATAGAAACGACGACCGCCCGCCCGCTTCACCGGAGCGATGAAGTCGAGCTTGGTCTCCCAGAACCTCAGCACATGCTGGGGGGCGCCGACTTCGTCGGCCGCTTCAGAAATGGTGCGGAAGGCTTTGGGGCTTTTGGCCAAGGATCTCAGGTCTCGACGACGGCGTCATGCACCCGGCTCTTCATGATCTGGGAAGCGCGGAAGCTGATAACGCGGCGGGGGTTGATAGCGGCGGGTTCGCCGGTCTTGGGGTTGCGGCCCATGCGAGCGCGCTTCTCACGGACCTGGAAGACGCCGAAGCCCGACAGCTTGACCGTCTCGCCCTGCTCCAGAGAGTCGACGATCAGATCCAGCGTGCGCTCGACCAGTCCGGAGCATTCCTGCCGGGACAACCCGACCTCTTCGTGGACCGCTTCGCACAAATCCGCACGGGTAAGCGTCTGATGTCCGGCCACTTGCATCTCCCCGCAATCAATTGGCGGGGCATTGAAGGGCAAAACGGCCGGAAATCAAAGTCCTCAATGCAAATCTAGAATCGGAAGGCGCACGCGCCCCACGTCAGGCCGCCGCCCATGGCCTCGACCAGCACCAGATCGCCCTTCCTGATTCGCCCATCCTTGATAGCGACGTCCATCGCCAGGGGGATGGAGGCGGCCGAGGTGTTGGCGTGCATGGCCACGGTCGAGATGACCTTGTCCTCGTCCAGACCCAGCCGGTCGCCCACGCCCTTGATGATGCGCTGGTTGGCCTGGTGAGGCACGAACCAGTCGATCTCGGGGATGTCGACGCCCGCGACCTCGGCGGCGGCGGTGATGGCTTCGGCGATGTTCACCACAGCGTGGCGGAAGACCTGATTGCCCAGCATCCGCAGATGACCAACCGTGCCGGTCGTGGCCGGGCCGCCGTCGACATAGAGCATGTCGGCCTTGGCGCCCTCGCAGCGCAGGGCGAAGCCCAGCACGCCGCGATCGTCCTTGCTCCCCTGCCCTTCGCCCGGCTCAAGCACAAAGGCCCCGGCGCCGTCGCCAAACAGGACGCAGGTCGTGCGATCCGTCCAGTCCATCAGCCGGGTCATTTCCTCGGCGCCGATGACCAGGGCGCATTTGGCCTGACCGCGCGCAACGAAGCCGTCGGCCACGCTCATGGCGTAGACGAAGCCCGAGCAGACCGCCTGAACGTCGAAGGCGATGCCCACCGGCGCGCCCAGCTTGCGCTGGACGATAGCGGCCGTCGCGGGGAAGGTCTGGTCCGGCGTGGTGGTGGCGACGATGATCAGATCGACGTCGGCCGCCGTCTTGCCGGCGTCAGCCAGGGCGCGTTCGGCGGCCTTGACCGCCAGGTCGCTGGTCGGTTCGTCGTCGCGCGCCTTGTGGCGCTGGCGGATGCCGGTGCGCTCGATGATCCACTCGTCGGAGGTGTCGACGATCTTGGCCAGATCGGCGTTGGTGACCACCTGCTCGGGCAGGAAGGAACCGACCCCGGTGACGACGCTGCGGATGACGCTCACTGTTCGGTCTCTCCCATGACGGCGGGCGCGGGTTCGTCCATCGCGGCCGCCAGACGCGCGAAATTGGCGCTGACCTTGGTCAGATAGTCACTGCGGGCCAGTTCGACAGCCACACGAATGGCGTTTGCATAACCCTCGGCCGTGGCGCCGCCGTGGCTTTTCACGACGATGCCGTTCAGACCCAGCAAGGGTCCGCCGTTGACGCTGCTGGGGTCGATGCGACGCGCCATCTTCTTCAGCGCAGGCATGGCGATCAGCGCGCCCAGCTTGGCCAGCGGCCCAGAGGTCAGCGCTTCTTTCAGCAGGTCCGAGATGAAGCGGGCCGTACCTTCGGCCGTCTTCAGAGCGATATTGCCGGTGAAGCCGTCCGTCACCACCACGTCCACCGTCCCGGCGGCGATATCGTGCCCTTCGACAAAGCCGGTATAGTTCACGGGCACGGCGTCAGTGCGCAGCACGGCGTGGGCCTCGCGCACTTCTTCGTGGCCCTTCATCTCTTCGGAGCCGACGTTCAGCAGGCCAACGGTCGGCCGCTCGATCCCATGCACCGCGGCCTGGAAGGCCTCGCCCATGATGGCGAACTCGACCAGTTGGCGTGCATCGCTGCCGATGTTGGCGCCCACGTCCAGAACGGCGGTGACGCCGCGCTTGGTCGGCCAGCTGGCGACGATGGCCGGACGCTCCAGCCCGTCGACCGCCATCCGCAGAACCAGTTTGGAGATCGCCATCAGGGCGCCGGTGTTGCCGGCGGACACAGCCCCCTGGGCCTCGCCTGTCTTGACCGCTTCGATCGCATTCCAAAGGCTGGAGCCCTTGCCCCGGCGCATGGCCTGGGCGGGCTTTTCGTCCATGGCCACGACCTTGTCGGTGTGCCGGACCTGGCAAAGATCGTCCGAGACGTGCAGGCGCGCCATCTCGGCGCGGATCGCCGTCTCGTCCCCATGCAGCAGGAAGCGGACGCCGTCGCCGCCATACAGCGAATAGTAAGCCTTCACGCCGCCGACCACGACGGAAGGACCGTGGTCGCCCCCCATGGCGTCGAGCGAGATCAATGTGGATGATGCCAAGTGGAAATCGACTCCGTCGCCGTCTTGTCGCGGCGCTTCAATGTTAGGGCGTGCGGACGCAAATGTCGCACCCCAGTGGATGCAACCGGGGCGCCCTTAGGTCAACTCTTGTCGGCGTCGTTCGGCTTCAAGGCCCGCAGCACGCCAAAAGGCGAGATCTCGCCCGGCTCGGGCGGCTGTTCGAACACCGCGCCGTCCTTGCGGGGATAGGGGTCCAGATGCAGGGCCAACTGCTCGACGGCGTACTGGCCCAGATCAATCTGGCCGTTCTCCACCATGTCGGGCGAATCGTCGTCCAACTCCAGGTCGATCTCGCCATCGTCCGACGGCGGCGTATCCACGGCCTCAACCAGGTTGACCTCGAACCGCTCGTCGACATGAACCGGCAGGGCCTCCAGCGTGAGCACGCAGGATTGAACGGCGTCAGCGACGACGCGCCCGGTCAGGCGCCAGCCCGAAACCGTCGCCGTCATCTCAAGATCCGCCTCAAAGCGGTCCAGCGACTTCAAGTTCAACGCGCGCGCAATGCGCTGGCGCGCCTCGGCGTCCGGCTCCAGACGCCGGGACAGGCTGGCCCCAATCTGATGCAGGCGGACAGGGTCGCTGTAAGGCAGGGCGGGAATCGTCATGCGACGATCATGGCCCAGTCCGGCGCCTTTTCCACGGCGGAAATCGGCTGACGGGCCAGACGCTCGTATGATTCCAGCGCATAGTGGGTCAGTTCGGCGCCGGCTGCGGGGTCTTCGCTCTCGAACACATTGCGTGCGATCGAGGCCTGGAAGCCGTCGTGATCGCCTTCGCGCAGCGCCTTCTCATAGGCGCTCATGCGGCCATAGAGGGCCTCGCCCAGCTTGCGCATCTTCTTGCCGACGGACACGTCGCCCACGCCCAGTTCGCGCAAGACGTTGTCGAGAGCCGAGACATAGGTATCGAACATTTTCTGAGCCAGATCGGCCCCGCGCTCGCCCTCGGCCTTGGTCCGCACAAACAGCAGAAGGACGTGCAGGGTGTAGAGCTCGAACCGCGCATCGATTCGATCCGCCACGCCCAGGCGGGCGTAAAAATCGGGCTGACGCGCCTGTTCCACCGCCAGGGCGTATAGGCCCTGCGCCTGGCGCTCTTGCGTCTGTCGTCTGAAGAGTGTCTTGAACATAGGTTTTACGGCCCCTTTTCCGCCGCGCCGTTGCACTAGGACGCAGCGACGGTTAGGTCAAAGACCTTGTTTCTAGAGGCCCATCGCCGATGCCCCGTTTTACGTCGCTCATCATCGCCGCCTCGCTCGCCGCCGCTGCAGGCGCCTGCGCCCCGGTTGTCGCCACTCAGGGCTTCCAGGCCGTGGACGCCAAGCCCCAGGACATCGAGGCGGGCGTCGACACCCGCGAGACCGTCCTGGCCAAGCTGGGCACGCCGTCGACCACCTCGACCTTCGAGACCGACAACGTCTGGTACTACCTGACCCAGACGACCCAGCGCTACACCTACAACAAGCCCGAAGTGTCGCAGCGGACGGTGACGGAAGTCACCTTCGCGGACGGCGGCGAAAAGGTCGCCAGCGTGCGGACCCTGGGCCTGGAAGACGGTCGCCAGATCGCCATGGAGCGTCGCGAGACCCCGACCCGCGGACGCCAGCTGACCATCCTCGAACAACTCCTCGGCAACGTCGGCCGCGGCCAACTGCCGCGCACCGAAGACGACGTGCCCGGCCAACGCCGCCCGGACTAAAGGCCCCTACAAACAGGCGCCCTCAAGTCGTGAACGACCGGGTCGCGAATGTAGGGCGCAAACAAGCCCTCAAGCCGCGAGCGACCGCGTCGCGAGCATAGGGCGCAAAAAAGATAACGCCCCGGAGATCGCTCTCCGGGGCGTTTTCAGTTTCAGCGAAGCGCGGTCAGACGATCTTGCCGCTCGCCAGCACCGCCAGCAGCAGAAGCGCGACGATGTTGGTGATCTTGATCATCGGGTTCACCGCCGGACCGGAGGTGTCCTTGTAAGGATCACCCACAGTGTCACCGGTGACGGCGGCCTTGTGCGCTTCGGAGCCCTTGCCGTGAACCACGCCGTTCTTGTCGGTGAAGCCTTCTTCGATCACCTTCTTGGCGTTGTCCCAGGCGCCGCCGCCCGAGGTCATGGAGATGGCGACGAACAGACCCGTCACGATCACACCCATCAGCATTGCCCCCAGAGCGGCGAAGGCGTTGGCCTTGTCCGGCTGGATGAACAGGATGACGACGAACAGGACGATCGGCGACAGCACCGGCAGCAGCGACGGCACGATCATCTCGCGAATGGCCGCGCTGGTCAGGATGTCGACCGCCCGCCCGTATTCCGGCTTGGTCTCGAACGTCATGATGCCGGGGTTCTCGCGGAACTGACGCCGCACCTCGGCCACGACAGCTTCGGCGGCGCGCCCCACGGCCGTCATCGCCAGCCCTCCGAACAGGAAGGGCAGCAAGCCGCCGAACAACAGCCCGACCACGACATAAGGGTTGGACAGATCAAACGCGACCGTCCCCAGACCGTAGAAGAAGCTGCCCGGCGCCGCCTCGGCCGCGAAGAACTTCAGATCCTCCACATAGGCGGCGAACAGGACCAGCGCCCCCAGCCCCGCCGAACCGATGGCATAGCCCTTGGTCACGGCCTTGGTGGTGTTGCCCACGGCGTCCAGCGCGTCGGTCGAGACACGGACCTCCGGCGGCAGGCCCGCCATCTCGGCGATGCCGCCTGCGTTGTCGGTGACGGGACCGAAGGCGTCCAGCGCCACGATCATCCCCGCCACGCCCAGCATGGTCGTGGTGGCGATGGCAATGCCGAACAGGCCCGCCAGCTGATAGGCTGCGACGATGCCGACGATGATGGTCAGGGCCGGAAGCGCCGTAGCCTCCAGCGACATGGCCAGCCCCTGAATGACGTTGGTGCCGTGGCCAGAGACCGAGGCGTTGGCCACCGACTTCACCGGCCGGAATCCTGTGCCGGTATAGTATTCGGTGATGACCACGATCGCCGCCGTCACCACCAGACCCACAGCCCCCGCCCAGAACAGGTTCATCGGCTGGATCAGCAGCCCGCCTGAGGTCTCGACCGCGCCCGGCAGCAGGGTGTTGATCACCCACCAGACGGCGACCAGAGACAGCAAGCCAGTCACGATCAACCCCTGATACAGGGCCCCCATGATGTTGCCGCTCTTGCCCAGGCGGACGAAGAAAGTGCCGATGATCGAGGTCACGATGCAGACGCCGCAGATCGCCAGCGGCAGCAGCATCAGCACATCCACATAGGGCTGGTTGCGGAAGAAGATGGCCGCCAGCACCATGGTCGCCACCGTCGTCACCGCATAGGTCTCGAACAGGTCGGCGGCCATGCCGGCGCAGTCGCCGACGTTGTCGCCCACATTGTCCGCGATGGTGGCGGCGTTGCGGGGATCGTCCTCAGGAATGCCCGCCTCGACCTTGCCCACCATGTCGCCGCCGACATCGGCCCCTTTGGTGAAGATGCCGCCGCCCAGTCGCGCGAAGATGGAGATCAGTGAGGCGCCGAATCCCAGCGCCACCAGGCCGTCGATGACCTCGCGGCTGGTCGAGGCGTGGCCCAGACCCTGCGTCATGAAGGCGTAATAGCCGGACACGCCCAGAAGCGCGCCGCCCGCCACGAACATGCCGGTGATGGCGCCCGAGCGGAAGGCCAGGTCCAGACCCTTGGACAGGCTCTGCGACGCGGCCTGGGCCGTGCGGACGTTGGCGCGCACGGAGATCAGCATCCCCGCATAGCCCGCCGCGCCGGACAGGACCGCGCCGATCAGGAAACCGAGCGCCGCCCAGGTTCCGATAAGAAAATAGGCCGCGACCAAGATCACGACCCCTACAATGCCAATCGTTGTGTACTGACGCTTCAGATAGGCGGATGCCCCTTCCTGGATCGCCGCGGCGATCTCACGCATCCGTTCATTACCACTGTCGGCCTTCATCAGGGCGGCGGTCTGAACGGCGCCGTAAAGCACCCCCAGAGCGCCGGCCGCGATGACCAGCCAAAGATATGACGTCATGGCGTTTCCAAGCCCTATGCAACTGGGCGCGCGGATCCATGGGCAGCGCTACGGGCGTTGTCGCCTCTCGGCCGCCTTCCGGTCCCCCCGTGCGCTTACGGACGCAAATTCACGCCCCTCGGGAATTGCGGCTAAATCGTGCCAAAAGCAGAGCCGTGGCGCAACAGCGCTCTTTTAGACGGCGCGAACGGTCGTGCGGCGGCGCGCGGCCTGGCTGACGACCTCGACGCGGGCGATCGCGCCCTTGCCGATCAGCGTATCGGCCGAGCGGATCAGGCTGGCGCTCAGGGCCTGGACGTTCAACTGGTTCCAGTCGTCGGCCAGGACGAAGGGCGTGCGGTGTCCGGCGCGAACCAGGGCGTCGCGCAGATAGGGCTCCTTGGCCTTCACCGCATCCAGGGCGTGGCCCTGGCCCAGGTGCAGCTTCAGCACCACGAAGATGTGGTTCCGAACCCGGCCGCCCACGATGATCGGCAGGCCCACGCCGGTCAGGTTGATGCTCGCCGGTTGGGCGGGCGTCTCCGCCGATGGCGAGGCTGCTGCGGCCGCCCCCGACAGGGCGGCGCCGGCGACGGCGAGGATCAG
>NZ_DAMCNG010000010.1:0-30872 GCF_032107865.1 Brevundimonas sp.
ACCCTCGGCCAGGCCGCGCGTGACGGTCAGGGCCGGGGCGGCGGCTCCTTCCTCGGAGATGCGGGGGATGCGGCGGCCATCGAGGGGGCGCGCGTGGGCGGTCGTCTCGTAGACCGTGAGCTCGGCGTCAGGCCGGCGGTGCGGGTGGCGGCCGGGTCCCGCGTCCAGGTGATGATCACGCGCGATCTGGTTCTGGAGGCCTACCAGCCATGACCCGCATGTTCACCCGGCGAGGCTGGCTCGCCCTGATCGCCGCCCTGATCGCCGCCTTGGGCGCGGTCATGACCCTTCCGCTCGCCGCCGCACGCCTGCCGGAGATCTTCCTGGTCAACGAAAGCCGCAGCCTTCCGCGCGGACTCTATGTACGGCGCTTCAACGCCGCCCCCGACCGCGGCCGTCTGGTCGCCTTCGTCCAGCCTGAGGCGGCGCGGTCCTATCTGGCGGGCCTGGGCGCGCCGCCTGACATGATGCTGCTCAAACGGGTGGCGGCCGTCGGCGGAGATCATGTGTGCCGCAGACGGGACGGCCTTCACGCCCCAGGCGTCAGGGCGCCGGTCAAGAGTCAGGATCGCGCCGGCGCGCCGCTCCCGGGCTGGACGGAGTGCCGCTTTCTGGAGGCGGACGAAATCTTCCTGCTCGGGGATACCCCCGAGAGCTTTGACAGCCGCTACTTCGGGCCGGTGCGGCTGCGAGACACGAAGGGCGTCTTCGCGACGGCGGCGACATGGTGAGGCTGGCTCTGGCCGTCTGGCTGCTCGGCGTGACGGCGGCCTGTCCGGTCGCCGCCCAGGAGGTCGACTGGAGCCGGGCGGGGGGCGACATGTTCGGATCGGAGGTCCCGCCGGCGCCGCGGGAGCCCGAAGGCGGGGAGGTCCGCCTGGCGGAGCGGGATCCCCCCTTCCGCCAGGCCCTGGCGGAAGCGGCGGCGCGACACGGCCTTGATGACAAGCTGCTCCAGGCTCTCGTGGCTGTGGAAAGCGGCTTCCGCCCGCGCGCGGTCTCGTCCGCCGGCGCGGCCGGGTTGACCCAGCTCATGCCTGGCACGGCCCGGGAACTGGGCGTGGAAGATCGCTTCGACCCGGCCGACAACCTCAGGGGCGGTGCCGAATACCTGGCGCGGCAGCTTTTGAAATTCCAGGACCTGCGTCTGGCCCTGGCCGCCTTCAACGCGGGGCCCGCGCGGGTGGAGCGGCTGGGCCGGGTCCCGAGAATCCCGGAAACGGAAGCCTACGTAGATCTGGTGCTGTCCTGCTACCTCGCCCTGGCCGCTGGCCGGGACGTCCGTTCCGCCCGGGACTGCCGCAGCCGGGAGAGACGCCCATGATCCCGGAGACAGGCCGGACGATCCAGGACGACGGGGCGGAGGATCTTCTGACGCGCAAGGAAGCGTCCGCCTTCCTGGCCAGCATGGGGGTACGCCTGAAACCGGCCACCCTGGCGCGCCTCTGGTCCATGGGCGGGAACGGGCCGCCCTGCCGTCATGTGAGGTCGCGACCCTTCTATCCCCGCGGCCTGTTGCGGGCCTGGGCCCTGGCGCAGATTTCCGAAGTTCGCACGGCTGCGCCGGCGGCCGCCCGGGCGCGTCGCCGTGGCTGAGGGAGGGGTTCCCGGCGAGGAGGGCGCCGCCCCCGAGGGGCGTCTGCTGGTCTGGTCCGAGGTCCAGGCCCTGGTCGGCGTCAGCCGGACCACGGCCTGGCGTCTGCAGCAGACAGGGAGCTTTCCGGCCTCTGTCGCCCTTTCGCCCGGGCGGGTCGGCTGGTGGGAGAGCGAACTGGAGGCCTGGCGGAAAAACCGCGACAGACGGCGCTGGCGGAGCCCCGCCGTTCAGCGTCTCACGGGAACGGGCCGACGCAGCCGAAAACCCCGGGAGGAGGGTGTTCTAGCGAAGCTTGAGGCGGCCACGTCCAAGGCGCCGCCGCTAAAACCACGCCGGCCGCGCGGGACGGCCGTCCATCCTGACCAGATCGACTTCGACTTCTGATGCGGACGCCACGGGCTGGAACGAGCGCCGCTTAGCGGCTATGCGACCGGCCTGATGTTGAAGGGGCCAGGCATGCTGAAGCTTTTCCGTCTCGTGGCCCTCGTCGAGGGCGTCACGACGATCGCTCTCTTCTTCGTGGCCATGCCGATGAAGCATCTCCTGGGGAATCCCGTCCTCATTCCCTCGACGGGCATGGCGCATGGACTGGCCTTCATCGCCTATGTCCTGGTCATGATCCCGGCCCTGGCGTCCAGCCGCGCCGATGGGTGGGGATGGCTGCGCACCGCTCTGGCCGCCCTGGTGCCGCTGGGAACCTTCATCAACGACAGCTATCTGAAACGGCTTCAGCGCCGTCGGCGCGCGCTCGGCTTCCTCTAGGTCGGTCTGCAGCACCGGCTTGCGCCCGGGCGGGTTTCACGGTCACTGACGTCATGGGGAAATATGATCCGCTTCGCGACTACCTGAAGAGGCAGAGGGTCGACGCGCTCGAACTGAGTTTCGCCGAGATCGAACTCAGGCTGCGCGCCATGCTTCCCAAGGGCGCGGGTCTTCCCGACTGGTGGGCTGACGAAGTCGAACCGACGCCTCGCGATGTGCAGAGGGACGCCTGGCGAGCCGCCGGCTTCCGAGCCTGCCTCATCCCCGGCAAGGAACGGGTGAGATTTGAGCGTAGACGCTGATCGTCGAGAAGGGTCAGGCGCCCGCGTCCGGGAAGAGGACCGCACCGGATGGTTCGCGATCGATCCTGCCGAAGAAGGGCTCTTCGGACACCGGCTCACGGGACGTCTCCACCGATCCGACCGAGCGATCGCCGTCGAAGACGTAGCCGGTCCGACCGCTGAAGCGGAGGGCTCTGGCCTCCTGCAGCGCCGGGCCGTCCTCGACAGCCTCCAGCAGCTTCATCTCGACATCATGCTGATCGTCGCCCTCAATGAAACAGAAGTAGATCATGGGTCCTCCATGGACAGGTCTTGCGAAAGACGTCCGGGGCAGGGCGGGCCGGCCCCGGCGCAGGTCAACGGGCGAAGCGACGGCCCGGCTCGGCGTGCGGTTCATCGATCTGCAAGGGCCGGGCGAAGGGGGCCAGCTGCCAGAGGCCCGAAAGCCCGACAAGACTATAGACGCCGCCGGCGACTGCGGAGCCGTCGCCGAAGAGGGCGGAGACAAGGTTGAAATCGAAGGCGCCGAGGAGACCCCAGTTCACGGCGCCGATGATGACCGGGAGAAGGGTGATGAGGTTGACGGCCTTCATGGTCTGTCCTCCGTATGATGCCGATCAACCGGCCGGACCCCCGTCCTTGTTCCGGCGAGATCGGTATCGGTCAGAGACCCGGGCCTGAGCGCGCCGGGCCGCCCGTCCTCGCGAGGCGGCGCGCCTTCTCTTCCGCCCGGCTCGAACCCGAGGGCGAGATCCAGGATTGATGTCATGGGGCCGACGCCGCAGGAGGCGCAGACCGATGATCAGGAACCAAAAGTCCGATGGGGCCGGGCCCCGCAGTGAGGGACCAGGAGTGGTGGAAGAAGCCGCCCACGGCGCTCCGGAGGCCGCTGCTCAGCAAGGCCAGGCCAAGCCGCTCGCGGATCTGGCCGACGACGGGGCGGACGAACTGCTTGTCGACGGTCAGGAGGAGGTGTTTTCCCGGACGGAGATCGAGAGCGGCCGGATCTAACACCATGTCGGTGAGGAGCGTCGCCCCAGTGTCGTCTTCCCGACGCACGCCTCCTGAATAGGAACTCGCGCTCGGGCCATGGTTTCAGATCACATGCCCCATCCCCTCCAGGAGAAGGACGCCCAGTGGCGTCTACGCGGCCAGGGCGCCAGGCCGATCTTCGATCGCGGCGTGGCGCCGGCCGGCGCAGATGAAGAGGCCGGAGGCGCGCGCTCGGTCGCCCCTGCAGAGGACGGTCCCGAGGACTCGTTGCCCACGGAGCCTGTATTCCAGCCGGGAGGACCACGTCTCACGCCGACGGTACGGATGCGCGGTCGCCATCGGTCTGGTCATGGTCGTGCTCGGCTTCGTGAGCCTGTGAATCGGGCGGACCTTACGAGCCGTGGGCTATCCGTCGCAGAGCTGTCCGCGCCCCCTATTCCCTAAGAAAAGGACCAACATGACCCGGAATCCCCATGAAGCCTCGGCCAGGGCCGTTCGAAGCAACCGACCGGTTGAGGCCCAATACGTGCGCCAGGGCCGAAAAGGGTCGCGGATCATGGCGGTCCTCCTGGGAGGTCTGGTGCTGACGGCTGTCGGCTTCGCCTTGGTCTGGGCCGTCTGGGCGGGTCCATTCGCCTCTGCCCCCGTGGATAACGTGGCCCAGGTCGAAGACTCCGCAGCCTTCCAGGAGGAAAGTGTTCAGAAATCGACGGCGGAGGCCTCCGCCGACGAACAGCCGGCGACGTCGACGTCGTAACGCTGACGCTGAAGATGCAGAGCTTTGTCTTCGAATCCGACGCAGGGCCTGAGGGCAGAAGGATCAGGTGGGAATCGAGCCTTGCCTCGGTGCAGGAAGCCCAGGTGGAGGCGGTGCGCACCCTGGGCGAGCTTCTGCGGGACGACGGAGTCGCCTTCTGGAGCTCGGCAGAGGCGCGGATGACGGTCTCTTCGCCGCAAGGCGAGATCCTGTTCCAGCTGGTGCTGAGCTCGATAGGGACGTCAGCCCTTGCCGCTCTTGTTCGGGACGAACGACGAGAGGACCCGAGCGCCTGTCGCAAGGCCCTGGGGGAAATGCGCGAGATCGCCGCCGCAGCAGCGCTTCAGGATAGTCCCATGACCGATCAGGAAGCCCTGCACACCCTCGCCGCCATCGCGGCCTGGGTGCAGGCCGAGGCGCCGACCGACGGCGCGGCCTGCGGGGCCGTGATTGATCTCCTGGTCGATCTCACCGCCGGGGTCGATATCGACGCCCTGGACGACGCCCAGGCCATGAAGCTGTTTCGCCGGATCGAGAAGAGCCTGGCTGTCTGACCTGGCCGGCGGATCAGGTCGCGATCTCGATCCAAGTCGGCGCGTGATCGCTCGATCTTTCCCAACCTCTGACCTCGCGATCGACATTGGAGGCGCGGAGGCGATCGACCAGGGAGGGGCTGACCAGAAGGTGGTCGATACGCAGTCCGGCGTTGCGGGCGTAGGCGTTCCGGAAATAGTCCCAGAAGGTATAGAGGGTCTCCTGCGGGTGGTGCAGGCGCAGGGCGTCCGTCCATCCCTGGTCGAGCAGACGGCTGAACACCTGCCGCGCTTCGGGACGGAAAAGCGCATCCTCCGTCCAGCGCTCGGGCTTGTAGACGTCGGCCGGGGTCGGGATGATATTGTAGTCGCCCGCCAGCACCACGGGCGCGCCGGTTTCGATCAACCGGGCGGCGTGGGCGACGAAGGCGTCCGCCCAGCCGAGCTTGTAGTCGAAGCGGGGACCGGGGGCCGGATTTCCATTGGGCAGATAGAGGCTACCGACGAGGACGCCGTTTATCGCCGCTTCGATATAGCGGCTCTGGCCCGGATCGGGGTCGCCCGGAAGGCCCCGACGGGTCTCGTGGATAGAGGCCTCCCTCGCCAGGATGGCGACGCCGTTCCAGCTCTTCTGGCCCAGCCAGATCGCCTCGTAGCCGAGGTCGCCGAGGGCCTGGGCGGGGAAGTTCGCCTGCTGCGCCTTGAGCTCCTGCAGACAGACCACGTCGGGACGGCTTGTTTCCAGCCAGCGGAGCAGAACAGGCAGCCGGCCGTTGATCCCGTTGACGTTATAGGTGGCGATCCTCACCGCAACTCCTGAGAGGGGGATGAGGGCCGGCGGCGGTCGCCTGCAAGCGGCATGGGAGACGTGAAGCACATGGCTTGTAAAGGCGGCCGGCCCGAAAGCCGTTCCGCCTGGAGCCTGTCGGGGCCGCCTCAGGAGACTCCGTCCGGCGGGGCTGAGGCCTGGATATCCACGCGCCAGATCTCGCGGGCGTCGGGGTTCAGAACGACCAGTCCGAAGCTGGCCGGTCTCTGTCCGGGCGACGACTGTTCAGCGAGCAATTCGGCGGCGAACCGGACTCCTTCGCGATAGGCGGCGACGTCCGAAGCGGCCTCGTTCTCGAGCAAGAGTTCCTTGTCCGGTTGCGTGACAATATATTTGTAAAGCGCCATGACAGATATTTATACGCGGGAACGTGAACATCGGATGATTTCGGGTCAGACGCCGACACAGGGGCTGATCGCCAGGCTCGAGAGGCGGGACAGGATCAGTCCTGCCGAGCGGACGGCGCTGGGGCATGCGCTCGACCCCCCCGTCCTGCATCGCGCGGGAGAATTGATCCTGCGCGCGGGCGCCAGGCCGTCAGACTGCCGTCTGCTCGTTTCGGGGCTCGCCGCCCGTATCAAAGGATTTCAGAACGGCGCGCGCTCCATCACCCAGTTGAGCATTGCTGGAGATTTTCTGGACCTGCACAGCCTGGTCATGAAGCAGGTGGACCATGGCGTTCTGGCCCTGACCGACTGTATCACCGCGGCCGTGCCTCACCGCCTTATGACGGACCTGATCGAGAGCCAGCCTCATCTCGGTCGGCTGTTCATGCTGGAGCTGGCGATCGACGGGGCGATCCAGCGCGAATGGTTTCACCGGCTCGGACGCCAGGACGCGCTCGGGCGGATGGCCCATCTCCTGTGCGAGCTCGACACCCGGATCGCTATGGCGGAACTGGGAGACGAAGACGGCTTCAGCCTGGCCATGACCCAGGAAGATTTCGCCGACTGCCTCGGACTTTCATCTGTGCACGTGAACCGGACGCTCGCCGAGCTCCGTCGACCCAATCTGGCGACCTGGCATGCGGGGCGGGTTGAAATTCATGACCGCGCGGGCCTCGTAGCGCTGGCGGCTTTCGATCCGGCCTATCTTCGTCCGCACGTGGCGCCGATCTAGAGGGCGACCGCGGATCAGTCGGCCAGCGCGATCCGCAGTCTTTCGCCAGGGGCGACTTCCCGCTGCAGATAGGCGGGGTCGAAATCGGCCACGCGGACCAGCTGGTCCCAATCGAGGACATGGGCTGCCCTGCCGGCGAGGGACACCACAGATCGGAGGGCTTTCAAGGTGCGGTTGACATGGACGGAGGTCATGCCCGTCGCGTCGGCGATCTGGTTCTGGGTCAGGGGAAATTCGAAGGAGACAACCCGGGTTTCGTGGGCTCCCAGCCGCGTCGCGGTCTCGCACAAGAGGTGGGCGATACGACCCGCAGCGTCCTTTCGGCCTATGTTCACGACCCATTGCGAAAGGATGGCGGCGTCGACCATGCAGTCACGCCAGAGCGCTTCCGCCAGGGCGGGGTGCCGGGCCGCAGCGGATCGCAGGGCCTGATGAGGGATTTTCAGTATCCTGGTTCGAGAAAGAGCCTGCAGGGCCGAGGTCGCGCGGGGCTCCACCACGGATTGCAGATTGGCTATGTCGCCGGGCACGTGAAGCGCCGTGATCTGCCGGTCTCCCCGGGCGTTCTGACCAAAGCGGCCCAGCACCCCTGTGACGACCAGGGTTGCGAATTCTGTCATCTCGCCGAGCGCCACATGGTCAATGTTCGCCTCCAGCTCGGCTGGAAAAGCGGGCAGATCCAGTACGGCCTGCTGTTCGGCGGGGGTGAGTTGGGAACGAAGGTTCAGACGGTTCAGAAAAATCTGAAGGCCGGCTCGGTTTTGGTGAGGCAAACGAACTCTCCGCTATGCAGCGGGAGCCAGCGCCCTCGGCCGTCGAGGCCTGCGGGCTCATCTCGATGGTTAGGGACCATGGTCTGGGGGAGAAGCCGCCGCACTAACCTATGATAGAAGCGCCCGATGCTGCGGGGGTAATCGGCTGCGTCAGCAGGTGCCGATACGATCCGTCATCATTGGCGCCGCTTCGCCCTCCATCACGAGTTCGCCGACAATCCTTCCCGTGGCTCTCAGGGCGTCCAGCTGCTCTTCAGCCTGATCCCATTCCCCCGCATGCAGGTGGCAGGACAGGGTCTTGCCCAGCCATTCGTAGTCGATGAGGAAAGTCTTGTCGGCCATGATGTTTCTCACTGATCCGAGCTGAGCGGCGGCGAAGCGAGATGCGCCCGGTCTGCTGACCGAACGCATCCCTGATCTTCAGCGGCGGTTCTCCCATCCACGGCGGGAGGCGTCAGAATGGCCGCGGGAGTCCCCGAACCAGCCTCCATGTCCGCGATCCGATCCTCTTGAGCGATCATCGTCGTCACGGCTCGAATGGCTTCTGCTCTCCCAGCCGCGCCGCGCCGCTTCGGCATGGCCACGGGAGTCTCCGTACCAGCCGCGGCCGTCCCCATCATCATCGTCGCGCCCGCGGTAGGAACGGCTGTCGCGCTCCCGATCGGAGGAAGAACTCCGACCGCCGCCGCGACTCGATCGGTCGTCATCGTTCATGAAGCGGCCCTGGTCGTCGCGATCACGGTCGAAAGATGAGCTCCGTCCGCGCCCGCCGCCGCCGCGACCTGTTCGGTCGTCGTCGCTCATGAAGCGGCCCTGGTCGTCGCGATCACGGTCGGAAGAGGAGCTCCGTCCGCGCCCGCCGCTGCTGCGGCCCGATCGGTCGTCGTCGCTCATGAAGCGGCCCTGGTCGTCGCGATCACGGTCGGAGGACGAGCTGCGCCCACGTCCGCCGCCGCCGCGGCCTGATCGGTCGTCGTCGCTCATGAAGCGGCCCTGGTCGTCACGGTCGCGGTCCGAGGACGAGCTGCGGCCGCCACGACCCGATCGATCATCGTCGCTCATGAAACGGCCCCGATCATCCCGGTCGCGGTCGTCATCGCCGTGAGTGGATCGGCGCTCGTCCCCGCCGCGCCGGGCGGCCTGGGCGTGACCGCGGGAGTCGCCGTACCAGCCACGGCCGTCCCCATCATATTCGTCATCACGGAAACTGCGTCCCTCCCCACGGCTGCGCGCGGCCATGGAGTGGCCCTCGGAGTCTCCGAACCAGCCGCCGCGACCGTGACCGCCTCTATCACTGTCGTCCCGGCGGTCGTCGTCGCGAGAGCGCGAATAGGATCCGCCGCGGCGATCATCGTCGTCATCGCTGACGAAACGACCGCGTTCGTCTCGTTCCGGTCCTTGATTTCTGGGCATGCCATACTCCTGGGTTGGGCGATTTTCGCCTTGCAGTTGATGAAACGACACGAGGTGCGACGGGCGCAGCCGGTCGGCCTCCTTCAACAGCCGTCGCTTCCGTTCCTGAAGTCGGCGGCCCAGCGCGGCGGTGTCGACGCCGGCTGCCGTCGCCTTGGCGAAGACGCCCGTCCGGGGGGCCTCCTCCTCGGCGACATGGTGTTTGATCTGCTCGGCGAGGACCTTGAACCGGGCGGACTGGAGCGGATCGTCCTGGCTGCTGGCGAGCAGTTCGATGATCAGCAGCTTGGCGCAGTCGTGCTCGACCTGGGCTTCGTCGAGGGCGTCCTCGGTCTCTTCGCCGTCCGCCGCGCGGCAGGCGGGGTAGAAGATTTCTTCTTCGAGCAGGGTATGAAGCGTCAGTTCGGTGCAGGCCTCGCGAATGATCGCGGCCTTGCGCCGATCGGAGGCGGACTCGTACTCCGCGACCAGGACCTCGACCCGGCGATGATCGGCCTTGAGCAGCTCAATGGCGTCGGCCCCCGGATCGGATGCGATGTCCGGGCTCTTGCCGGTCTTTCGCGGCTGAGCGGGTTTTTCCTGGTTCGCGGCGGCCGATGACGCGGCGCCCGTCCCGGTGTCGTCGGGAGAGGCTTTTGCGCCTGCGACAGGCTTTCCGGACGGCGGGGATGGATCAGCCGCGCCGGCGGCCGTGGGCGGTTTTAGGGCTGGGGAAGCGGCGTTGTCTTCCGGCGTCTGCATGACGGCTCCTGTCGAAAGGGGACAGGGGGCAAATCGGCCTTGCCGATGCGAGTTCCGGCCTCGCCCTTAGGACCCGGGCCAGGATCGCAACTGCAAGGCTCAGTCGATCTGGCGGCTTCTTTTCTGCTCTGCATGTGGGGCTTTGCCGGTGGAATTCCGGTCTGGCGGGCTCGCGGACCTTAGCTTGACCGCATTGTCCGCCGTCCGCGCTTCAGCGTTCTCGCCAGGGCCTCGCGCTGCGAGGCTGCTTCGAAATTATTCCTCGGGCGATGCTCTATGGAGACCTTATGTCGCATAGGCGTCTCATCCGGATCGGTCGCGAAGGAGGGCGTCGGCTGGGGGCGTTAGGATTTCGCCGCGCGGGGACCATTGTCCCTGAAGCGCCACTTCATGAACAGCACGCCCGACGCCATGGCCAGGGCGCAGGCGTTCGCGATCGTCACGGGCCAAGCCTCGGTCATGACGCCGTAGATCACCCAGAGGACGAAGCAGGTGACGGTCAGCCCATAGGTCTTCAGGCTTACCGCCGAGGCGTCCCTCTCTTTCCAGATCTTGACGCCCTGGGGCGCGAAGCTGGTGATGGAGCAGACGGCGGCGGCCGAGCCGACGATATTGGCGACGAGTTCACTCATAGAGCCGCAACGTCAGGCGTCATCTGCTGTTCCTGGGGTCGGACGCGCTCGCGGCGGCATGGCCGCTAGGTCCGGCTCTGGAGCGTGGCCTGCTCCCGCTCGCGCAGCCAGTTGTGGGTCCTGGTGGCCGCCACGGCGCCGTGGCCCATGGCCACGCTGATCTGATCCAGGCCTTCCACAAGGTCTCCTGCGGCGAAGACGCCCTCCACCCGGCTCACGAAGACGGAGTCGGACGTCACGCAGCCGGCCTCGGTGAGATCGAGTCCGAGCTGCTCCGCCAGGATTGACCGCGGTCGACACCCCAGGGCCGGGTAGATGACGTCGAACGTCAGCGAGGCGCCTGTGTCGAGACGGACGGTGATGTCATCGACGCCGGGTTGGAGAGCGAGCAGGGCGCCGGCTTCCAGCCGGATCCCCGCATCAGCCACGTCCCGGGCCTCGGCGGAGGAGAGTTCGGGACGGTTGAGCGGCATGAGAGTGAGGTTTTGGGAATATCCGCGCAGGAAGAGGGCTTCAGCGGCGCCATTGGTGTCGCAGCCGATCACGCCTATCCGTTTGCCGATATGCTCATATCCGTCGCAGACCGGGCAGTAGCGCAGCACCCCCGCCCGGATGGCCGCCTCATGGACGGCTTCCGGCAGATCGACCTGGTTGAGATCCACGCCGGTCGCCAGGATGACAGCGCGGCTCACGAGCGTGGAACCGTCTGCGAGATGCAGGTTAAATCCGCCGGCTACGGCCTTGATGGCCGCCACCTCCGCCTCCTGGATGGCCGCGCCGTACTGAACGGCGTGGCGAGACATGCGGGCGATCAGATCCGGTCCCCGAACGCCTTCCGGGAATCCGGGAGCGTTATGGGTGAGAGGAATGCGCAGGGCCCGGCTCTTCCCGTCATGCAGCACGAGAACCTTCCGGCGATATCGCGCCAGATAGAGGGCTGCGGTGAGGCCTGCTGGCCCGGCGCCGATAACGACGACATCGGGTTCAGAGGTCGGTTCTGTTTCTGCGGCCATGGGTTCGTTTCGTGGTGGGCTTTCCAGCCAACAGATGGGGAAGCGTGACGTTCCGTTTCCGTAGCGCTGAACGAAGCACGCCGCAGATCAGGGGCTGAGCTGGACCATTAACGCCGGCGGCCGAGGAGGAGGAGCTAGCGCGCCCCGGCGATCAGGGCGCCGCAGTCGGCGTCCTCGGCCAGGCCAGGATCGATGAAGCCCAGGAGGGCCGCGACCGGGTTGACGAGGGTGGCCAGGGCGCCGACCAGACCGCCCTGGGTCGCAACCGCCGAGGCGTCGACGCCCAGGCGCGGGGAGGCGAGGGGGCCCGTGATCGTGATCGGCGCCCAGACGCGCAGGAGGCGAGGCTTCTTGGTTTCGCCGTCGATCCTGAGGTTCATGGTCTCGGCGCCGAGGTCGATGGTCCCCGAGCCCTGGGCCAGCACCACATCCGTGTCGATCACCAGGGCGCGCGAGGAGGCGACGCCGTTGGCGACCTTGAAGTCCGCAACCGCGCAGCGAATGCCGGATGTGGACTGATCACCGGAAAGGAGCTTGCCGAGACCCGCGCCGACATTGATGCCCAGCAGTTCGGCGAAGGCCGATCGCATGCGTCCCTGGGGCACGACCAGACTAATGCTTCCTTTCGAATTGGCCGCCAGGTCGTGGATAGAGGCTCCTGGCCCCTCCAGCTTGGCCCGCCCCAGGGCGCGTCCCGTCACCGTCGGCACCCCGCCACGCGCGGGGATGATCGACTCCAGGGGATAGCCGCTCAGGCGGAAGTCGATGGCGCTGTGGGGTGTGGCCTTGCGGGCGTCGATGCGGGCTGTGCCGTTGAGCTCGCCGCGATTGAAGGTGAAGGCGACCGGGTTGAGCTTCAGGATCCCGTCCTTCAGGTCGGCCCCGAGGCTGACCTGGCGGATGTCGAAGGCGTTGGCCCGGACCGTAGCGGCCCGGTAGGAAAGCGTTCCGTCCATCGTGCGAAGCCGTTCAGTCTGCAGCGGCGCATCCGGCAGGAGCTTGCCGGGCGCGCCCGAGGTCGCCACCGTCCCCTCGCTGGTGACCCGCGGCCGAGCGCCCAGGACGGCGGCGAGGTCGTCGATGTCCAGAGTGCGGGAGGTCAGTTTTGCGTCAACGCGGCGGCGCTCGCCGACCTTGTTCACCTCCAGGCTTCCGGACAGGTCGGAAGATCCGACCCGTCCGCTGAAATCGGCGAAGCGGAACAGGGCGCCGTCCCGGCTCAGATCGCCCCTCAACTTGTAGGGCGGCGTGTTGGGCGTGGTGATCCCGGTCAGGAGATAGATGTCGGCCAGGTCCTGGCCCTCAAGCTCCAGCTCGGCATTGAAACGCCCGAGATCGAACGGTCGGGTGACGGCGCCCTCGGCCCTCAGCCTCGAGCCGGCGCCCGCCAGATCGGCGGTGAAGGCGTAGGGTCGATCGCGGCGAATATTGATGAAGGGGCCGCCGGTTACGCGGTGGGTGAGCGGCGCGCCGTTCATCGTCCCCTTGCCGTCAAGAAGAAAGCCGCTTTCGCCGTCCTCGGGGGAGCGCGCCTCGCGCGCTGTGATCATGGCGTCGAGCTTCATGCCTCGTCGTTGTTCGTCCAGCGTAAGGCGGCCGTCCTTGATGACCAGGCGCTGGATGACCGGCAGTTTCGCCCCGCGGCCGTCGTCCGGTCGACCAGGGTGGAGATCCCAGCTTCGGCGGCCCTTCCCGTCCACGATCAGATGCACCGCCGGACGGGTCATCACCAGGGAGGACACCTCCACCTGACCCAGGAAAAGCCGCCGCAGCCGGACGGAGACGTCCAGTTGTTCAACGTCGGCCGTGTTGCGATCGCTCGCCCAAGCGGGGCCGCCGATGCTGAGGCGGCGCACCGTGGCCGAGGGCGTCCAGCTGAAAAGCCTGACATCGAGGTCGCCGTTCAGCACGACCTCGCGACCTGTGGAGGCGGACGCCGCCCGACTGATCGGCCCGCGCAGCCAGTTCCAGTCGAACAGCATCAGAAACACCAGGAAGCCGGCGATCAGTCCAAGAGTGATCGAGGCCGCGATGATCTCCGGCTTTCCCGGACGCCGAACGGCCTGCCACACAGGGTCCTGGGTGACGACATGAGTCTTGAGGCTGGCAGCCCTGGCCTTCACGGCGCGCCAGATGGAGGTCGCAGCCGAACGCAGGGTCTGAACATCAGGTTTGTCGCCAGGTCTGTCGATCAAGGTCGCCTCCGGTGAAGCTGGTCAACGCCTGAGACCGCAAAGGGCGCCGCTGCCTTGGGCTCGATGTGAAAAGTGGATCATGATCCAGCCACGACAAGCTCGGCGCCGCGTCGCTTTCGCGCCAGGGAAACCGGGCGCCGGCGGCGGGCTGCCCTTGACCTGCTGCCCTATCTCCAGGTCACACTCTCGCGCGGGGATGCAGGCCGTCGGAGGCCGCCGCTTCGTTTCGAAATGACATGAATCCGGATGTCGCGGCGCCGCGGCGCTTGTCTATGATGATTTTGGGCTGGCGCTCAGGGCGTGAACTGGATTGTGCGGGCAAACTGGAAGTCCTCTGCACCGGGATCGACGGTAGCATCCTGCATCAAGGCCAAGGCCGCTTCGCCAAAACCGAGACCCGGATGCGTCTCACCGAGTACGCGACAGTTCACCACCTTACCGCTTGCACGGGCCGTGCACTCCAGCGTGACGGCTACGCTGACAAGAGATGCAGCCTGGATGTCCTGTGCTGCGATCTCGCGGCTGACGAACTTGGCGGCCATCTCTGCATTCGGCGAAGCGTCCAAGAGAAGTGCGACGGACAAGGCGATGATGATCATGCTGATACCCTCCGTCAGCTTAACTTCCGTCGGGAGACGACGTTCCTTCACGAGGGGCGGACGGCCAATGTCTCGGTCCTGAGAGGAGGTCATCGCATTTGCTGGATAAAGCTCTTTCGTAGCTGTCCTGCACCGCCTCAGCTCAACCGTCATTGGTTCGGGCGAAGGGGCCTCCATGAGAAAACACATTGCCTTGACGATCGGCGCCGCGACCCTTCTGACACTTGCCGCATCCGGCAGCAGGGAGGCTCAACGCGCCGCCCCCGAAGCCGCCTCCACCGAGGCGGACGCCACTTCAAGCGTGTCCGCCGCCAGTCCAGCGATTACGAGTACGAACGGGATTGCTGACACCCCGGCGCAAGAGGTCGACCGGCCCGGGCAAGAGGCGGCGACCGCGCCGCCGCCTGGTGACTGAGGCTCGAGCGGAGCCTCATCATGCGTCCCTTGCCGGGCGCGCCCGAGGTTCGTCGCCTTCACAACAGAGGAACGGGCCGCGCGGCCGGGACATTAGGTCGGCATGTCTGAAGCGCGGCTCATGATGGCGGCGCGCCCTCTAAGGATGATCTCATGCCCGATCGGCTCGCCATGCAGGATCCACGCAACCAGTATCCCCGACCGCCCTTTCCGCGTCAGCCCCAAGCCGAACCCGGTCTGGCGGGCCGGATGACCCCGCAGCCTGATCACGGCGAAGACAGCTATGTCGGCCATGGCCGATTGAAAGAACGACGAGCCCTCATCACAGGCGGGGATTCCGGGATAGGCCGGGCGACGGCCATCGCCTACGCGCGAGAAGGCGCTGACGTCGCCATCGCCTATCTGCCGTCGGAGGAGGCGGACGCAAGGGAGGTGATCGCCCTGATCGAGCAGGCCGGGGTCAAGGCCCTCGCCCTGGCCGGCGACATCAGGGATGAAGCATGGAATGCGACCATGGTTTCCCGGGTGGTGGAGGCCTTCGGCGGTCTGGACATCCTGGTCGTCAACGCCGGTCATCAGCAGCACCGGGAAGATGTGTCGGAGGTCTCGACGGCTGATTTCGACGCCACGATGAAGACCAACCTCTACGCGCTGCACTGGCTGTGTCAGGCCGCGGCCCCCCACCTGCCGCCCGGCGCGGCCATTATCACCACCGCCTCGATCCAGGCCTATGACCCCTCAGACATACTTCTGGACTACGCCACGACGAAGGCGGGCATCGTCGCCTACACCAAGGCCTTGGCCAAGCAGATGATCGATAAGGGGGTGAGGGTGAACGCCGTCGCGCCGGGACCCTTCTGGACCGTGCTTCAACCCAGCGGCGGCCAGCCCCAGGAGAAGGTCGAGCAGTTCGGGGCTCACAGCGCTTTTGGCCGACCGGGTCAGCCGGTGGAGATCGCGCCGGTCTACGTCCTGCTCGCCTCCCAGGAGGCCAGCTTTGTCGCTGGCGAAGTCTGGGGCGTGACAGGCGGGGCCGGCGTCGGCTGAGCCGCAAACGCCGCCCGATCCGCGACCTGGAACGGTAGGGCTTGTCGGACCTTGGCTTGAAATGCGCCTGGGCTCTCTCGGACGGCGCTCGTGAAGGACTGCCGGCATTCGGCGAGGCGGCAGCAGGTTGGGAGGAACTGAAGAATGAAGACTGCAGACCGCGGGATGGGGGCGGAGATCGACTATCTGTCGGATCTGGGGCGCGCATTCGGCGGCGCCCTGTTGTTCAGTCTTCCCCTGATGATGACGATGGAGATGTGGGCCCTCGGCGTGTCGGCGGCGCCAGCGCGGCACCTCGCCTTCGTGATCGTCGCCTTGCCCGTCCTCTACGGTCTGGCTCACTACGCGGGCTTCTCTGCGCGAAGGGGCCTGGTGAACAACAGTCTGGACACGTTTGTGGCGCTCGCCGTCGGGTTCTCAGCCTCGGCCGCCCTTCTGGCCATGTTCAACGTCCTTGACTACGCCTCCCTGACTTCGGCCATCGGACAGATATCGCTTCAGGCGGTCCCGGCCGCTCTGGGGGCCCTTGTCGCGCGTCGCCAGCTTTCGGGGGATGCGGAGGAGGGCGATGAGGACGAGGCCTCCTATCCTGGCGAGCTCTTCCTCATGCTGGCCGGGGCTTTGTATTTCGCCATGAACCTCGCGCCGACGGAGGAGATGCGGCTGATCGCCTATCTGACGACCCCGTCAGGCGCCTTGGGCTTGCTGGCGCTGTCCCTGATCCTTCTGCACGTTATTGTCTTCGAGGCCGGTTTCGCGGGTCAGGAAGAGAAGGAAAGCCCTCTTCGCGCCTTCCTGGATTTCACCCTGCCGGGCTACGCCCTTTGCCTGGCTGCGAGCTTCGCCATGCTGTGGGTCTTCGGCGCTGTAGACGGGCATGGCGCGGGCGCCGTCATGGCCAATGTCGTCGTTCTCGCCTTCCCGGCCGCCCTGGGGGCGGCAGCTGCGCGGCTTCTGGTGTGATGATGAAGAAACGGGAGAAGTCCGCTCGCGAGAAGCTGTCACGGCTGCAGTGCGTCTGCGCCCTATTGGGTCTCATCGTCACCGTCGCAGCGATCGCAGTGCTTGCGCGATCCGCCTTCGCCGATCACAGGCCGCCCGACCTGACCGTCCTGCCCCAAGCTCTTCGTCCTGTGGGAGCGGGCTGGGCGCTGGAGGTCAAGGTTCTGAACAATGGCGATATGACGGCCGCGGCTGTGGAGATAGAAGGGGAGGCGGACGGGGAGAAATCCGGGGCTACGCTCGACTACGTTCCGGGACACGGCGAAAAGCGGGCGACCCTGGTTTTTTCATCCGAAGAGAAACCCCGGGCGCGCGTCCGCATCACGGGATGGAGCGACCCGTGACGCCCTTTTGAATGCCTGCGGAGGGAGGGCGACGCCGCAGGGAACCTTCGGGGCTCGCCCGGCGCTGGTTTGATATGCAGATGCTCGTCGCCTTTCTTCTGGTCATTCTCGGAGCTGTCCCGGTCGCCATGGGATTGTTCCTGATCAGCCGCACTTTCAGACGCATTGGACGGGGATGGAGCCCGGGGGAGGGCGCATGAACTTCCTGCTTTTCGGTCTCGGTCTCGTCTTCGCCGCAGTTGCGGCGGCGGCGATCCGGTGGAGTCGCCGTCATCCAAGGAGCGCCTCGAAAGGAGGCCGATGAAGCGCCGCCCGACTCCTGACCTGCGAGCGTTCGACACGGGCGGTCTTTTGGCGCCAGCCGAGTCAGCAGTCGAATACGATCAGGCCCAAGGGCGAGGAGGTCTCAATGTCCGGAATCGGACACAACCGCTTTTTTGTCTACGCCGAAGGCGCAGGACGGGCCCATGGCCACGTGATCGAGGCCCCGAGCTTTGAGGCCGCGGCGGTCGGGTACGCCGAACTGTTCTTTCCACCTGTGAACGCCGGGAATGAGGTCCGTCTCTTCGTGGCGGATATTGAAGGAGGTCGGGAGCACTGCTTCGTCATCGACCTGGAAGACGGTCAGGCAGAAACCTGCGGCTGACCCTCCATCCTCAGTTCGCGACCGACCGGGGAGCGAAACCCGTTTCATGGTGTTGATTCGGCGCGACGGGCGCGGCGCCCGTCCCGGAGGCTCGAAATGGCGTATCGCCCCACCTGGCAGGGACACCTGCGTCTGTCCCTCGTGACCTGCCCCGTCGCCCTTTACACGGCGACCAGTTCGGGGGGCGAGGTCCACTTCAATCTCATCAATCCCGAGACCAACAACCGCATCCGGATGATCACCACCGACCCGGACACGGGCCCGGTCGAGCGGTCGTCCCTGGTCAAGGGCTACGCTGTCGCCAAGGACGAATACATCCTCCTGACCAACGAGGAGATAAAATCCGTCAAGCTGGAGAGTACGAAAACGATCGATATCGAGCGCTTCGTGCCAGAGGAAGAGATCGACCGCCTCTACTGGGATAATCCCTACTATCTCGCGCCGGCCGGTGCGCTGGCGGAGGAAGCCTTCGGCGTTATCCGTGAGGCCATGAGGTCCGAGGGCAAGATCGCACTTGGCCGCGTGGTCCTTTCAACGCGCGAACGTCTCCTGGCTTTGGAACCGAGAGATCAGGGTATCCTCGCCTATTCCCTCCGGACGCGGGGGGAGGTTCGCGCCATGCGAGACGTGTTTGGAGCCATATCGGACAAGGCGCCCGATCCCGCCATGGTGGATATTGCGCGGCGGATCATCGAGCAGAAGGCCGGGCCCTTCGACCCAGACCAGTTTGTCGATCGATACGAGGAGGCGCTCAAGGCTCTGATCGCCTCCAAACAGAAGGGTCACAAGCCTGTTCGCGCCGCCGAGCCGGAGGACACCAATGTCGTGAATCTGATGGCCGCGCTCCGCGCCAGCCTGAAAGGTTCGGGCGCCGAAGCTCGCAGGGGCGCGCGGACAGCCAAGCAGCCTGCAGCTTCGGAAAAGGGGAAGAGGGCTACACCCCGGAGGCGGGCGGGCTGAAGTTGCCGGGAACCTATGACGCTCGGCGCTCACGACTGACCGAAAGGCGACTGTCGCAACAATCCTCGGCCTCGCTCTTTCCGTTTTGTCGAAAAGGGAACTCGACATGAAGACCTACATCAAGATCGCGGCGGGCCTGGCCGTCCTTGGTCTGCTGGCCGCCGCCTGCAGCAGGGACGCCGACCGGCGGGCGCGAGAAGCGTCCGGGGCGGAAGGGGAGCCTGTGGGGGAGGTGGGGACCTTGACTGATGTTCCCACTGGACCGGCCGCGTCGTCATCCAGCGAAACGGTCAATGGTGCGGTTGCGACCGAGGCGCCGGGCTCTCCTGCGCTTCAAGGATCGGGGACAACTACGCCGTCCCGAAGCACGACCAATCCGAGTCCGCCCGCTGCGACCAGTTCACCTCGGTCCGCTTCGGATTGAGCGGAACGTCGTCGCCTAATTCCCGGATCGCCCACAAGGGCGGCCGTCGTTTGGTTCTTGCCGCGTCAGAACGCCGCCTGTCTCGCTTCGCGGATGTCGATGCGGGCGCGGCGGCCGTGCTTGTCCATCAGGTGCAGGAGGTTGGCCCCGTTCAGCAGGGTGAGGGGCTTGCCGTTGGCGAACTGATAGGCGTCGGGCCCATAGTCCGCGGTCGTGACCAGAATCCCCTTGGAGGCGCCTTCGTTCATTACCGTGCCATAGAGGTCGCGCACCGCCGCGACGCCAACCGTACGGGTATAGCGTTTGGCCTGGATGACGATCTTGCCGCCGCTGATTGGGTCGGGGTCGAAGGCGACGGCGTCCACGCCACCGTCGCTGCTGGAGCGCGTGACCTTGACCTCGCCGCCGCGCGAGCGGAATTCCTCCTCGAAGAGTTCGCGGACCAGATGCTCGAAGTCCTCCCACGACATGCTGGCGAGGTTCGTGCCCTCATCAAGGGTCTGCGCGACGTCCCGACCCTCGATGAAGCGGCGGTCTTCGCGGTCCATCTCCATGACAGGCGGCACAGCAGTCAGCGAGGCCAAGCTGGCCGCAGACACGCCTTTGAGACTCTTGAAACATGCCTTGGGGTCGACGCGGGCGAGATCGATCGCCTCGAGGTTGGCGCGATCCACTAGGACCGACAGCAGGCAGGCGCGGGCTTCCTGACCCGTGCGGGGGTCGACGTATTCGACCTGACCATTGAAGAGGATGCGATCAATGTTGCGATCAACGTCCGCTTCGAACAACTCGTGCAGCGTGCGCAGGCAGATCTGATAGGCGACGTTTTCGAAATTGGCCTTGCGATCGCGTTCGGAGATCAGGGTCTCCTTCATTTCCGCAGTGGCCTTGACGAACCGCACGCTCTTCACGGCCGGCAGGGCGTCCGGCGCGGGCAGGTCGTAGCTGACGAGCAGCAGGCGATCCTCAGGCCGGTGCCGGACTTCGTATGACTTCTCGAACAGACCGTCGTAGTCGGAGGCCTCCAGAACGAGACTGGCGTGTTCGACGACCGCTTCCGGATCGCCCGCTGACACAGACATACGCAGGGCGTCGACCTTGGCGTTGGCTTCGGCCTGTTCGGCGAGGAAGGCGTTGTTGGCGACCTCGTGCTCGTCCCAGAAGTCTTTCTCGGCCTTCTGCCAGTGACCGACCTCGGCGGCGTGGCGGGCGCGGCCGAGCGCTTCCTGAACCTCCCAGGCGGCCACGGCTTCGCGATGCTTGCCGGCGGCCTCCTCGCGGATGCGCTCTGCCTTACCGATCAAACGGTTCCAGAAAGAGATGGTCGGCGCCGTAAAGGTCGGGGCGGGGAAGGGGGTGAAGACGGGCTTTGCCTGTGGGAAGCGCAGAGGCATTGGATAGGCGCTACGGTCCTTCAGAGCCTCCCAGTCGACGGCGTCATTGACCGAGAGGGTATGGGCTAGGATGAGGCCGAGGCCGTCGATCCGGTGCAGGGCGTCCGCGGTCATCTCGTCGGCCGACTCCTTGCCTGACTGCAGCATGGTCTTGACCTGATACTGCTCCCACTTCTCGTCCCAGGCGGCGAGTAGGGCGTCGACCTTGCTCTGCAGGATGAACCGCTCTGGCGCGCTAAGCTCGCGGTGCAGGTTCATCTTCGAGTGGCGCAGGTCGATGTAGTAACGAAGAATCCGCGTGCCGGCGGCGTTCCAGCGCGCCGTAAGCGGACCGGCGACGATATTGTCAAGGTTGGATGATCTGAGAACGAGGTCCGCCATGAAGTCCCCCTGGAAGAACGTGAATCAATGAAAGCCGAGCGTCGGGACATGCACCCTGTATCGACGAGGGCGCAACCCTGGGTGTTTCCGTGTCAGGAGGGCGGCGAGTATCCTGCCTGCTTAAGAACGGATCCGGCCCTTTTCACCTCGGAGGGATCGAAGAGCGGGCTCCATTCCGGATCTGTGACAACGGCCTCCACGGTCAGGTCCAGGCGCCCCCGTTCGAAAAGGCTCTGGAAACCGTCTGAAACGCCTTTTGCCATGAGCTTTTTGGCGACGAGCAGACCGGTTTCCTTGTCGAGCATTTGCCTGAAGTAGTGGGGCGTGTAGGTCGTTTCGCTGAAAATCCTCTGACACAGAGCGACCATGGCACCGTGGAAGCGCTCGCGCTCTCCCATGGCCGGAGGCGCTTTTGCTGCGGGCGCATGCGCCTTGAGCAAGCGGGGCAGGTCGGACATCCGGACCGCGGCGCAGTTGTGCTTCTTGTTCCACAGCGCTGATCGCCGCACGGCGTCGGCGATTTTCTCCCAGCGCGTTTGTTCACCGGGATGATAGTGAAGACCCATCACATCGGGACGCTGGAGACAGAGCTGCAGATCGCCCGAGAGCAGGGGACGATCCTTGAGGCGAGGTGTTCGTTCGAAGCAGCCGGCGAATTCCAGACGTCCCTTCTCGTCGATCCAGAAATCCAGCAGGTGGGCTTCATCCGGCAGCCCCGGAAAGGCCCGGTAGGCTGACAGGTCGTCGGCGGCCAGCGCGCTGATCTGGTCGAGCAGCCTGTCGGCCTCCGGGGTCATGCCGGTCATGGACAGGACGAGATAGGCGGGGCGATCGTCGAAGTAGCCTGGATTATCCTCGAGCATGGCGAGGAGAGACGTGATCCCGGCGGGCGGGGCGGCAGCGCTCCTGCGACGGCGCCATGCCTGCTCGGCCGCGCTCAGGTCCGCCTCGGTGATCTCACGAACCTCGAGAGACGACCGCCAGGCTTTGACGGAGGCCAGGACATCGGGATCCTCGACGAGGATGTTCGCTTCCCGCCACCCGACACCGTCTCCGGGCTGGAACGCAAGGCCGTTGGAGGAGGCGTTGGACGACCCCAGGATGACCGCATCATCGAAGAGATAGACCTTGGCGTGGAGGTCGTCCGCCTGCTCCACCTTGACGCCCACCGCCATGAGGGCGCGGATCTCGCCGGGGTTAGTGCCGCCCATGGCGAGGTTGCAGACGACGCTGGCGGTGCCGCTGCGTTGTGAAAGCCCGAGGGTCTCGGTCGCGCCCGCGCCCCAGAAGGCGACGGCCAGATCGCAAGCCGTAGACGAGGCAATCTTCGCCGCGACGGCTTGCCGGGCGGTCTTCTCGTCCAGAAACTGCATGGAACGACCTTGGATCGATAATGTCGGCTCTATACTGTCAAGCTTGTGAGCAAAGGTACAGAAGCAGGCTTCCCGGTGAACGAGGGTTCCAAGAACATATCTGATGAAGCCGAACGCCCGGTGCCCACGCAGCCCGCCTTGGTTCGTTCGGCGCGGCTGCTGATGGCGTTTCTTGAGCGCAATCGCCAGGAGCGGAGGCTTCGTTACCCCTTCAGCCTCTCCTATCCTCATAACTGTTGCGAGAGCGCGTCGCTGACCTTCATCTACCTGCTTGAGGAAAAATACGGCCTGAGCGACGTCCTGTTGTTCATGGGCGCCAACTCTCGGGACGAGCGTCATTTCTGGGTTGGGGCAGGGAACTGCTTTTATGATCTGACGGCGCACCAGTTTCCCGGCCATGAGCCGGTGATCGGCAACTGGGTGCATGAACTTGCTCTAGACGAATTTCCCGACTGGAGCATCGCAGCCCGGCGAGAGATCGTGGATCGGGCCAGGGTGATCGAACTCTATCGTTCGGGGGTCATTCCGTTCTGACGCCGTCCCGGGATGAGACGGCGTCTGCACGAGCGCTAAGAAGCCGAGCGGGCTAGCCCCTGACCGTTTCCTCGACCGACACCTTCAGCGTCAGGCTTTCAGCCAGCGCCTCCTTCACCCGGTGCAGGGTGTTCAGGAAGCCGAGCGTGGTGACCAGGGCGGCTCCGGCGCCGACGCCCAGCAAGGGCGCAGCGGCGGTGATGGAGCGTGCGACCTCGTCGAACCCTTGGCCCAGGCCGGTCTGGGCGTTGACGGCGGCGACCGCTGTGCCGAGCGCGATGACGCTGGCGATCTGGACCTTGCGGCGTTCGGCGGCGTCGATCTCGGACTGAACGGTCTTGGCGGCTTCACCGATGGCCGAGTGATCGTGATGCTCGGCGAGTTCCTCGGCTACGTGTCGCACGCCCTTCCAGCGCCGGTCCGCCAAGTCGGCCAGCGCATCGGTCGGACCGATGCGGTTCTTGATCATGGCCGGGATCGGACTCAGGACAACCCAGAAGAGGAGGCCGGCCGCCATGACCCAGGCGATGGCGAAGACGACGCCCAGTCCTGTCGCGAAGGGCCGATAGGCAAGGGCGCCGAGCATGGCGGCGACGCCGATCCCGATGCAGATCCAGGCGGCCGAGCTGATGATGGAAGACTGGCGGTCCCCGATTGGCCGAGGCGTTTCACGCCGGATGCGGGCGATGAGGGCCCGAACCGTGATTTCGACGGTCAGGGGCTTGGGCGGTTCCATGGAGAAAGCTCACAATGCACGCGTCGAACGACACGCCTTACGAAGCTTGACTATAATCCTGGCTGCGTCAGATGCGGACGTTGCGTCGGTGCCCGCCGGCGTTGCGAGAGGCGCGATTAGGACGGGGAAGGGCCGTGGCTTCATTCATGGGAATCCTGGATGAAACAGCCTGAAAAGCGCTTTCCAACGAGGTTTTCGGCGCCCCCCTAGCGCCCCCCTAGGGAGGTCAAGCTAGAGACAGACAAGGGTGGGAGCCGGTCGCTCGGCTTTATCTTGTTGTAAGGTAAAGGGAAAAATGGTGGACGCGACAGGGATTGAACCTGTGACCCCCTCGGTGTGAACGAGGTGCTCTCCCGCTGAGCTACGCGTCCGCCTGGAACGGGGCGGTCAGTGACTGCGCCGTCGGGAGGCGGGGACATAGCCCGGCCTTTGGGGGCATGCAAGCCCAAATGGACGATCAGGAAGAGAAACCGCCGGCACGCAGGGCGCGCTCGATAACCTCTTCATCGCAAACGACATCGGCGTCGGTCGGCGTCGATGCCGGGGCGGTCGGGGCTGCGTCGACCAGCTCGTCGCCGCTCTCCAGGAAATGCCGCGAGAAGACGCGCATGACATGGGCGACGCCGACCTCTCGGACGGATCGCAGGTCAGGCTCGAAATAGCTCCCGCGACTATGGGCGGACGTGATGATTTCGAAGGAAGGGAAATAGCTGACCGAGGGATTGGCCTGGGCGACCTCGCCGGCTGCGACGCGCAACACCGCCTTGGAATAGGTGGTGGCGCTCAGGACGTGCTGATCATCCTGGTGCGTGGCGATCAGGGGGACGGGCGAGACCGTCAGCACGATCCGGGCGTCCGGGTTCACTTTGGCGATGCGGTCGCAGAAGGCCTGGAGGTCATCGCTGACGTCGCGGGATTTGAAGTTCGCCTTCTCGTGCCGCCCAGGGTCAAAGGCGCCGCCGGCGACGCCGGGCGCCGTGGCGAAGACGGCGCCGTCTTTAAGGCTGCGCCACGCCTCGGTGAGCCCCAAGGTGAAGATAATGACGTCAGCCTCGCTGAACACCCTGCGGACATGGGCGAGGTGAGCCTTCGACGCATCCCGCACGGCCTGGGGCGAGGGGAAGCCTGCGGGTTCGATCATGGGCCTGAATGGGTCCACGAAGACCCCGTCGCGCTCCCAGACGTCTTCGCGCGGTTGAAAGGCGCCGAAGGCCCTGTCGAACAACTGAACCGCCTGCCGGACCGTGTAGATGTTGCCGTATCGGGCTGAAAACACCCCATAGTGCCCGGCGACGGCCTCTTCGGCTGACAGTGCGTCCGGCGCCGTTTCCGAGACGAAGTAGTTCAGGCCCGAGCGCTGCAGATGGCGGGCGATATGTTGGGCGAAGCAACTGCCCAGCGTCGCGACCTTCATGTCAGGGGTGATGCGGAACGGGCTTTCGACCATGGGATCGAGTTGTCCGGGCGCGGCCCAGGACACGGCGCGGGACCAGAAACAGTGGTCAGGCAGGCTGCGATAAGGGTTGGTCATTGGGGGCTGACTCGCTCAGGCAGAACGCGATCAAACAAGGCCCGGTCCATCCGAGAAATCTCCCACCTGGCGCTGTCGGCGCCCTCATAGGCCGCGTAGCTGGCGTCAACGAAGTCTGCGGGCGTGCGATAAAACAGTCCGGCGCCGATCTTCCATAGATAGGCTCCGCGCAGGCCGTAATGCTCGGCGACGCCGGGATAGATCGGCCAGATGGTGTCCAGCGCCAGCGTGTCCTGGATGCTTCGCTCGATCGGCAAGGACAGGAGGCCCCGGTCGCCGGTGATTTTGTACGCGATCAGCTTGGCGAGGCGGGTCACGGCCGGGGCGATCGGGTGGTTGAACGAATGCATGAAGGGCGAAAGCTCCATCATGGCTGGAAAGAAGTCATCGAAAGCCAGGTCGCCGGCGTCGAAAAGGGCCCTGAGGCTGGCGACGGCCTGCGTCCAGCGGCCGACATAGCCGATCCGCGTAAAGGTCTCCGGCGTGAACAACTGGGCGCATTGCTGGGCGCTGACGCCGTTCTGATGGCACCAAAGAACGATGGCGGAGTGGTATTCAGAATCTCCGACGCCCTTGATGAGCGTTCCGGCGGCGTCTCGCGCATAGGCGATATCCGGGTGATAGGCGTCGAAGATCAGTCTCGGGACGCGGATCGTCTGGATATGGGCGCCCAGGTCGACGATGCTCTGATCGGTCACGCCCGTCACCCATATGTCGACATGGGCGAGGCGCTGTTTCACCTCATGCGGCGATAGGTCGAGGAACGAGCGCATATGCGCGGTCTCGATCTCATGGTCGGGTAGAAGGGCCTTGAGAGAAAGAGCGATCCCCGCCGTCATGCAGTTGCTGGAGACGAGAATGACGCCAGAATTCTTCATTACGACCAGTCTGCTAGAGGCAAGCGGCGAACGCTGAGACGGCCGCAACCTAGCGGCCGTCGCGTCGTCCGTCTAATCCCCCGGCCTGATCAGATTCCCGCCGCCCGCGCGCCTTCCGGCGTTTCGCTGTCCGGATCGCCGGGCAGCCAGGCGACATGGCCGTTGTAGATGTCCTCGTTCAGGATGCCTTCTTCCTTGGCGACCAGCACCGGCACGACCATCTGGCCGGTGACGTTGGTGGCCGTGCGCATCATGTCGATGATGCGGTCGATGGCGATGATGTAGCCGACGCCTTCCAGCGGCAGGCCCGCCGTCGACAGCGTCAGGGTCAGCATGACGATGCTAGTCCCCGGCACGCCCGCCGTGCCCAGCGACCCCAGGACCGCCGTCAGGCCGATCAGGATGTATTGCGTCAGCGTCAGGTCGATCTGGAAATACTGGGCGATGAAGATGGAGGCGATGGCCGGATAGATGGCGCCGCACCCGTCCATCTTCACATTGGCGCCCAGCGGCACGGCGAAGGCGGCATAGGCCTGGGGCACGCCCAGCCGCTCGACCGTCTGGCGCAGGGTGACGGGCAGGGTGCCCAGCGACGAGGAGGTGGCGAAGGCCGTCTGCATGGCCGCAGCTCCGCCCCGGAAGAAGCTGACCACCTTCAGCCCGTGCAGCTTCAGCAGGCCCGAATAGACGACGAAGATGTGGAACAGGCAGGCCGCATAGATGGCGAAGATGAACTTGCCCAGCGGCAGCAGCGCCTCCCACCCGTAACCGCCAACGACCGAACCGATCAGGCCGAACACTCCGAACGGCGTCAACTGGATCACCCAGCGGGTGATGCGGAACACCAGGGCCGCGCCCTCATCCACCAGCCTGCGCGCATTCTGCGCCCGGTCGCCCAGCGCGACCAGCGCTGCGCCCACCAGCGCCGAGAAGAAGATGATCTGCAGCACCTTGCCCTCGGCCAGAGAGGCGAAGGGGTTGGTCGGCACGATGCTCAGCAGCACCTGCAACGGCGTCGGAATCTCGCGCGCCTTCACCTCGCCCAGCGGCAGGTTGGACAGGCCTACGCCCGGATTGATGATGTGGCCGAAGGCGAAGCCGACCAGCACGGCCAGCAGGGAGGTGACGGCGAACCAGACGATGGTCCGCACCCCCAGCCGCACCGCGCCGACCCCTTCGCCCAACTTGGCGATCGAACTGGCGATGGTGAACAGCACCAGCGGCGCCACCACCATGCGGATCAGGTTCAGATAGACGTCGCCGATCGGCTGCAGCCAGACCGTCGCCTGCTCACGCAGGATCAGGCCGGCGATGATGCCCAGGACGAATCCGGCGGCGGTGCGCTGCCAGAGCGGGATAGCGAAGAAGCGACGAAGCATGACGACCCTGGGAGGAGGAACGGGTCGATCTATGTGTTTGGCGCGAGCGGTGACGGCAACCGCAACGGGAGCGATTGAGGGTTAGAAGTTCTGACCAGCCGTTTAGTTTTTCTGCCTCACCCCGACCCGCTCCTCCCGGCGCAGGCCGAGATCCAGATTGCAAGGCGCGACATCAGATTGACGACGTCAAAGCCACCGCATTGGGGCTGCTTTCTCCGTCTGACGAACGTCTGGAAGGGGCATAGAGGGCAAAGACCGCTCACGACCCGTTGCGGACATTACCCCTTTCGCGTTCACTGAAGACATGGCCGACGACATTGATCGATCAGGGAATGCTATCCGCGACCATGTGTTCAGCGCGCTGAAGCGGGTCACCATGTGCGCGGACCCAATCACCGACACAACGGAACTGTATTACGATCTGGGTCTGGCCGGTGAGGATCTGGGCGATGCCATCGATGCGATTAGGGAGCCGTTCGGCACTGACTTCAGCCTCATGGACTTGAGGAAATACGCGCCAAACGAGGTAGCACATAACTTCGGCCTGAACCTCGTTCGAGAGTTTCGCGAATGGCGCGGCGAGCGAACCTATCGCAGTCTGACCGTTGGAAGCCTTATCACGGCGGTTCAAGCCGGATCTTGGAACGACCGCTAACCACCCTTAAGCAAATTTCAGTTCACGACCCATTGCGGGCATCGACTTCGGGTCGATACATTCTGTCAGAATGATCAGACACGCGACTGTCATCACTGCAATCCTGTTGACCGCTGGCTGTGTGAGCGAGCCTGTCGCCGCTAGAGTCGAAAGCGTTTCTCATTCGAGCGGAAGCATGACGATAACGCTCGACGTTTCCGACCGTTTGTTCGACATGCTCCAAGGTCGCGATTTCTTCAGTCGCGCCTCGATCGAGCTAGTTAAACCGAGCACGCAGGTTCGGATTTTGGCGGACGAACCAATATCAGGCACGGCGACTGGCGAGAAAGGCAAACGAGTTGCTGCCCGCTTCCAGTGTACGGCAACTGCCAATAGCCCGGAGGCACTCACCCTAGATGGGGCATCTAGCTATGAGGTGGTGGTCTCCTGGAACGCACACATGCTTATCGGTTCGCGCGGAGCTTTGCGGATGCGTCTGCCAGACAAGCTTCTATGCGAAACCGCAGGCAACGTCGGCTAACCACCCCCAACTGAACTTCAGAACGTCCGCTTTCGGGCCGCGTTCGGCATCAGGATCCCGGCCTTCGCCGGGATGAGCGGTGGAGGGGCCAGCGAGGGGGCTTAGCCCATCACCTCGGCCAGCGCGTCTTCGAACCCGTCGTAGTGGTCGATCATCACGTCGCCGCCCAGTTCGGCGTGCGGCACGTCATTGTAGCCGAAGCTGACGGCGATGCAGGGCACGCCTGCGTCCTTGGCTGCTTTGGTGTCGGTGGTGCTGTCGCCGACCATGACGCAGCGCGCCGGGTCGCCGCCCGCCTTGCGCACCGCCTCGATGATGTGGGCGCCGCTGGGCTTGCGGGCCGAGACGGCATCCGGCCCGGCGACGAAGGCGAAGTGGCGCGTCAGGTCCAGCGCCTCGATCAGCGCCACCGACAGGTCCGTGCGCTTGTTGGTCGCCACGCACAGGATCGCCCCGCGCGCGCTCAGCCGGTCCAGCGCCGCGACGCAGCCGTCGAACGGGCGGCTCTCATCGGCGATGTGGGCCAGGTAGACCTCGATGAAGCGCTCGAACAGGCCGGGGGCGTGGGCCTCGTCCCAGACGGCGCCCGCTTCCATGAAGCCGTGACGCAACATGGCCATGGCGCCGTGTCCGACCAGATGCCGGGTCGAGGACATGGGCACGGGCGGCAACTCATACTCCGCCAGCATCCGGTTCAGCGTGCCGATCAGATCCGGCGCCGAATCCACCAGAGTCCCGTCCAGGTCGAAGGCGATGGTCCAGCCTTCCAGGTCGCGCTCAATGCTCACTCATCTGTCTCCCGGCTCGCGAAGACACCGGCAATGGGCTAGATCGCAGGCAACGACAAGCCGCCGGATCGATTCATGACCGCACCCCATCCCCATAGTCATCCTAGGGCCGCCATCATCCTCGCCGCCGGCCAGGGCACGCGCATGAAGTCGCCCCTGCCCAAGGTGCTGCACCCGGTCGGCGCGCGCGCCATGCTGGATCACGCCATCGACGCGGCCGAGGCCCTGGGCTGCGAGCGCATCGTGGTCGTGGTCGGCTCACACTCGCCGGAAGTCCGCGCTCATGTAGAGAAACGTCTCGGCGCCGACAGCATCGCCGTTCAGGACCCGCCGCTGGGCACCGGCCACGCCGTGCGCGCCGCCGAGGCTGTGCTGGGCGACTTCATCGGCCAGGTGGTCGTCACCTACGGGGATGTGCCTCTGCTGAAGGCCGCCGACATCGAGCCGGTTTTCGCGACCCATGAAGGCGTGACCGTCATCGGCTTCGAGGCGCGCGATCCCGGCGCCTACGGCCGCCTGATCCTCGACGGCGACAGCCTGCTGGCCATCACCGAGGCCAAGGAAGCGTCAGCAGACGTGCTGGCGATCACCGCCTGCAACTCGGGTGTCATGGCCGCCCCGGTCGGCCTGCTGTTCGAGCTGTTGGCCGAGGTCACGAACGACAACGCCAAGGGCGAATACTACCTGACCGACGTGGTTGAGCTGGCCCGTAAGCGCGGCGCCCCGACCCGCGCCGTCTTCGCCGCCGAGGACTCCGTCATGGGCGTCAACGCCCAAGCCGAACTGGCCCAGGCCGAGGCCCTGTTCCAGAAGACCCAGCGCGAGCACTTCCTGGCGCAGGGGGTGACCATGAGCGCGCCCGACACCGTCCACTTCGCCTGGGATACGGACATCGGCGCGGGCACGACCATCGAGCCCTTCGTCGTCTTCGGCCCCGGCGCGGTCGTGGCCGAAGGCGCGCGTATCCGCAGCTTCAGCCACATCGAGGGCGCCAAGGTCGCGACCGGCGCCGAGGTCGGTCCTTACGCCCGCCTGCGCCCCGGCGCGGATCTGGGCGACGGCGTCAAGGTCGGCAACTTCGTCGAGGTCAAGAACGTCCGCATGGACGCGGGCGCCAAGGCCAACCATCTGGCCTATCTCGGCGACGGCCATGTGGGCGCGAAAGCCAACATCGGCGCGGGCACGATCTTCTGTAACTACGACGGCTTCTTCAAACATCGCACCACGGTGGGCGAGGGCGCCTTCGTCGGCTCCAACTCCTCGCTGGTCGCCCCCGTCACCATCGGCGCGGGCGCCATGGTCGGCTCCGGCTCCGTGGTGACGAAGGACGTCGCGCCCGGCGACCTAGCCCTGGCGCGGGGGCAACAGACAGCGAAGCCGGGCTGGGCCGCCCGCTTCATGGAAACCATGCGCGCGAAGAAAGCTGCGAAATCCCAATGAGCGACCTGCAGAAGAAGAACGCCGGCGAAGCCGCCGCCGCCCACGTCGAGGCCGGGATGGTCGTCGGTCTGGGCACCGGCTCGACGGCCGCCTGGTTCGTCAAGGCGCTGGCCGCCCGCAACCTGCCGGACCTGCGCTGCGTCCCGACGTCCGAGCGCACGGCAGATCTGGCGCGCGAACTCGGCCTGA
>NZ_DAMCNG010000011.1:0-30745 GCF_032107865.1 Brevundimonas sp.
GCTGGCGCACGGCCGAGGCGGACGGCGCCTGGAAGTTCACGCCGGGAACCCTGGCGATCCGCGACGCCGGCGGCACGCCGCTGTGGACCGCGCACCCGGAGCGTGACGTGGCGGTGATGGAGATCACGGCGCCGCCCGCCTTCGCCCAGGCGGCTATCCCTGCGGGATGGCTGGCTGACGCTGAGGCCTTTGATCGCTGGCGCATGGGGCCGGGGGACGAACTGCTGGCGCTGGGCTATCCGCATGGTCTGTCAGCCAATCGGGCGGGCTTTCCCATCCTGCGGCTAGGGCGGATCAGCTCCTGGCCGCTGACGCCGATCCGGCATTTCCCGATCTTCCTGCTCGACTTCGTGGTCGCCCAGGGCAATTCCGGCGGCCCGGTCTTCTGGACGCCCGCTGCGCGCCGCGTGCCGGGTGCGCCCGTGCCGGAGCATCCCTTCATCGCGGGGGTTCTGGTTCAAGAAGTGCAGGGCGGCGGCGAAGGCATGGATCTGGGCGTTGTCGCCCACGCCCAATATGTGCGCGAGGCTATCGCCCTGCTGGATCAGTCCGCGGATTGAGGCGGCATGAGCGGCTCGTCGTCGCGTAGCCGCCAGTGATCGGGGGCTGCAGGTTCTTCAGGGTATTCCACAGTACAGTCAAAACGCGCGCAATAGGCGGTCTGAATGCGCCATGCCGATGCGAGGACGCCTTCACCCGCTTCCGCCTCGCGCATCATTTCCTGCACCTCTGGCTCATGGAAATACAAAGCGAATTCGAGAGGCCGCGAGGTTTCAGTCAGGGCGATCATCCGGGCCATCATACGGATATTCAGGGCGCGCGCCTGTCGCAGGGAAACGCCGTGTCTCTGGTAGAGGCTGCGGATAAAGACTGCCTTTTCGGGATCCACTTCTGTTGCAAGAGCCGCCTCGAGAGCAGCGGGAATGAGGTCGTCGCTGGGCTCTTCGTTACGACTTGCGCTGATTTGATCCGTCGTCTGGGTCGCCAGTTCGATCTGCTCCGGGGTGGGTGTCGGCCCCGTCCAGCTATCTGCCGGCTGCAGCAGGGGGATCATGTCCGAGCCAAAAGGCAGTCTGACCGAAAAGCTCAGATTCTCGGGAGTGTCGCCGGGCCAGTTGGCCTTGATGCGGCCGCGCTTGACCACTTCGACGGCGTGTTGCTCCAGACCAAGGCCGGCCGGGCGGGCGTTCACGGCACATTCGCGCGCGCGGCCTTCGGCGTCGGCCACGCAGATGACCACGGCCTTGCCGCTCAGGCCAAGGGATTGCAGAGTCTCGGGAAAATCATCGTCGGTCGGCGCCGGGCGAATGGACCAGGACACGCGAGGCGTTTCGGGTTGCCGCTCTGTCTTGCCGGAGGGCTGGGCCAAGGCAAGGCCGGACGTGAGCACTATGGTTGCCAAGATCATTTAAAATGGAGCCTCCTGCACCGCAGGATGCAGGAGGCCTTATCGTTTGAACAGGCTTGGCGACGGGATCAGCCCGCCAGGGCCTCAACCGTCATGGACCTGGGCGTCGTCGCCCACGCCCAATATATGCGCGAGGCTATCGCCCTGCTGGATCAGTCCGCCGCCGCGCCGGAAACGCAGTCGAACGCTGCGCAGTAGCGGCGGCGCATCTCGTTTCTGATCAGGGCTGGGTCTTCCGGGCTGGCCTGTGTGACTTGGGCGTACCAGACATCCCATCCGATCGGTTTCTTGGTCGGCAGGTAGTCCAGACCGTGTCGAGCCAGGACACGAGCGACTCCTGCGGCGTGCCAAGCCTTCTCCGCTTCGAGATCGGGGTATAGTTCGGCCATCCAGCCGCGCAGAAGCGCCGCCTTTTCGGGCGGCATCTCATCGACCTTCCAGTCGCGGATCGAGCGTTCGGCCGCCGAGCGGCTGCCGCCATAGAAGCTGTCGGTAAAGGCTTGGGCGGCCTGGATATGTTCTGGGCCGGGTTCGGGGCCCTCCCACGGTTGACGCAGTGGTTCGTCGCCTTCGGTCAGGATGTCGAAGGGCAGTTCGACGGTGAAAGGGACGCCCGCAGGTTGGGCGACGCGCCCTCGGAACACGATCGCCAGCGCTGCTTCCTGGAAACCCATGTCGGCGGGTCTGGCGGACATGGCGGCGCAGCGGGTCAAGGCGCCGTCTTCGTTATTGACGCATTCGAGGGTGACGGTTCCATTGACCCGCAAGTCCTTGGCGAGGGCCGGATAGTTATGGCGTTCGACGACAGGGCGCGTCTCCCACTGAACAGGCTCCGCCAGTAGGGCCAGGCTCGCCAGAAGCGTTATCATGTTCAGGTTTCCCGTGGGTTCTCAGGGGGTGACGCCAGCCGTCGGCCCGCAGTCATAACGGGCGCAGTAGCGGCGACGTAGTTCGATCACCGGCTCGCGAGGATAAATATCGCGTCCGGCCTCTCGCAACTGGGGAGTCCAGGCTTCGCTCCAGTCATCCGGTTGCTTGGGCGGCAAGGCGTCTAACTCGCGAAGGGCCAGGACGCGCGCCATGACCAAGCCCTGCCTTTGGCGCTCTGTCTCCAGATTTCCGAACAGTTCGGCGATCCAGCTTTCGGTCGTCCGGCGCATCTCGAGCGGCATCTGGTCCAGCCGCCAATGACGTCTCAGGCGAACGACAGGCTCGACGCTGCGTCGGGCGAAACGGCGGCCGCCTTCCATTTGCGCGGTGTTGGGCGTCGGACCGGACCAGGGCGTCGGCGCCTCTGTGTTGAATGGCGGAACGTTGAAGGGCACGCGCACCGTGAACTCGCGTTTCTCGGGCGAGGCCTCGGGCGCGGCGGGCGTTAGTCTTGCGCGCTCGATGATGCGGACCGCCGCTTCGGCGAAGCCCAGCCCGTCCGGACGCGCGCGCATGGCGGTGCAGGCGTTCGGTAGCCCTTCTGGCGTCACCAGGCAGTTCACCTCGACCCAGCCGTCGATGTTCAGGGCGGCGGCGAAGGGAGGAAAATCCTCAGGTGTCGGAACAGGGCGCGTGACCCAGGCGATCGGCTCTTGCGTTGTCGCGAAAGAGGCCCCGCTGAAAAAAGCAGCCAAGATAAAACTGGCAGCGCCGACTGCTCGATTCATACGAAACGCCTCCCGCGCCTAGGTGGCACGAGAGGCGCTTTCCGCTCAAGTCATGCAAAGACGATCAGCCCGCCAAGGCTTCGACGCTCATCCGTTGCAGCAGGTCGCCGCCCTGGCCGACGGCGGCCAGACGGCTGGAGACGTGGCCTAGAACGTTAGCGGCGTAGATTTCATAGAGGTCCAGCTTGCCTTGCAGCCAGGCGGCGTCGCCGTCGTTGGCGTCCAGCTTGGCCTTGGCCGCCAGAGCGCCCTTGGCCAGCATCCAGCCGCCGACCACGTCGCCCATCAGCTTCAGATAGGCGTCGGCGCCCGCCAGCACGTCAGCGGCGCGCGCTGCGTCCGATTTGGCGTCCAGCAGCCACAGGGTCGCGTCCTCGACTGCTTCGATGGCGGTGGCGAAACGCTCGACCGGCTTGCCGGTATAGAGGCGATCGATCTGGGCCAGGCTGGTCTTCATCTCTGCGATCAAGGCCTTGGCCGACTCGCCGCTGTCCATCGACAGCTTGCGCCCCACCAGGTCCATGGCCTGAATGCCGTTGGTGCCTTCGTAGATCGGGGTGATGCGGGCGTCGCGATAGTATTGGGCTGCGCCGGTTTCTTCGATGAAGCCCATGCCGCCGTGGACCTGAACACCCAGCGAAGCGACCTCACAGCCGACGTCGGTGGACCATGCCTTGGCGATCGGGGTGAACAGGTCTTCACGACCCTTCCACGCCTTGCGCTCTTCCTCGGTGGCGGCGTGGCGGGCCAGGTCGGCGGCGACGCCGGTTGACAGGCAGATGGCGCGGGCGGCGGCGACCTTGGCCTTCATCACCGACAGCATCCGGCGCACGTCGGGGTGATCGAAGATCGGCGCGTCCTTTTCACCGGTCCAGACGCTGCGGCCCTGACGGCGTTCCAGCGCATAGGCCAGGGCGTGCTGATAGGCGCGCTCGGCGACGCCGACGCCTTCGACGCCGACGGCCAGACGGGCGGCGTTCATCATGACGAACATATGGGCCAGGCCCTGGTTCGGCTGGCCGACCAGTTCGGCGCGGGCGCCTTCATAGCTCATGACGCAGGTGGGGGAGGCGTGGATGCCCAGCTTGTGCTCGACGCCGACCGGGCGGAAGGCGTTGCGCTCGCCCAGCGAGCCGTCGGCGTTGACCGCGAACTTCGGCGTCAGGAACAGGCTGATGCCCTTGGGCCCCGCAGGCGCGTCGGGCAGGCGGGCCAGCACCAGATGGACGATGTTGTCCGTGGCGTCGTGGTCGCCCCACGTGATGAAGATCTTCTGGCCAGTCAGGGCGTAGGTTCCGTCGCCGTTGGGAACCGCCGTCGCCGTCAGGGCGCCCAGATCGGACCCGGCGTGCGGTTCGGTCAGCACCATGGCGCCGGTCCATTCGCCAGAGACCAGCTTGGGCAGATAGGTCGCCTTCTGATGCGCGTTTCCGACCTGCTCCAGCGCTTCGATGGAGGCCAGCGACAGCATGGGGCACAGGCCGAAAGCCATGTTGGCCGAGTGGACGGTTTCATAGGCCGCCAGTTCCAGCGCCTTGGGCAGGGCCTGCCCGCCGGCTTCGACCGAGGCGGTCAGGCTGGTCCAGCCGCCGGCTGCGAACTGCTGATAGGCGTCGGCGAAACCGGGGGCGGCCGTCACGGTGCCGTTGGCGTATTTGGCGCCCGCCAGATCGCCGGGGCGGTTCAACGGAGCCAGAACCTCTTCCGAAAACTGCCCGGCGGCGTCCAGCACGGCCGAGGCGACATCGGCGTCGTAATCGGGAAAGGCGCCGGTCGCCGCCACCTGGCCGATCCCGGCCACGGCGTCGAGGGCGAAAGCGATGTCACGGACGGGGGCGCGGTAGCTCATCGGTTATCCTCAGAAAGACGTTGCGCTTCTGTCGGCCGCCGCGCCCTTGGGCGCAAGCCCGCTTGGACTTTGGTCGAGATTCCGCGCACTGTGGCCCCCTGTTTGAACGGCTGACGCCGCGTAAGGAAAGGCCGACCGTGCCCGCCGACCGACCCGCCAGGGGCGACAGCCCTGAGATCGCAGCAGAGGCGCTGAAGACGGGGCGTCTGGTCATGCTGCCGACCGAGACGGTTTATGGGCTGGCGGCCGACGCTTCCAACCCTCAAGCGGTGGCGCGAATCTTCGAGGCCAAGGGCAGACCGCGCTTCAATCCCCTGATCGCCCATGTCGCCAATGCGCTGGATGCGGAAGCGGTCGCGGTGTTTGACGCGCGCGCGAGGGCCTTGGCCGAAGCCTTCTGGCCGGGGCCGCTGACCATCGTGGCGCCGGTGCGGGATCGTGAGCGGGTGTGCGATCTGGCGCGGGCCGGGCTGGACAGCGTGGCGGTGCGCGTGCCGGGCCATCCACGGGCGAGGGCGGTCATCGGCGCCTTCGGCGGAGCGGTTGTCGCGCCTTCGGCCAATCGCTCGGGACGGCCTAGCCCGACGACCTTCGACGATGCTCTTGAAGAGACGGGCCATGCCGTGGGCGCAGCGGTCGATGGCGGTCCTTGCGCCGTGGGGGTCGAAAGCACGGTCGTATCTGTGCTGGACGGTCAGGTCGCCCTGTTGCGCCCCGGCTCCGTCACTCGCGAAGAGATCGAGGCGGTCGCCGGACCGCTGGCCGAAGGCGGGCAGGGGCATCGCTCGCCGGGTCGTCTGGCCCTGCACTATGCGCCTGACGCGCCGGTGCGGATCGAGGCGGATGGGGCCAATGACGGCGAAATCCTGCTGGGCTTCGGCGCGGGCGTCGGCGATCCGCGCTGGAGCCTCAGTCCGACGGGCGATCTGCGCGAGGCGGCGGCCAATCTGTTCCGCCTGCTGCGCGAGGCGGATCGTACAAAGCCGACCGGGATCGCCGTTTCGTCGGTTCCGGCCAAGGGGTTGGGCGAAGCCATCAACGATCGCCTGCGTCGCGCGGCGGGGTTCGTGGGCTAGAGGAAGCGGGCCTTGATATCCACGCTTGAGGCCTTGCCGACCTTGGGCAGGCAGCCTTCAAGCCAGGCGTCGGCCGCAGTCCGGCCGTGTTGCTTCAGTTCGTTCAGGAAGCTCCACTCCGTATCGAATTTGGAATGCAGCGACTGGCCTCCCAGCCACTCGTCGGCTTCGATGACGTGGATGCGGATCCCGCGCCGTCGGTCCTCTTCGGGTTTCAGCTTGCCCTCGGCGATCAGGTCTTGAACGAAGGCGACGGCCCTCAGTTCGGCGACCAACGGGGCGTTGAAGACGATCTCGTTCAGCCGGTCGTTGATGTCGCCCGCTTCACGCGGCGTTTCCTCGCGTTGGAACGGATTGAGCGGCAACAGCAGGATGTCGTTCGGCGTGTCTGTATAGAACAGCGGCCACAGCGCCGGATTGGCCAGATAACCGCCGTCCCAATAGGGCTCGCCCTCGATCTCGACCGCCTGGAACAACTGGGGCAGACAGGCTGAGGCCAGCAGCACCTCGGGCGCCATTTCCTCAGACTTGAAGATGCGCGAACGGCCTGCACGAACGGCTGTCGTTGAGACGAACATGCGGATGGAAGAGGCGCGCAGGGCCTCGAAATCCACCGCCGTCTCCAGCACGCGGCGTAGCGGGTTCAGATTGAACGGGTTGAAGGCGTAGGGGCTCATCGACAGGGCCAGGGTCTGCCCCGCCTGCCACATCGGCGTGCCCTTCAGCCAGTCGGGCGTCAGGGCCTTGGACCAGACCGAACTGTCGCCAAAGACGTTGCGGCCGCCGGACTGGTTCACCTCGCGCCACAGGTGGTCGAGCGCTTCACGCCCGCCCTCGGCGCCCCCACGCTCCAGGCCGGTGATCAGGGCGGCGGCGTTCATCGCCCCGGCCGAGGCGGCGGTGACGGCGCGCACGTCCAGCGCGTCGGCTTCCAACAGCCGATCCAGCACGCCCCATTGGAAGGCGCCGTGGGCGCCGCCGCCTTGCAGGGCCAGACAGATGGGCTTGCGCTTTGCGGCCATCAAACGCTCCGTCTTCCGGCCCCTGCGGCCAAGGTGAAACCTATTGGGCCGTCCAGCCGCCGTCGACGGAGAAGTGGGCGCCGTTGGCCGAGGCGCCGAGATCCGACGCCAGATAGAGGAAGATGCCCGCCAGTTCGTCGGTCGTGACGAAACGCTTGGTCGGCTGCGAACCCAGGATGACGTTCTTCATCACGTCTTCCTCGCTCATGCCGCGGGTGCGGGCCTGATCCTGGATCTGTTTGGAGACGATCGGCGTCTCGACGAAGCCGGGGCAGATGGCGTTGCAGGTGATGTTCTCTTGGGCCAGTTCCAGCGCGACCGTCTTGGTGAAGCCGATCACGCCGTGCTTGGCCGCGACATAGGCCGACTTGAACGGGCTGGCGACCAGCCCGTGAGCCGAAGCGATGTTGATGATCCGACCGCGCCCTTGGGCTTTCATGATCGGGATCGCCGCCTTGGTGGCGTAGAAGGTCGAGGACAGGTTGATGGCGATGATCTTTTCCCAGGCGTTGGCGGGGAAGCTCTCGACCGCCTCGACATGCTGGATGCCGGCGTTGTTGACCAGGATGTCGAGCCGCCCCAGCTCACGATGCGCCGTGGCGATCATGTCCTCGATCTGATTCGGCTGAGTCATGTCGGCCGGATGATAGAGGACGCGCACGCCCGTCTCGGCGGCCAGGTCCACGCGGGTCTTCTCGATGACGGCCGGATCGCCCAGCCCGTTCAGCACCACATCGCTGCCGCACAGGGCCACGGCCCGCGCCAGCGCCAGTCCAATGCCCGAGGTCGAGCCGGATACGACCGCGACGCGGCCCTTGAGATCGTTCATCGCGAACATGACAGAAAGAACCCGTGGCTGATGATGCTGCAATGCAACCTAACCGCAGTCGTTCAATCTGGCGATCAGGATTTTCCTTCCCTGATGAATATCCAGTCCGTGTCCGTCGACAGACTCTTGTCGAAGCGGTAGCCGTCGCGATCGAAGGCCTTCAGATCTTCGACCTTTTCTAGCCGGTTCTCGATGGCGTAGCGGGCCATGCCGCCGCGCGCCTTCTTGGCGTAGAAGGAGATGATGCGGGCTTCGCCGTCTTTCTTCTCCTTGAAGTGCGGGGTCACGACCGGCAGCTTCAGCGCCCGGGCGTCGACCGCGCCGAAATACTCATGGCTGGCCAGGTTCACCAGGGTTTGTTCGGGCAGCTTTTCGGCGTCTTCGTTCAGGCGCAGCGAGATGCGCTCGCCCCAGAAGTCATAGAGGGTGGCGCCGCGCTTGGTCTTCAGGCGGATACCCATCTCCAGCCGATAGGGCTGAATCGCATCCAGTGGCCGAAGCAGGCCGTAGAATCCCGAGAGGATACGCAGGTGGTCCTGAGCCCACGTCAGGTCGTCGGCCGACAGGGTGCGGGCCGATAGTCCTTCATAGACGTCGCCGGCGAAGGCGAAGACGGCTTGCAGCGCGCCCTCCGGCGTTTCGTTGTCGAAGGCCTGGAAACGTTGATAGTTCAACTCGGCCAGGGCGTCAGAGATCGACATCAGGCGGCGCAGGTCCGCACGGCTCAGCCCTCGCGTCACCTTGGCCAGTTCTGCAGTCTCATCGGCGCATCGCCGTGGCGTCACGGGGGCGTCGGTGGCGGGCGGGTTGAAGTCCAGCTTTTTGGCCGGGGACAGGACGATCAGCAAAACGATCGACTCCGTATGCGTCTCAAGAGCGCGCCTCATAGGCCGCTTCGATGACGTTTTGAACCGCCTGAAACGTCACATGCGGTCGCAAGTCATCAGAAGAGGACCGCCGGGTTCATGATCCGCTGGGGATCGATGGCCTGACGGATCGCCTGCATCGTCGCGATTTCGAGCGGCGATTTATAGCGTCGGGCCTCGTCGGTTTTCAGCCGTCCCAGACCGTGTTCAGCGGAAATCGAGCCGTCATAGCGGGCGACCACATCATGGATGACCTCCGACCCTTCCATCCATCGACCGATGAAGGCGGCGATGTCCTCGCCCACGCCAGGGATCACATCATAGTGAAGATTGCCGTCGCCGACGTGGCCGAAAACCGACACCCGACAGCCGGGATGGAATTTTTCAACCGCCACAGTCGCTTCGTCGATGAAGTCCGCGATTCGCGAGACGGGGACCGAGATGTCGTGCTTCCAGCCGCCCCCTTCGGGCTTGAGCGCGGCCGAGTGTTCTTCGCGCAGACGCCAGAAGGCGGCCTTCTGGGCGTCGTTCTGGGCGATGGCGGCGTCCACGATCAGACCTTCCTCGAAGGCGGCGGTCAGCAGGCGCTCCATCGCCGCCTCGGCGCCGTCCGGCTCGCCTGAGGCCAGTTCGATCAGCACATACCAGGGCGGCGTCGATTCCAGCGGTTCGCGCGTGTCGGGGATGTTCTTCAGCACCAGGCTCATGCCCAGTCGCTTCATCAGCTCGAAGGCCTCGACCCCGCCGCCGGTCTCGGCCTTGGCGCGGGCCAGCAGTACGACGGCGTCGTGGTGGCTCTCCAGACCGACGATGGCCGTGGCGCGGCTACGCATGACGGGAAACAGCTTCAGCGTCGCTGCCGTGATGACGCCCAGAGTGCCCTCGGCGCCGATGAACATCTGCTTCAGGTCATAGCCGGTGTTGTCCTTGCGTAGGCGCTTCAGGCCGTTGAACACCTGACCGTCGGGCATGACCGCCTCAATGCCCAGCACCAGATCGCGCATCATGCCGTAGCGGAGAACCGCCGTGCCGCCCGCATTGGTCGAGATCACGCCGCCAATGGTGGCCGAACCCTCGGCCGCGAGGCTGAGCGGAAAGAAGCGGTCCTTCTCCTTGGCCAGTTCCTGCGCCTCCAGCAGGGTCACGCCCGCCTCAAGCGTCATGGCGTCGTCCAGCGGCGTCACGTCGCGCACCGTCCGCAGCTTGCGCGTGGACAGCAGAACCTCGCCGTAGGGAATCTGGCCGCCGACCAGTCCGGTGCCGCCGCCTTGCGTCACAACAGCCACGCCGTGACGGGCGCAGATTTCGACCGCGCGGGCGACTTCTTCGGTCGTGCGGGGTTGCAGCAGCAACGGCGTCTCGCCCGTCCAGCGGCCGCGCCATTCGGTCAGCCAGGGCGCCATCTCTGCGGCGTCTTGCGTCCAGGCGCCGGGCAGGGCGGCCTTGAGTTCAGCGAGGGATTCTGGCGTCGGGAGGGTCATATCGGCCTTGTGGCAAAAGGCGCGCCGTGGTGGAAGCGCAAAACCTTGCCTTCTGGCGGTCAATTCAAGGGCAAAACATGATTCCGATCCCGGCCGTGGGCGTAGTGTGCCTGAAAGGCGATGAGGTGCTGCTGATCCGGCGGGGCACGCCGCCGCGCGTGGGCGAGTGGAGCCTGCCCGGCGGCCGTCTGGAGGCGGGCGAGCGCCTGGCCGACGCCGCCCTGCGCGAACTGCGCGAGGAGACGGGCGTGGAGGCCGAATTGATCGGTCTGATCGACGTGGTGGACGGGCTCTTTCCCGAGGCGGGGCGCCACTATGTCCTGATCGACTATGCGGCGGTCTGGACGTCCGGCGAGCCGGTTGCTGGCGACGACGCTGTCGAAGCGGTTTTTCATCGGCTGGACAGATTGGAACCTCTGGGCATGTGGAGCGAGACTGTCCGCATCATCCACGAAGCCGTCGAGGCGCGCCGAGCGAAGGCCGACGCGCCTCTTTGAACGGACCTAGAACGGATAGGGGCCCTTGGCGTGACGGATGGTGACCCAGTGATCGCGGGTCAGTTCGTGCATGATCCACTCGCCGCCGAAACGACCCAGGCCGCTATTCTTCTCACCGCCGAACGGGCCGGTGCGGGTGTCGTCGACGCTGTGGTCGTTGACGTGCGTCATGCCGGCCTCGACGCGCAGGGCGAAGCGAACGCCCCGTTCGACATCGCGCGTGAAAACGGCGGACGACAGGCCGAACTCGGTGGCGTTGGCGACACGCAAGGCCTCCTCCTCGTCCTGAACGCGGATGATCGGGGCGATCGGGCCGAAGATTTCTTCCTGGGCCAGGGCCATGTCGTTGGTCACGCCGACAAAGACATGCGGCGGCAGAACCTGTCCCTTAGGCGCGCCTCCCAGCAGCTGACTGGCGCCCGCGGCCTTGGCCGCCTCGATCCGCGCCAGATGGCCGCGCATCTGCCGCTCGTTGATGATCGGACCGATGGCGACGCCGGGATCGTTGGGATCGCCGTACTTCAAGGTCTTCACATGGGCGGTGAAGCGATCGACGAACTCATCGTGGATGCGAGCGTCGACGATGATCCGGTTGGAGCTCATGCAGATCTGCCCCTGGTGCAGGAAGCGGCCGACGACGGCTGAGCGCACCGCATGGTCCAGATCGGCGTCGTCCAGCACCACCAGAGGGGCGTTTCCGCCCATCTCCAGAGCGACCCGCTTCAACTGCGGCGCCTGCATGGCCAGGGCGCCGATGTGGCGGCCGACGCGCGTCGAGCCGGTGAAGGAGATCAGGCGCGGCACGGCGTGGTTGGTGAAGGCGTCGCCGATCTCGCTGATCGGGCCGATGACGATGTTCAGCAGACCCGCCGGCAGACCGGCTTCTTCAAAGATCTTGGCGATCAGCAGGCCGCCGGTGATCGGCGTGTCCTCGGCCGGTTTCACCACTACCGCATTGCCCAGCGCCAGAGCCGGCGCGATGGAGCGATGCGACAGATACATGGGGAAGTTCCAGGGGCTGATAACCCCGATCACGCCCAGAGCCTGGCGATAGGCGCGGCTCTCCTTGCCCGGCTCATCGAGCGGCAGCAGCTTGCCCTCGGCGCGGTAAGGGAAGGAGGCGGCCTCCAGTGTGACGGCGTGAACGAACTGCCATTCCAGTTCGGCCTTGCCGCGCGTGCTGCCCGCTTCGCGCGTCAGCCACCCCAGGATTTCCTCGCGACGGGCTTCCATGATGGCGGCGGCGCGGATCATAACCCCGGCGCGCTCTATCGGCAGGCGGGTTTCCCAGTCCTTTTGAGCCTTGGCTGCGGCGCGATAGGCCTCGTCGAGATCCTGACCGTTCGCCATCACCGTCTCGGCCAGCACCGCGCCGGAGTAGGGATCGGTGTCGGCCTGGATTTCGCCGTGCTTTCCGTGGCGCCAGGCGCCGTCGATGTACTGGCCGTCCCACCCCTGGTAGGCGGCGGGGGCGGTCCTTGCGGCTTCAGCAGTCATGTCGCTCTCCGACGGGCGCGCGGGCCCGGTGTTCAGGAAGGCGCCGAGGGTCGCTCCGGAGAGGGCCTCATGGCGTTGGTTTCACCTCTGCGGCAACGCAGCGCCGCCGATCGATGTTCCTGCGTGAACCTTGCCTTGTGGGAAGCTCCAGTGGTCAATTTGTCCGCCGGTTGGTCCGTCGGTCGCCGTGTCGGTCCAATCCGTTCGCCGCGTCATCACGCCTCGGCGATTCGCCCCCATGAAAGAACCGGATTCGGTGGCGTGAGGCTCGTCCGGCGGTTAAGCTGCCGATCAAACTGGAGGGCCTTATGAGTTTTTCGCTGATTTTCTTTGTGATGTTCGCAGTCTTTGCGATCATCTTCCTGTTCAGCGTGATCAAGATCGTGCCGCAAGGTCGTGAATTCACGGTGGAACGGTTCGGCAAGTACACCAAGACCCTGACGCCGGGCATCCACATCCTGACGCCGTTCGTCGAGCGCGTCGGCCACCGCATGAACATGATGGAGCAGGTGCTGGACGTCCCGACCCAGGAGGTCATCACCAAGGACAACGCCATGGTGAAGGTGGACGGCATCGTCTTCATCCAGGTGATGGACGCCGCCCGCGCCGCCTATCGCGTCGATAACCTGCCTTACGCCATCGCCCAGTTGTGCATGACCAACCTGCGGACCGTGGTCGGCTCGATGGAGCTGGACGAAGTGCTGTCGCAGCGCGACGCCATCAACACGCGCCTGTTGCACGTCATCGACGCCGCAACTGAGCCGTGGGGCATCAAGGCCAATCGCATCGAGATCAAGGATCTGACGCCGCCGGTGGACATCACCAACGCCATGGCCCGTCAGATGAAGGCCGAGCGTGAACGCCGCGCCGTCATCACCGAGGCGGACGGCGAGAAGCAGGCCGCCATCGCCCGCGCCGAAGGCGCCAAGCAGGCCGCGATCCTGGAAGCCGAAGGCCGCAAGGAAGCCGCCTTCCGCGACGCCGAAGCCCGCGAACGTGAAGCCGAGGCCGAGGCCAAGGCCACCGCCATGGTGTCCGAAGCGATCGCTCGCGGCGACGTCAACGCCATCAACTACTTCGTGGCCCAGAAGTATGTGGAGGCCTTTGCGGAGCTGGCCCGCAGCCCGCAGCAGAAGACGGTCATCGTGCCTTCGGAAATGGGCGCGCTGGTCGGCACCATCGCGGGCGTCGGCGAACTGGTCGGTCTGGCCAGGGAGCAGCAACAGGTCCGCACAGACGCGCGTCAGGCCGCGCCGCGCGCCGCGCCGCGTCGTTCGGGCGGCTCCGTGCCGACGACGGAGTAAGCCATGGACTGGTTCGTCTCCCTCTACGCCGCCCAGCCGTTCTGGCTCTGGCTGGCAGTTGGCGTCGTCCTGCTGGGGATAGAGGCGGCGGCCTCGACCGAATGGCTGCTGTGGCCGGCGGTGGCGGCGGGGCTGACGGCCCTGTTGTCCGCCCTGGCGCCGCAACTGGGCCTGCCGGTCGAGATCGGCGTCTTCGCGGCCCTGACGGTGGCCTCGACCATCCTGTCGCGTCGCCTGATCAAGCGGGTGAATCCCAAGGACGAGCCCGACATCAATGATCGCGACGTCCGTCTGGTGGGCGAACGCGCCCGCGTGGTCGAAGCCTTTGTCGGCGGGCGCGGTCGGGTTTTCGTATCGGGATCGGAATGGCCGGCTGAAATCGAGGGCGCCGCGCCGCTGGCGGGCGAGAGCGTCATTATCGAATCGGTGTCGGGGCCGTTGCTGAAGGTGCGGGCGCTCTAGCGTCCGCGCATCTCCGCCACGCCGCGATTGGCCAGGCCGTCTGCGCGTTCGTTCAGGACGTGGCCGGCGTGGCCCTTCACCCAGTGCCATTTGACTTCGTGACGGTTGCGGGCTTCGTCCAGTCGCCGCCACAGGTCTTCGTTCTTGACCGGCTTCTTGTCGGCGGTCTTCCAGCCGCGAGCCTTCCAGCCCCGCATCCATTCCGTCACGCCCTGCATGACGTATTTGCTGTCGGTATGCAGGTCGACGCGGCAGGGGCGCTTCAGCGCCTCCAGCGCCATGATCGCCGCCATCATCTCCATGCGGTTGTTGGTCGTCAGGGGTTCGCCGCCCCAGAGTTCCTTCTCGTGTCCGCCGCCGGTTTGCAGGATCGCCCCCCAGCCGCCGGGGCCGGGATTGCCCTTGCAGGCGCCGTCGGTGTGGATGATGACGTGATCGTTGAGACTCATGGCCGCGATGCGTACAGCGTCCCTTGGCGCGTCGCCATCACTCAGCCTATATGACGCACAACAATCAGTCGGTGGGGCCGCGTCTCGGTGAGTCCCCTTGAGGAGGTATCGCCATGGGCTCCATGAGCATCTGGCATTGGGCCATCGTCGTCGTCGTCGTGCTGGTCCTGTTCGGCGGCCGCGGCAAGCTGTCGGGCATCATGGGCGACGCGGCCAAGGGCATTCGCGCGTTCAAGGACGGCCTGAAGGACGACACGGGCGCCAAGGACAAGGAAGCTCCGGGCGCCCTGCCGCGCACGGACGCCGAAAAAGAAGAACTGAACCGCTGAACCTCGCCGGAAGACGCTGAATCATGGGTGGTCTTGGCCCCGGAATCGGCGGGTTCGAAATCCTTGTCATCGGTCTGGTGGCCCTGCTTGTCGTAGGGCCCAAGGACTTGCCTATGCTCATGCGCCGCGTCGGCCAGTTCGTCGGCAAGGCGCGCGGCATGGCCAATGAGTTCCGCGCCAGCTTCGACGAGATGGCGCGTCAGTCCGAGCTGGACGATCTCCGCAAGGAGGTTGAGGCGTTGCGATCGGGGCAGGGGATGTACGCCCTGGGCGCTGATGCGGACGAGGCCTTCAAGGACATCCGCAAGGAGTTGGAGGCACCGATCGAAGCGCCGACCTCCACGGCGCCGGTCGAGCCCGCATCTGAAGCGCTTGCTCAGCCAGTGGCCACGGGCGTCGATGAATGGCCGGATATGGCGCCGACCGTCGCCGTTGCGTCTGAACCTGAGACGAAAGCAGCCGCCAAACCGCGAGCCAGGAAGGCGAGCGCCGCTTCTTCTGCCGACGGGGCGCTGAAGCCCAAGGCGCGCAAGCCAGCCGCAAAACCTGCTGCGAAGTCTGCGCCGAAAGCCGACGCCTCTCGCCCCAAGGTCGCGCGCACCAAGAAGGTTGATCTATGAGCCGCGCTGATCACGACGAAGCCGATATCGAGGCTTCGCGCGCGCCCCTGATGGACCACCTGATCGAGCTGCGGTCGCGGCTGATGATCTGCGTGGTCGCCTTCATCATCGCCTTCATCGGCTGTTTCGCCTTTTCAGAGACCCTCTACCTGTTCCTGGTGAAGCCCTATGTGGTCTCGGCCGCCTTCCACCAGACGGTGGGCGCGAACGGTCATGTGTCGCCGTTTAGCCTGATCCTGGGCACCGCCGGGCTGATCCCCGTGCCGGACGTGGACCACAACAGCGTGCGCCTGATCTACACCGCGCCGCTGGAGATCCTGTTCACCAAGATGAAGCTGGCGGGCCTGGGCGCCGTCATCGTGGCCTTCCCAGTTCTGGCCTGGCAGTTGTACCGCTTCGTCGCTCCGGGTCTGTACCGCAACGAGAAGGGCGCCTTCCTGCCGTTCCTGCTCGCGGCGCCGGTGTTGTTCCTGCTGGGGGCGGCGCTGGTCTATTACGTCATGCTGCCGTTCGTGATGTGGTTCTCCCTGAGCCAGCAGATCATTGGCGAGGGCGTGGCGGCGGAACTGCTGCCCAAGGTATCGGACTATCTGAACCTGGTGACGGCCCTGATCCTGGCCTTCGGCCTGTGCTTCCAGTTGCCGGTCGTGATGACCCTGCTGGGCCTGGCGGGTCTGATCAACAGCCAGATGATGGCCAAGGGCCGCCGTTACGCCATCGTCGCCGTGGTCGTGGTCGCCGCCGTGGTGACGCCTCCTGATCCGATCAGCCAGCTGATGCTGGCCGTGCCGATGGTCCTGCTCTACGAGGTCTCCATCTGGTGCGTCCGCATCATCGAACTGCGCCGCAAGAAGGCCGATACGGCCGACGGGCTGGCGGCCTGATCAAGGGAGGCGGTGAGGCGATCCGGGCGCTGACAAGCATCTTGAGGTCGCTTCATGTCCCATACCGCCCCGGACCGGCACTGGTCCAAGGTTGAGCTTCTGCACGAAACAGTCGCCAATCCGAACATCCACATCAAGGGACGGCGCAGCTACTACAGCAACGCCTGGACGGGCTCGTTCGAGGAGAGCGTCGTCCGCTACCTCTATGGCGATCCCTACAGCCTGAAGGCATGGGAGCCGCAGTGGCCGATCGACCAGTTGCACATCGGCGACTGCGTCTGCATCGGCGCCGAGGCCGTGATCCTGCTGGGCGGCAACCACACCCACCGGACGGACTGGTTCAGCCTCTATCCCTTCGCCGAGGTCATTCTGGACGCCTATCAGGGCAAGGGCGACACTGTCATTCAGGACGGCGCCTGGATTGGAATGCGCGCCATGGTCATGCCGGGCGTCACGATCGGCGAGGGAGCCGTGGTCGCTTCCGGGGCCATCGTCACCAAGGATGTGGCGCCCTACGCCATCGTGGCGGGCAATCCGGCGGTTCCGATCCGCAAGCGGTTCTCTGACGCCGTGATCGAGGCTTTGCTGGCGCTCGACGTCTATGGTTGGCCTGAAGAAAAGTTCGAGGCCTTGCGTCCGCTTCTGTGCGCTGACGACATCGAGGCCTTGGCCGCCGCGTCCGTTCGATACGATCAAGCGTAAATAAAAAGCCCCGGACGGCGAACCGTCCGGGGCTTTTCGTATCAGGCCGATCCGGGGATCAGCAGCTGTAATACATGTCGAACTCGACCGGGTGCGGGTGCAGTTGCAGCCGGGCGACCTCTTCCTGCTTCAGCGTGATGTAGGCGTCGATGAAGTCGTCATCCATGACGCCGCCCTTCTTCAGGAAGGCGCGATCGGTGTCGAGCGCCTCTAGGGCTTCCTTCAGCGAACCGGCGACCTCCGGGATCGAGTGACGCTCTTCCGGCGGCAGATCGTACAGGTTCTTGTCGGCGGCGGCGCCCGGATCGATGCGGTTCTCGATGCCGTCCAGGCCGGCCATCAGCAGGGCCACGAACGTCAGATAGGGGTTGCCCATCGGATCGGGGAAGCGGGCTTCCAGGCGCTTGGCCTTGGGCGAGGTGACGTGCGGGATGCGGATCGAGGCCGAGCGGTTGCTGGCGGAATAGGCCAGCTTCACCGGCGCTTCATAGCCCGGCACCAGACGCTTGTAGGAGTTGGTGGTCGAGTTGGCGAAGGCGTTGATGGCCTTGGCGTGCTTGATGATGCCGCCGATGTACCACAGGCATTCCTGCGACAGGCCGGCGTACTGGTCGCCTGCGAACTGGGGCTTGCCGTCCTTCCAGATCGACATGTGGACGTGCATGCCCGAGCCGTTGTCGCCGAACATCGGCTTGGCCATGAAGGTCGCCGACTTGCCATAGGCGTGGGCCACGTTGTGGATCACGTACTTATACAGCTGCATCCGGTCAGCCATGGTCAGCAGGTCGCTGAACTTCAGGCCCAGTTCGTGCTGGGCCGGGGCGACCTCGTGGTGGTGCTTTTCGGGCTCGAGACCCAGGTCTCTCATGACCGCCAGCATCTCGCCGCGCAGATCCTGGCCGGAATCGACCGGGTTGACCGGGAAGTAGCCGCCTTTGGTCGTCGGGCGGTGGCCCAGATTGCCCTCGGCGTATTCGGCGCCCGTGTTGGCCGGCAGCTCGCTGGAGTCGAAGCTGTAGCGGGTGTCGTGCGGCGCGGTGTTCCAGCGCACGTCGTCAAAGACGAAGAACTCGGCTTCAGGGCCGAAGAAGACGGTGTCGCCCACGCCCGACGACTGAACATAGGCCAGGGCCTTCTTGGCCATGGAGCGGCTGTCACGGTTGTAGGGCTCGGCCGTGTCCGGGTTCAGCACGTCGCAGAACATGAACAGCGTCGTCTGCTGATAGAAGGGGTCGATGAAGGCGGACGCCAGGTCCGGCTTCAGCAGCATGTCGGACTCATTGATGGCCTTCCAGCCCGCGATCGACGAGCCGTCGAACATGGTGCCCTCTTCCAGGAAGTCCTCGTCCACCATGCCGATGTCGAAGGTCACGTGGTGGACGCGGCCGCGCGTGTCGGTGAAACGGAGATCGACGTACTGTACGTCCTTGTCCTGGATCTCTTGCAGGATCTTTTGGGCGGCGCTCATGGGGGGAGGTCCTGTAGCTGGGGAATTGAAATCGGCCGCCTCAAGAGGCGGCCGTCAGACTAGATGGCTTGGGCGCCGGTTTCGCCCGTGCGGATGCGGATGACGTCGTCGAGGTTGGTGATGAAGATCTTCCCGTCACCGATCTTGCCGGTGCGGGCGGCGTTCTGAATCGTCTCGACCACGGCGGGGGCCAGGTCATCCGCCACCACGACCTCGATCTTGATCTTGGGCAGGAAGTCGATGACGTACTCGGCGCCGCGATAGAGTTCTGAATGGCCTTTCTGGCGGCCATATCCCTTGGCCTCCAGCACGGTCATGCCCTGCACTCCGATGTCCTGGAGAGCGTCCTTCACTTCATCCAGCTTGAACGGCTTGATGACGGCTTCAATCTTCTTCATGGCGGATCCCGAGCCGGCTCCTTTGTTGGTCCGACGCTCGGGTGGTAAAGGGACATTGCATTGCACAATATGGCAAGCGATTTTCGTCCGTTGAGGCCTTCCGTGAACGGAAATCCACATGAAGTCGCATAACGACCCCGTTGAATGGCGCGATCGCCTGCCATGGCCGACGGATGAGACGCACAAGCATATGCGCGGACGACTGGGCGTGGTGTCGGGCGGGGTGCTGTCGACGGGCGCGGCGCGATTGGCCGCGCGGGCGGGTCTGAGGGTCGGTGCGGGTGTGGTGAAGGTCTTCTGTCCGCCCGACGCGGCGGAGATTCTGGCGCAGAGTCTGGAGGCGGTGATGTTGTCGGCCTTCGCCGGGCCTGAGCAGCTTCAGGCGCTGGCCGAGCCGATGGACGCCGTGGTGGTCGGCCCCGCGGCGGGGTTGACCGATGCGACGGCCCATAACCTTGCGGCGCTGGCGCGAACAGGGGCGGTCCTGATCGTGGACGCCGACGCCCTGACGCTGTTCCAGAACCGCCCCGACGAGCTTTTCGCCTTGCTGGATCGGGATGATGTCCTGACGCCGCATGAAGGAGAGTTCGAACGCCTGTTTCCTGGCCTTCTGGCCGCCCTGGGCCGTGAAAAAGCGGCGGTCGAAGCCGCGCGCCGTGTCGGCGCCGTCGTGGTGTTGAAAGGCTCCGCCACCGTCATTGCTGCGCATGACGGGCGCGCCATGGTCAACACGCATGGTTCGCCCTGGCTTGCGACGGCGGGCAGCGGCGATGTTCTGGCCGGCCTTATCGGCGGACTGGTCGCCCAGCATATGGACAGTTTCGACGCAGCCTGCGCCGCAGTGTGGATGCATGGCGATGCGGCGGTGCGTTTCGGGCCGGGGTTGATCTCCGAGGACTTGCCCGACTTGATCCCGGTCGTCCTGCGTGGATTGGTTGACGCCCGAGATCGATAGACCGTTTCTAGCTGGACAATAACCCCCATCCTCCGCATGGCATCGACATGCAAAAACAACGATCTTCGAAGTTCATGGCTCTGGGGCTGATCGCTCTGGTCATCGCCACGCCGCTGGCGGCGGCGGTTGCGGCGTTCGCGCTCTCGAACTGGCATGCAGGCGTCTTTGGCGGCGCTTTCGCCGTCGCCGGGTTGACGACAGGTTTTCTGATGCGGTTGCCGCGTGTCCAGGCGGCGCTACGGCGTCTTCTGCCTCAGCCGGTGGAATGAGGCGTCTGTTTTCAGGAAACGACCTTGGTGCGGATGAGAGGACTCGAACCTCCACGCCTCGCGGCGCCAGAACCTAAATCTGGTGCGTCTACCAGTTCCGCCACATCCGCATAGGTTCGTCCGAGGCTGTAGGCGAGGGCGGCGGTTTCGGCAATCCCGCCTGGACATGAAAAAGGCCCCGGATCGCTCCGGGGCCTTCTCATTTATTGGGCCTACCGCGCTTTGCGCTGCTTGAGGCCGACTGATCGAGATCAGTCCTTCTTGTTGTCCACGCCGTGGCCCATGGCCTCGACCGCCGATTCCAGAGTCGTGTCCTCGGTGATGTCGATGCCCTTGGCCAGCTTCGAGTGGGCGAAGCCGTACAGGCCGTAGATCAGGGCGCCGACCAGGGCGTAGACGCCCAGGATGGTCAGCGGCAGCGGGTTGTCGTTCAGGGCGTGCGTCACCATCGGGATGAAGTTGAACGACGCCAGCGTCAGACAGGCCAGGATGCCCAGCACCGCCGTGACGATACCGCCCGGCACGCGGAACGGACGCTCCATTTCCGGGTGCTTGATGCGCAGGACGATGACCGACAAGCAGACGATGGCGAAGGCCGTCGCCGTGCCCAGCGACACCAGGTCGCCCAGGATCGAGATGGGCAGGAAGGACGCTGCAATGGCGATGACGATGCCCAGCAGGATGGTGCCGATCCACGGGGTGCGGAACTTCTGGTGCACCACGGCGAACGCCTTGGGCAGCAGGCCGTCGCGCGCCATGGTGTAGAAGATGCGCGTCTGGCCGTAGCACAGCACCAGCATGACCGAGGACAGGCCGGTGATGGCGCCGATCTTGACCAGGAAGGCGATCATGTTCAGCTGCCCGCTGGGCGCGCCGGCCAGCGGCACATTGGCCCATTCCAGGCCCATGCGGTCGATGGCGACGGCGATCGGCGCCGGCGAGGCCAGCTCCAGGTAGGGAACGACGCCGGTCATGACGGCGGCCACGACCATGTAGATCAGGGTGCAGACGAACAGGGCGCCCAGGATGCCGATCGGCACGTCCTTCGACGGGTTCTTGGCTTCGGCGGCGGCGGTCGAAACCGCTTCAAAGCCGACGTAGGCGAAGAAGATGATCGAAGCGCCGCGGAAGATGCCGCCCACGCCGAACTGGTCCCAGCTCTCGCCCTGCGGCGGGATGAAGGGATCCCAGTTGGCCGGGTTGATGTACTGCAGGCCCACGGCGATGAAGGTCAGCAGGACGATGATCTTGATGACGACGATGGCGTTGTTGATGTTCGCCGATTCCGACACGCCCAGCACCAGCAGGCCGCACACGGCGGCGATGCCGACGGCCGCGACCAGGTTGAAGGTGCCCGTCAGCGGGAAGCCCGCGTTCTCGCCCGAGGAGACATACTGGATCAGCGGAGTGGCCCACTGAGGCCCTTCGCCGCCTGGATAGGTTATTGTCGGGAACAGACTGGCGCTTACGCCGAAGTCATTCAGGATCGACACCACATAGCCGGACCAGCCGACCGCTACGGTCGAGGCCGCGACGCCGTACTCCAGCACCAGCAGCCAGCCCATGATCCAGGCGAAAACCTCGCCCAGGGTGCCGTAGGCGTAGGTGTAGGCCGAGCCCGACACCGGCATGGTCGACGCCAGTTCGGCGTAGCACAGGCCCGCCAGGGCGCAGGCGATGCCGGCGATGACGAAGGAGAACATGATGGCCGGGCCGGCGTGGGCCGAGGCCACCTGACCCGTCAGAACGAAGATGCCGGCGCCGATGATGGCGCCGATGCCCAGGCTCATCAGATTCATCGGACCGAGGGTCCGTTTCAGCTCGCTTTTGGCGGCTTCTTTCTGAATTTGGGCAATTGATTTTTTAAGAAATAGCCGGTTTCCGGCTGGCTTTACGCCATCTGCAGACATGCAGGTGCGCCCCCAACTTATTGCGACGACCCCTCCCGGGTCGCCTTCTTGGGCGGGGACGCTAGCCATCTGAAGGGCTTGGCGCAACGCGGTTTACGAAGGATGACGTGCGGACGACGCTTTCGTGACCCCGGCCGAAGGCGCTACAGCCCGTTCCATGTTGTCGATTCACGCCGTTCTGGAGCCGCTGAAGGCCGCCTTGGTCCAGACCTCTGCGGTCGTGCTGGCCGCGCCGCCGGGCGCGGGCAAGACCACGGTCGTGCCTCTGGCCCTACTGGATCAGCCGTGGCTGGGCGACGGCAAGGTGCTGGTGCTTGAGCCGCGGCGACTGGCCGCGCGCGCCGCAGCCGACCGCATGGCCGCCACTCTCGGCCAGAAGGCGGGCGGAACTGTTGGCTATCGCACCCGTCTTCAAAGCCGGATCGGCCCGGATACCCGAATCGAGGTCGTCACCGAGGGCGTCTTCACGCGCATGATTCTGGACGACCCGGCGCTGGAAGGCGTCGGCGCCGTTCTGTTCGACGAATTCCACGAGCGCAGCCTCGACGCCGACCTGGGCCTGGCTCTGGCGCGTGAGAGCCAGTCGGTGCTGCGCGACGATCTGCGCCTGCTGGTCATGTCGGCCACGCTCGATATCGCAGGGGTGTCGCGCCTGCTGGAAGACGCGCCCGTCATTGAAGCCGAAGGACGGATGTTCCCGGTCGAGACGCACTACCTGGGCCGCAACCCGGTCGAGCGGTTCGAGGACGCGATGGTCAAGGCGGTGATGCAGGCCCTGCATGATGAAACCGGCTCGGTTCTGGCCTTCCTGCCGGGGCAGGGCGAGATACATCGCACCGTCCAGCGCTTGAACGAGCGGCTGCGTGATCCGAGTGTCGATGTCGTCGCTCTGTACGGCGCGCTGGACAAGGGCGAGCAGGACCGCGCCATCGAACCCTCCGCGCCGGGCCGCCGCAAGGTGGTGTTGGCGACCTCCGTGGCTGAAACCAGCCTGACCATCGAAGGCGTGCGGGTGGTCATCGACGGAGGCTTGTCGCGCGTGCCGCGTTTCGAGCCGTCCAGCGGCCTAACGCGGCTGGCGACGGTCAAGGTCAGCAAGTCCTCGGCCGAGCAGCGGCGCGGCCGCGCCGGCCGGGTCGAACCTGGCGTCTGCTATCGCCTGTGGGACGAGGAACAGACGCGCGGTCTGGTCGCCCATCAACGGCCGGAAATCCAAGAAGCGGACCTGACCGCCTTCGCCCTTGATCTGGCGCGCTGGGGAACGAAGTCGGTCGAGGGGCTGGCCCTGCTGGATCCGCCGCCCGGCGGGGCGATGGCCGAGGCGCGCAAGGTGCTGACCCGGCTGGGGGCGTTGGACGGCAAGGGCGATCTGACGCCCCACGGTCGGCGGTTGACCCGCATTCCGCTGGCGCCGCGTCTGGCGCACATGGTCGCCGTGGCCTCGGATCAGGGTGGCGCTCTTGAAGGCGCGAAGATCGCGGCGGTGCTGAGCGAGCCCGGCCTGGGCGGCAACAGCGTTGATCTGCAAGACCGCCTGAAAGGGTTGGAGCGGGATCGATCCCCGCGCGCCCGCGATGCGATGAAGCTGGTCGAACGCTGGGCGCGAGCAGCGGGCGGCGGGCGAGATGGAGAACCGGACGCAGGGCTGCTGTTGGCCGAGGCCTTCCCCGAACGCATCGCGCGCGCCAAGGGCAAGCCGGGCGAGGTGCTGCTGGCTTCGGGGCGCGGCGCCTTCATCGAGCCGACAGACCATCTGGCGCGCGAGCCCTGGCTGGCTGTGGCTGAACTGGGGGGAGGCGACGCGCGTGATCGCATCCGCCTGGCGGCGGCGTTGGACGCGACAACGCTGGAAAGCGACCTTGCGCGTCTGATCGAGGTCGAGGATCGGCTGACGCGCGAACCTTCGGGCAAGCCGGTGATCCGCCGAGTTCGCCGCATCGGCGCTGTTGTGCTGGATGAAAAGGTCGTCGGCGCGCCCGATCGTGCGACCATGACGGCGGCCCTGAAGTCAGAGGTCGAAGCGGGCGGTCTGGGCGCGCTGAAATGGGGCGAGCAGGCGGGGGCGCTGCGGGCGCGGCTGGCTTTCCTTCGCGGACTGGATGACGTCTGGCCCGACGTTTCGGACCAAGGGCTGTTGAACGCGCGTGAGGATTGGCTCTGGCCCCTGTTAGACGGGGCGCGGTCGCTGGCCGACATCGGTGACGGCAGGCTGGCGGAGGCCCTGCGTGGGCTGATCCCGTGGGATTTGCAACGCAGGCTGGATGATCTGGCGCCGACACGCCTGACCACGCCGCTGGGCAGTGCGGGCATCGACTATGAGGCCGAGGGCGGCCCGCGTGTCGAAATTCGGGTGCAGGAATTGTTTGGCGTGAAGTCTCATCCGACCGTCGGCGGCGGTCGCACGCCCCTGACGCTGTCCCTGTTGTCGCCCGCCCGGAGGCCGGTGCAGGTGACGAAGGATCTGCCGGGATTCTGGAGCGGATCATGGGCGGCGGTTCGCAGCGAGATGCGCGGCCGCTATCCACGCCATCCCTGGCCGGAAGACCCGGCCAATGCGGCGCCGACCAACCGGGTCAAGCCACGCGGAACCTGATCGTCCGCTTGACGCCTGATGGCGGCGCGCCGCAATGATCGTGCGTCAACCGTAAGGATTTCGCGTGACCGACGCCGCTGTTTCACCGCCCTTCGCCTCCAAGCGGCGCGTTCTGTTCGCCAGCCTGATCGGCACGACGATCGAGTTCTACGACTTCTACATCTACGCCACGGCGGCGGTGCTGGTCTTTCCGGACCTGTTCTTCCCCGGCGGCGACCGGATGACGGCCATGCTGGCCTCTTTCGCCACCTTCTCCATCGCCTTCTTCGCTCGGCCGATCGGCGCGGTCGTCTTCGGCCACTTCGGCGACCGGGTAGGGCGCAAGGCGACGCTGGTGGCGGCCCTGATGACCATGGGCCTGTCGACCATCGCCATCGGCCTATTGCCGACCTGGCATTCGGTCGGCGTCATCGCCCCCCTGTTGCTGGCCCTGTGCCGGTTCGGTCAGGGCTTGGGTCTGGGCGGCGAATGGGGCGGGGCGGTCCTGCTGGCGACCGAGAACGCTCCGCCGGGCAAGAAGGCCTGGTTCGGCATGTTCCCCCAGCTGGGCGCGCCGATCGGTTTCATACTGTCGACACTGAGCTTCATCGTCCTGGGGCAGGTGATGAGCGAGAGCCAGTTTATGGCCTGGGGCTGGCGCATTCCCTTCATCGCCAGTTCGCTGTTGGTCATCGTCGGCCTGTGGATGCGGCTGAAGATCACCGAGACGCCCGAGTTCAAACGCGCCATCGACCGCGCCGAGCGGGTTCAGGCGCCCGCGCTGACGCTTGTGAAGCATCACAAGTTCGCCTTGCTGACCGGGACGCTGGCCGGGCTGGCGACCTTTGTCCTGTTCTATCTGATGACAGTCTTCGCCCTGGGCTGGGGCACGACCAGCATGGGCTATACGCGCGACCAGTTCCTGCCGATCCAGTTGCTGGGCGTCTGCTTCTTCGGCCTGTTCATTCCGCTGGCGGCTTTGGCGGCGGATCGTTGGGGGCAGGGCAGGACGCTGCTCGTGACAACCGTCGCCATCGCCCTGTTCGGCCTGGTCCTCGCGCCCCTGTTCGGTAGCGGCGGGATGGTCGGCGTGATCGCCTTCTTCATCATCGGTTTCAGCCTGATGGGCTGCACCTACGGGCCGCTGGGCGCGGCGCTGGCGCGGCCCTTCCCGACGACGGTGCGCTACACCGGCGCGTCGATGACCTTCAATCTGGCCGGCATTCTGGGGGCCTCGTTGGCGCCCTACGCCGCGACGTGGTTGGCGGGTCATTACGGCCTGCAGGCGGTCGGAAACTATCTGACGGTCGCGGCCCTGCTGACGGTCCTGGCCCTGATCGGCATGGGCCGCATCAAGACCGAGGGCGAGGCCTAGAGACTGGAGCCGTAGGCCGCGTCAGTCACGGCATAGACCATGACCCCCGTCGCGACAGCCAGATTCAGGCTGTCGGCGCGGCCGCGCATCGGGATCTTGACGTTCAGGTCGCAGGCGGCGGCCAGTTCATCGGTCAGACCCGCCTGTTCGTTGCCCATCATGATGATGGCAGGGTGGCGCACAGGGCTGTCGCGATAGCCGTGCGTGGCGTCCAGGCGGGTGCCGATGACGCTGCCCGGCCATTTGGCGCGCCAGGCCAGGAACTCTTCGCGCGACGCCTTGCTGATGGTCACGGCGAAGACTGAGCCCATGGTGGCGCGCACCGCCTCGACCGAGAAGGGATCGACGCAATCGCCGATCAGGATGACGCCGCCGCAACCAGCCGAGTCCGCCGTGCGGATGATGGTGCCCAGGTTACCCGGATCGCGCACCTGCTCCAGCGCCACCCAGCAGGGTTTGACGTCGGGCTGGATGGCGTCCAGCGGGGTATAGACCTGCTCGAACACGCCCAGCACCGTCTGCGGATTGTCGCGGCGGCTGATCTTTTCGAGGATGGCGTGGGTGACGACGATGATCTGGCCGCCGCTTTTCAGCGTCTCGGCCTTGGCGCGGTCCAGCAAGGGGTGCGGCCGGGCGTCCTGACCGACCAGCAGCATGACGGGCGCGCGACCCTGATCCAGCGCCTCGCCGATGAACTTCAGTCCCTCAGCCAGGAAGCGGCCGGTGGCTTCGCGTTCCTTGCGCATGTGCAGGGCGCGGACGGCCTTGATGGTGTCGTTGGTCAGGGAGGTGATGAGGCGTTCGGTCATCAGGCGCTCCACCTTGCGAAGAAGGACAGGCCGATGGCGCGGGCGTCCTTACCGTCTTCGGACAACGCCAGTTCGCCCCAGTCGATGCGGCCGCCACGAGCATGGGTCGCCTCGGCCATCATGTGCGCCAGCGACAGACCGGAAATCCGCGCCGCATAGGCGTTCAGCAGCAGGAAGGAGGCGTTGTCGGACAACAGGGCGGCGCAGTCCTTCAGCAGTTCAGGCATGTCCTCGAACAGGCGCCAGACCTCGCCATTAGCGCCGCGCCCATATTTCGGCGGGTCCAGAATGATGCCGTCGTATTTACTGCCGCGCCGGACCTCTCGCGCCACGAATTTGCGGGCGTCCTCGACGATCCAGCGGATCGGGCGGTCGGCCAGACCTGACAGTTCGGCGTTTTCGCGAGCGTAGGCGACGGACTTCTTGGAGGCGTCGACGTGGGTGACGTGCGCGCCCGCCGCCGAGCAGGCCAGACTGGCTACGCCGGTATAACCGAACAGGTTCAGGATTTTCGGCTGCTTCAGGGTGCGGACGCGGGCGTCCAGCCATTCCCAGTTGGCCGCTTGCTCAGGGAAGAAGGCCAGGTGCCGAAAGGGGGTGAAGCGCCCCATGAACTGCACGTCGCGCCATTTCAGCGGAAAGGCGTCGATCGGGCCATGGGCGTCAAAGCGCCAACGGCCGGAATCCTCTTCCTCCTGCTGCGGGTCGAACATGGCGTTGGCGTTTTCAAAGGCGGTCTCGTCATGCGCCTTCCAGAAGCACTGAGGCTCGGGCCGCACCACGGTATAGCGGCCGTAGCGCTCCAGCTTGCGGCCGTCGCCGCTGTCCAGAAGGGCGTAGTCCGACCACCCGCGCGTGACGAGGGTTTCGGGCGAGGATGAGAGAACCGGAGCCATGCGCGCTGATAGGCGCTCAGGCGGCCGCTCGTCCAGCGTCAGCACCGTCGATCAGGGCGATATCGGGTTCGGGTTCAACCTGATGCGGGGTCTTGTCCCAGTAATGCGGTTCAAAGATCAGGCGGATGGCGGCGTGGGCGAACGCCAGGCTGAGCAGGCACCAATAGGCGAGGGAGGCCAGCATGTCGGCCAGACCATAGGAGCCGCCCGCCTGTCGCGCGCCTCGGTGCTTCAGCAGCCAGGCGGCGATGACGCCCGAAACCAGGACAATACTGCCTTGCGGTGAAAAATGAGGCAGGCGGCCGGCGACGATAGAGGTCAGGGCTACGCTAAACACCCAGGCGGCGCAGATGGCGTGAATGGCGGCGGACGCCACCCCTGCGCCGACCGTGGCGGCCAATGCCGCCCAGCCTCGCCAACCCATCCCTTCTGTGTAGCGCGTATGGACAGCCAGTGTTTGCAGATAGCCCTTCAGCCAGCGTGTGCGTTGTGGCAACCACAGCGACAAGGGGCCAGGCGGCGGCTCATAGGTCGGCCTCGAGATGACGCCGAGCCGATAACCGGCGCGCCAGATGCGGAAGCCCAGATCGGCGTCCTCAGTGACATTCCAGGCATCCCAACCTCCTAGCGCTCTCAGGACCGGCACACGGAAATGATTGCTGGTTCCGCCGAGAGGAAAGGGCAGGCCCATACGGCTCATGGCCGGCAGGGTGACTTCGAACAGGGCGGCGTATTCGGCCGCGAACTGTCGGTCGAGAAAGGGGCTGGCGCTGGCCTTGTTCCTGCAACGAATGCGTAGCGGCGCCTGAAGGCAGGCCAGGTTTTCGCCTGCGTGGATGAAGCGCGTCGCGGCCTCGCGCAGCTGCAGCGGGTCGGGGTCGTCTTCGGCGTCATAGATGGTGATCAGGTCGCCGCTGCAGCGCGCCAATGCGTAATTCAGAGCGCGCGGCTTGGTCTTCGGCGCGCCGGGCGGTGCGATCAATACCTGAAGCCAGTCGGGCCTGGGCAGGTCCAACGCAGCCCTGATGGTCGCCGCGTCGTCTGTCTCAAGCACCAGAAATCCTTCGAGGCGATCTCTCGGATAGTCGATGTCGGACAGCCGTTCGATCAGTTGCGGCAGGACGGCTGCCTCCTGATACAAGGCCGACACAATGGTGTAGCGAGGCCATGGAGACGACGGATCCGCGCCTATCGGCGTTGTGTCGAGCACGTGCTGTCCTCGGCTGTTCCAGAGCAGGAACAGCCTCCAGGCGGCCAAGCTCATGAAGCCGATCTGCAGGCTCAGAAGGACGACCGAGCCTGATAAGGGGGCGATGGTGGCTGCGGCCAAAACGCCGGTGAGTATGAGGGTGAGGCCAAAGGCCTGACGGGTTGTCAGCGTGATGCGCGCAGACTTCAGAGCATCGCTGTCCGCACGGGCGAATGTTCCCCTTTGCATCGTCGCCCTCCCGCCTGAAGACCGACGTTATACTGACGCCTCTGTAAAGCAATATATTTGGCCGGAGCCGGCTTTTGCGGTTATCACTGGTCACACACGGGAGTTCAGCTTGGGGAGCATTCGAGTGTCGCTCGCATCTGCCGCATCGTCGCGTTCGACACGGAAACCCAAGGGCGAAGGGCACGAGCGCCGTGCAGAAATCCTGGCGGCGGCTGAAGGAATCTTCGTCGAGCGGGGCTATGAGGGCGCTACCATTCGCAAGATTGCAGACGAGGTGGGTCTGTCGTCGACCGCCCTCTATATGCACTTTGCGGACAAGGGCGAGATTCTCAACGAGATCTGCCGCAACGCCTTCGATACCCTGGCCGAGCAACACCGACGGACCCTGGCGGAGGATGCCCCCCCCTTGGCGCGGCTGCGCCGGATCATCGAGAACTATATGGCGTTCGGTTTCGCCAATCCGAACGCCTATCGGCTGGCCTATCTGACTCCACAGGTCCAGACGCGGCACGGCGCCGAGACCGTGGCTCAGCAGAGCGGGGCCGACCTGTTTCGCGCCTTTGTCAGCGTGGTCGAGGAGGCGGTTGATCAGGGCGCGCTGCGAGGTGATCCTCGCACGCTGGCGCAGGTCATCTGGGCCAGCGCCCATGGGTTGGTCTCTATCATGACGACCAAGCCTTATTTCGATTGGGCGGATCGTGAGACCTTGGTCCGCACTCAGATGGACGCCTTGTTCGCAGGATTGACCGCCTCGTGAGGACCGCGATCACGGCCGTCGTTTCGGCGATGGCGTGTTGGAGCGGCGTTGCGGCGGCCGAGCCTTTGCGGGTCATGGCGCTGGATCAATGCGCCGATCAATTCGTCCTCGCCCTGGCGCCCGATGCGGAGCTGGGCCTGTCGCCGAGAGCGGATGATCCTGATTCCTGGCTGCGGGCTGACGTCCAGGGTCATCGGCGGGTGCGACCAACGTTGGAGGCCGCTATCGGCTTTCGACCAGACGTCGCGGTGCGTTATTGGGGCGGCGACGCTCGCCTTCTGGCGGCTTTGGAGCGCGACGGCGTCCGCACGGTTACGATATCCGACGCCACGGATATGGATGGGGTTCGCGCCAACATTCATAGCGTAGCCCAGGCTTTGGGCCGTCCCGAGCGAGGCAAGCTCCTGGTGCAGCGCATGGAAGCGCAGTTGGCGAAGGCTGAAGGTGCAGGTCGAGGGCGCAAGACCGTCTATGTCACGGCCAGCGGCTTCACCTCCGGACCCGGCTCCTTGATGGACGCTGTCCTGCGCGCGGCCGGGTTTCGCAATGGGGTCGAACGGCCGGGCTATCAGCCTCTGGGACTTGAGCGCGTGCTGCTGACGCCGCCGGCTCTTTTCGTGAAGGGTTTCTTCGATCTGGCGCGTTCGGATTGGCGCGGGGCGGGACGGCATCCGGTGATGCAACGCGCGATGCGCGGGCGTACTGCGGCTGAACTGCCTGGTGCGACGCTGACGTGCCCGGCCTGGTTTGCGGCGGACGCGGCGGCGCAGTTGGCCGAGCAGGCGTCATGAGCCGGACTGCGACGCTGAACATCGGCCTGGCGGCCGCGATCGTGTTGGCGATCGCATTGGCGGTGATGCTGGGCGAGACCCGTTTCGACGCCGCCGACTATGCGATGGCCCTGGGCAATCCGGGCTCCGGACCTGGCGAGGTGCTGTGGCTGGTGCGCGCGCCCCGTGCGGTTT
>NZ_DAMCNG010000012.1:0-2006 GCF_032107865.1 Brevundimonas sp.
CGCCAACCGCTCGAGCGCGCGATCGAGGCGGGTCCAGCCCTGGGCCTCGGCGTCCCGCATCAGGGCGGCCGCGCGTTCACGCGGGCTCGGCGGCCCCAGTTCAAGCTCCGCCAGGGCCTCGGCGCGCGCTCGGAAACCCCGGCTGATATAGTCCCGGCTGATGACCAGGTCGGCGCCGTCATCCAGCCTTCCCTTCAGGATGATGTGGATGTGGGGATGGGCGGTGTTCCAGTGATCGACCGCGACCCAGTCGAGCGGCGCTCCCAGATCCCTCTGGACGTCGGCCATGAGATCGCGGGTATAGGCGCGAAGATCCGCGAGTTCGGCGGCGTCCTCCGGCGAGACGATAAAGCGAAAATGATGACGGTCGTCCCTGGACCGCTCCACGAAGGCCGAGGCGTCGGCCGCGTCGCTCCGGGCGTCGAAGATGCGGCCCGCTTCGCCGTCCCGCGTCACGCCGTCGCGCTGGAGATAGCCTATGTGCGCGGCCAGCCCTCCGGCGCTTCGGCGCGCCACCCGCGCCTTGACGACGACCTGCCTTCGCGACGTCCCCGCATGGAGGCTACGAACCACGGCCGCCCGTCCCCGTCCGAAGGTGCTTGCGCCTGAACCGCCCCCCTTGCCGACACCCTGTCTGCGTGAAGGACCGCCGGCGCGGGCGACGGCGACGATGACCTGGCGCAGCGCCGTATCGACCCTCGGCCCTGCTGCCCCGCGGATTCGTCCCGGGCGGACTTGGATATCGTCCTCGCCGGTCATGACAGGTCGAATAAGGCGCAAAAACCCGCGCCTTTCCCGTGGCATAGCCGGTCAGACAAGGCTCGTTGTTGATTTAAACCTTGCGGCAAATCGTTGATATAACGGGCAAAACGCCTCCCCCACCCCCACCGCACCTTGCGGCTTTTATCTCGCCCTCCCTCCTGCACGTCTCCAGGAAGGCTCATCACGGCGAAACCGGATCTGAGCCGGCGGCAGGCGCCAGCACTGCGAAGAGTCCGGGAACCCCGGAACCGGAAGTCTGCGGCATGTCCGGGAAGAGCGGCGCCCGGTGCGGATCAACCGGCGAGACCGCCACGATCCGGGGGCCGACCGGCGACGCCGCCATCCCGTCCGGAAGCCCGATCCGGGCGACGTAGTCGCGGGTCTCCAGAGGCAGGGGCCGCCCTTCATCTCTATGCTGCAGGTAACGTCCAGGCCCCGCGTTATAGGCGGGCAACATGCCCTCCAGGCCGAACCGGTCGTGCAGTTCGCGCAGATAGGCGGCGCCGGCCAGGATGTTGTCGCGGGGATCGTAGGGGTCCGCGCCGAGGCCGTGCCGGCGCCGCAGTTCCGCATAGGTGGCGGGCATCACCTGCATCAGACCCATGGCGCCCGCGCGCGATGTAGCGCGAGGATTGAAGCCGCTCTCCTGTTTCATGACCGCCCGAATCCAGTGTGGCGGCAGGCCGAAACGACGCGCCGCCTCCGTGATCAGGTCATCGATCGCACGTCTGGCAAGGGCTTGCTCGCGCGGTTCAAAAGCCGCCGGAAGCGCGACCGAGACGCACGGAAAGCTGGTCGCGGCCAAGGTCAGGCCGAGCGTCACAACCCATCTCGCGCCACCTCCCGGGACGGTACGACGGGTCATCCGCGCCCCTCCCCGACGCGGACCGGCACGATGCGGCCGAGCAATTCCTTGCGGTCGACGGGGCCAAAGTAGCGGCTGTCCAGCGCGTCGGGGACGTCAGGCGCGAGCAGGAAGACAGCCTCCGGATCCAGGGTGATGCAGCCGCTCCAACGCGGAAGCGGCCGCCCCACGCGGTCCTTTTCCAGCGCCTCGGCGACCGTCCGGCCGTCGATGAAGACGCGTTGTTCCCAGCGACAGACGACTGAGGGCGCGGTCGCCGCAACCGGCTTCAAGAGCGGAACGCCGTCCGGCAGATAGCCGCGCGCCGCGAACGCCCGCGACCATTCCGGCGCTGGGCGGTAGGCGACAAGTTCGCCTGCGGTGACCGCGCGCGTCGGTT
>NZ_DAMCNG010000012.1:2016-30215 GCF_032107865.1 Brevundimonas sp.
AAAGCCGATAGAGGCCGGTCGGAAGGCTCGCGGAGGCGTTCCAGATCAGGCGCGGCGCGCGGGCATTGACCGGGCCAAGCGCGAGGGCGGCGAGCGCCAGGCCGGCCCACCCCAGCACCGCCGCCCGCCTCATGACGAGACCTGCTGGCGCAGACGAAAGGCACGGTGACGCTCGGCGGTATAGGCCAGGGGCGGCAGGCTGACCGCCAGCCGGGCATGGACGTGGCGCCAGTAGTCGGGAGCGACCTCGCCCGGTTCAAAACCGCCGGCCTCGACGGCGTCAATCAGGTCCAGGGCGCGGCGAACCCTCGGCCAGCCGTTCAGGCGAAGCAGGCTGACGGCGCCGGGAACGACGCCGGAAATGGCGATCCGGTCGCGGGTCGGATCAGCCGCCTGGAGGATGTCGAGGCGCGACACGACCGTGCCGTAGGCGTTGGCGGCCCAGCGCACATAGGCGAAGACGACGCCGGGACGGAAGGCGACGAAACGGTTCCGGCGCGAGACGATGCGCTGGTCGACCGCCTGGCCGAAGCGGATCCAGCGCTCCGTGCGGCCCGGGTCGAAGACGAGTTCGACCCAGGTCAGTTGGTCGGCGGACGGCGGCGGGGCCTCGACCACCACCACAGGATCGCGGTGATAGGCCAGATAGAGCGGCGGCGGTGGGGCGTCCTCGTCATCCCGGCCGGTCATAACGCGGGGCCCCGATCCGGGCGGCGCGCGGGCGAAATCCTGTCGTGGCCCGGGTCCGTAGTGGAGGATTTGACGCCGCGATCCGCCCAGGCCTGGAGGTCGCCGACGGCATAGACGACGCGTCCGCCGATCTTCCGATAGAGGGGCCCGGTGCCGTAGCAGCGGTGCTTCTCGAGCGTGCGGCCGGACAGGCCGAGATGCCGCGCAGCCTCGGCGGTGCGGAGATAGCGCGGCGGAATCGGGGTCTGGGCGTCGTGCATGGCGGCAATCCTTGCGGGGCTGGAACGCCGTCGGCGGTCGGCGGCGGGACAGGCCAAGGATTTCGCCAAACCGGCGTCTGCGGCAGTCGGCGCGCGGGCATCGGGCGATGCCCGCGCGTCATCACGCCCGTTCGCATCAGGGCGGCGGCTGCTTTTCCGCCAGGAACTTCGCGGCGCGTTCCGCGTGAGCGGCGGCGGCGACAATGAAGCGGCTGTCGTTGCGCAGGACGCGCAGCCAGGAGGCGATGTAGGCGGCGTGATCAGGACGCGGTTCGAGCGCCAGATCGAGGTCGGCGCAGACGAAGGCGGCGCCGAGTTCGGCCACCAGTTCCTCGCGGGCGTAGGCCTCGTCGCCGAAACGGCCGAGGGTGAGATCGCGATCCAGACGGGACCGATGGCCCGTCCAGTGGACCAGTTCGTGGGCCAGAACGGCGTAGTAGGCTTCCGGGTCATGGAAGGCCTCGAAGGCCGGCATGTGCACGGCATCAGCGTCCGGGCGGTAGCAGGCGGTGTCGCCGCCTGCCCGGACATCGGCGCCGGTCGCGGCGAAGTAGCGTTCCGCATGATCGATCCGCTCGGCGACATCGGGGCGGACCGGCAGCGGATAGCGGTCGTCCAGGCCTTCGATCTGGTCCAGGTTGAAGACGGTGTAACGCTTCAGGAAGCTCCCGCCGCGCCGCGCTTCCGGCTGATCGTCGCTGTCATCGGCAAGCGAGATGGGCGCGGCGTAGACGACGGGGGCGCCCTTTTCGCCTTTTCGAACCGCACCGCCGAGCGCCAGGGCCTGACGGAAGGTCATCCAGACGGGGCGGGCGTAGCCGCAGCGGGCGGCCCGGACCCAGAGCGTCAGGACGTTGACCCCGTGATAGGGCTGTCCGTCATGCCGCAGCGGGCGGGAGACGGCGCCCTGTGTCGTCCACGGACGGGTCCAGGGGCGGACGCCGGTCTCGAGTTCGGCGAGGATGAGGGCGGTGATCTCGGCATGGGGATCGGGGCGAACGGAAGCGGTGGGGCGCGACATGGCGGCCTCCTTGAAAGACGGTCTGAAGGGGATGGCGGCGGCGCCCTGGCGCCGCCGCCGGGCTCTCAGTTGCGCGACCAGATCAGGCTGTGCCCCTCGTCGCTCTCGACCAGCGAGGCGTAGATCGGCGCCGGGAAGCTCGGATCGTCCAGCTTGACCGAGAGGTAGTCGCGGTTCTGCTGGCTGGTCTTCTTCCAGGCCGCGCCGAACTCCGTGGTCCCCGCGAAAATCCGATAGTCCGGGGCCTTGTCGTCGCCCTTCTCGTTGGGGCGGAAGGTCGCCGACTTCACGTTGAGGGTCAGGGTCTTGATCGAACCGGTGTAGCCGTCGCCCTGGGCGATGAAGGTTCCAATAGCGGCCATGTCAGTCTCTCCTTTGCTTCGGGCCACGCCTGTCGCGGCCTCGATGGCGATCGGGAGACCGGGATCGGGAGGCGCGCAGGGCGAGCGCAGCGAGACCCCGCAGCGCAGCGGAGGACCGAAGGGAGCGACTTTCTTGTTTCGCGAGGAAGGCCGAAGGCCGGGGAAGAAAGTCGTCCTGACGGTTGCGCCAGCCGACCGGTCACGGTCAGATCCGCCTCATTGAGAGGCCGCGCCGGATGGCGCGAAAAACGGAAGACCGGCCGCTACGGAGCCCAAACTCACCCAGGCGCCCCGGAACTGTTGACGCCTGCCTGGCCCTCGGAAGGAACGGCTTGGCCTAGCCGTGATGAGGATCGGCGCCGGATCCAGGCTCACGGTTGCAGAGGCAGGAGCCGCCGGTGAAAGCTCGGAATGCTGACCAGCCTGGCCTGACGCGAGTCGCCGTCTCTGACGTTCAGACCGTCTGATTTCTGGCGGACCTCATCGGCGCCCGTTGTGGCGACGGAAGGCGAGAAGGGCTCCGCCGCTGCTGAAGATGCGGCGCGACTGAGCGCACGACGGCGTCGCCTCGCCGCCGCCGCCATCCCTTCAGTCCATCCTTCAGGGCGGTCAGCAAGTCAGCCTGCGTGCATGTTCGCAGGCGATGACATGATCGCTCCCGAACCTGCCTGACGGCGGGATGGCCAGGCCAGGCCAGGCCAGGCTGGCGGTTGAGGATCAGCCCCCAGAGGTCAGGTCATAGTAGGGCGCGCCGCGATCAGCGGCTTCGACGCGGGTCAGGACCTTGGTCTCGAACAGGGATGAGACCATGACCTTGATCCCCCGGTGCCGAATGCCCTCGTCCAGGGTCTTGGTGATGCGTTCGATGGCGTAGAGGCTGTCGCACCACACCGAACTTTTCACCGCGATCAATCCAGGCATGAGCGCGGGGTCGCCCCCTGCGGCCTGCTGCATGGCGTCCAGGGCGGCGGTCAATTGATCGGGGGTCATGGGTCGCGGTTAAGCTGAGTCGGGCCGCTGCCGGTCGTCTGGCCTATGGATAAACCCGCTCGACGACGAACGACCCCGGAGGGCTGGGCCTGAGAATCAGGTCCTCCGGCGCGGAAAGGTCGAGCCAGTGCGCGCCCGCCCCTGGCGGCAGGACGACGACCTGCCGGTCGTGATAAGGGGCCACCTCCGGTCCAGGTTCAGTCGTCAGCATGGCGAAGGCGCCCTCCTTCACCACCCCGGCGATCCAGAACCAGGGCTGGTCGATCAGGGTGAAGAGCCATTTCGTCTTCTTCCCCGCCACCTTGGGCTCGGTGAACTCGTAGAAGCCGTCGGCGGGGATCAGGCAGCGGGTCGAGCTGGCGAAGGATCGGCCCTCGGACCGGAAGTTGAAGACCGGGTTTCCGTTCGGTCCTTTCCAGGCCCAGGGCGTCCTCACCAGCCGAAGACCGCCCTGCCCGGCGAGCACCACGGGCGCACGGTCGCCGATCCGGTAATCGGTCGCCTCAAGGTTCGGCAGACCGTCCGGCAGGGCCAGCGTCCGGCCGATATCGGTGAGGGGCGCCGCCAACTGATTGGCGGGAACATGCAGTCGGTAGTTGTTGCACATGGTTCCGGTCCAACGCTTCAGACGCCGGTCGGCTTCCTTTCGCCCGGTTTGACGACGTACTCCGCCGGATAGCTCCATCCCTGTTCCGCGCCGCTGACCTCGGCCCAGGCCGCCTTGACCGTGGCGGCGGCGGCCATGACCGGAAAGCGTTGCGTGGAGACGGGGTTGAGTCCGGCGTGCATGGCCTGGAGCCGACGATAGATGTCGACCAGTTCGACCAGGTCCTCCACGGTAGGGCGCCCTTGCTCGACATCCCCTTGTAGCGGCCCATGCTCATTCGTCTCGAGCGAACAGGCCCAGCCCCCGCGCCTGCATGTCCTCGAGCGTCCCCAGAACCCTGGCGGCGACGCCCGGTGCAGACCGGTTCAGCGCCGCCGTGAGACGCGTGAACATGTTCGCGAGAACAGGATCATGCCGGACGGCGGGTCCATGGCGCCAGAGCGCGACCAGTTGGAGCACCTGCAGTTCGACCGAGGTCGGCGTCGCGTCGCTCATTGGGGGCGCCGCCCCACGAGGCGCAGGCCGGCGACGAGCCCGGCGATCAGATCGACCGTGGGCGGTGGGACATCCGGACGCTCACCCTGTTCAAGCGCGCGATCCAGCTCTTCCAGGTCGCGGGCGAAGCCCTCATCGGGACCCAGGGTTTTCCTGTCCATTTCCATCGCACCGACCCGAGGCGACTTCTACACGTGAACAAAAAGAGAACAAGTGAGGCGTGACGCTTGATCACAGGTCCCGCAGGGCTGTGGACAACCTGCACCCTGCGACAAGGTTTCAAGACGATGGCGTGAGGTCGGGAACCGACGGACGCCCGGTTCGTTTGGAGCGCGCCAATCGAGGAAAATCGGCGTGATTTCATACTATTGTATTGTAAATATGCCCGGCGTTCCGGCGCGGGAAATTCAGTTTCTGAGCGCCCGTGACGACGCCTCTGCGGTGCGCGACCTCGCTTTGGTCGCCGAGCAATGGGTCGGCTTCGACACCATCTGCCTCTATCACGGCGAACGTTTCATCGATGTGGTCAGCAATCCTGGGCAGGGCTTTCCCCAGAACGCCCTGCCGCCGTCCGCGCTCGCGATCATCCTCGACAAGGCGGCCTGAACGCGCCTGCCCCACGGCGATGGCGGAGCGCTCATGCGCCGACCAGCCCTACAAAAGATCGCGCGCCAACGGATGGGAGGCTCTGCTCCGGACGGGCGCTCGTCCGCCTCTCGCCAAGGCTACAGTCGGGGATGACCTTTGAGACCCGGCCCGGGATAGAGGGCGCTGGCCGTGGAAGGACGTATTCGCTCGCGCAGAAGGGTGACCTTGAGCAGGGCGCCAAGGCCCAGGCCGAGCACGGTCGTGCATCCGAAGAAAACGAGGACGAAGACGGTCGCTCCCAGAGCCTGCGGACTGATCCCGTCGATGAGCGCGGTGGAGCGATAGGCTGTCAGACGTTCGATAACGGCCATCTTCGCCGGAGGCGTCACCACGGCCGCCAGCGCGACGCCGGAAACCCATCCCAGACGTTCCGCCGCCGTGGTCTTGCGCGAGCGCAGGCTGAGCGAGGCGGACCTGTATCGCGAACGAACCGGCTTGAGAGAGTGGATCATCGGTCGATCTAAGGCCCCGACCGGGCGGTCGGCAAGCCGCAGTTTCCAGGTGAGACAACCGGTCCGCTCTTGGTCCCGCGCCCCCGTCGGGCCCAGCCGATGTGAAGTCGGCGGCATGCCAGGTCCAGCGTGAACCGCCATGATCGTCGTCGCGGCCCCTGGCCTGGACCACCTTCGCGCAAGGAAAAGACCGCGCGCCCCAAGGGGCGCGCGGTCCGTTTCGGTCCGGATCGCAGACCTATTCGGCTGCGACGTCGTAGGCCGCGTCGAGCGAAGGCGGTGGTCCATCCTCGCCATCGCCTTCCTGCCTAGGTTCCTGCGGCAAGGTTTCGGCGGTTCGGAGAACGGGGGGCAACCACCCCCTACCCTCCAGCAACCGCTCGGCGGCGTCCGCCATATCGCCCTTCTTGAACCCGGCGATCCGACCCGCCTCCTCGGCGCCGACCGCCTCGGTCACGGCCTCCAGCACCCGCGCCTTGGGGACGCGCGAGAAGTAGCTGGCGGCGGTGGCCGACCATGTTCCGGTCATGTCCAGCCCGACCGCCGTCGCCAACGTCTCTGCCTGCGCCCATGCGCCGGGTCGCCGGTCGTGCGGATCGCGCACGGCGTACAGCCCGACCCCGGCGCAGCAGGCCAACAGGTCCAGAAGCTCGACCCGGCGCAGCCCGTCACCACCGACCACAGGTCCTCGGCCCGCTCCGGAAGCCGCGCGCCCCACGCCTCAAGCCGGTCGCTAACCCGCCGCCCGGCGGAGCTGTCGCCGACCCCCGGCGCGAAACGTTCCAGCCCTCCCGCCGACAGGCGCAGCTGCAGCGGCGTGAAGTCGCCGTATCCCGGATAAAAGACCTGCAAGACCATGGCGTGAACCACCGTCGCCAAGGCGGCGGCGACATCGGCCTGCACGGCGTCCCGCAGCCCCATGGTCTTGTGGGCCGTCAGGTCGATGAGAAGGCGCTCGGACAGGGGCGCCAAGTCTTCATCAGGCGCGTCCCTCTCGCCGCCCCCCGCGCGGGCGTCATCGACCTTGCCTTCGTCTGGGCCGTCACCGTCCGCGCCTTCGTCCGCGTCCCATGGTGGAGGCGGCGCCAGAGCCGCATCCTCGGCGCGAACCAGACCGCGCTCAAAGCGGGCCAGTCCGTCATGGCCGAGCATGACCATGACCCCGGCCCGCGCCTTGGCCTCGGGCGTGTAGTCATAGTCAGGTCCATAGGCCTGCAAGGCCCTGTCGATGGCCTCGAGCCGGGCGTCGGTTTCCGGCGGCAAGACTTCGACCGCATCCGCCTCGGCAATCAGCCGGTCATACTCCTCCGACAGGGCCGCCAGATCGGCGGCGTCGGCCTCGGACCGTGAGGGCGGAGCCCTTCCATGTCCTTTTTCAAGTGTCTGGACGTGCAAAACCCTTCCGCGCCGCAGGCGCGGAGATGAGCAGGATGAGAGGTTCGTCAGGTTGGGGGCGGAGCGGCGTTGGCGACGGTCGATCAGTCTTCCATTCGCGTGTTGGTTACCGCATGAACGCTTTTCGTCGCGGGCTGGCCTCTGACTTAGGTCGGGCGTCGGCACATGGCCTGCCCACTGGGCTCTCGAGGATGTCCCTGACCTTCCGCTCCGCCCCCGGCCTGACGGGCCAGGGCTCGGCGCTCAAGGCGCCGCTGGCCGCACCTCCTGACCGATCGCCCAGATGAAGCCCGACAACTCCCGAGCGATAGCGGCGATGACGACAGTCGGCCGCTTGCCGCCGGCGCTGAGACGGCGATATCTATCGCACAGGCGCACCTGGGCCTTCCACGCCACGTCCCGCACCACCTTCGGCTGGCGAGAGACGACGTCGGTCTTGCCGGTCGAGACCCGCGGCGGGTAGCGATAGCTCCAGGCCGCTTCCACCAGCATCCGCCGCGCTTCGCGGTTGCCGGTCTTGGTGATGCCTCCGCGCCGGATCCGGTCGCCGCTGGAATGCTCCGAGGGGACCAGACCCAGATAGGCCATCAGCCGTCGTGGATTCTCAAACCTGCCGAGATCGCCGACGGCCGCGACGAAGCTGACGGCCGAGATGGTGTCGAGGCCGCGCAACGCCCGAAGCGCCTCGACCAGAGGCGACAACGACCAGCCCGCCAGCATGGCGGAGATCCTCGCTTCGAGCTGTTCCCGGCGGTCCTGCGCCGCCCAGACGGCCTCCACGTAATCTTGGAAGACGATGCGGTGCGCATCCTGCTCGAACGCCTGACCCGCCAGCCAGCGGCGGTGCCTCAAGGTCCATGGCTTGCCGACCGGGTAGGTCCGGCCGTGCCGCAGCAGAAACGCCAGCAGTTGCTGTCGCGCCCGCATCAGGGCCATCATCGCGTCTCCCCGGGCCCGGACCAGATCGCGCATGGCCTCATGCACTTCGTCGGGGACCCAGACCGCCGTCAGACCACCCGCGCGGTGTTGAAGCGCGAGCATCTGTGAATCCCGTCGGTCGGTCTTGATGCGATCGCCTGGCTTGCGAGCGATCAGCGTCGGCGCCGCGACCAGGCAGCCATGATCCATCTCCGTCAGCTGGCGGTAGATCCCGTAGCCACAGCCGCCGGCCTCGTAACAGAACTCCAACCGACTACCGGACCGCGACAGCCGACCCGCCAGCTTGCGAACCTGTTCCGGCGTGTTGGCGACCTCGCCGCAGAACCTGACGGCGCCGTCGCGTCCGTCCTCTGCAGTGGTGACGCTGATGCTCAGCTTGTGAACATCGAGCCCCACAAAGAGCGTGTCCATTCCTTCCTCCTAGGCGCTGCTGAAGGCTGCAGCATCCGGCGCCAGGCCGAACGAGGGCAAGGACATACGGACTTAGGCTCCTTCTGCACAAGTCGGGCGAAGTCACCCCATGCCGGAAGGCAAGGGCAGGCGTCGTACAGGGGGGGGGCGGCAGGCCTGTACTTCGTCAGCCTGACGATATAGCGCACGTCGCTTCGACCACCCGCAGGGCTACGGCCCGGACACCGCTCAAATCACCCGGCATCATCAAGACGTGACGCTCGGAAGCGGCCGCCGACGACGCCTATGCTAGAATATCCCCATGAACATCATCATCACGCCCGTCCAACCGTTTGATGACCAACGGCCCGGGACGGCCGGGCTGCGGCGCCCGACCTCGGTGTTCCGCCAAACGGGCTACCTCGAAACCTATCTCCAGGCGATCTTCGAGGCCGACCCTCCCTTGCCTGGCGCTGTTCTCGTAGTGGGTGGCGACGGAAGATTCTTCTGTCGGGAGGCATCTTCGATCGCGGTGCGGATGGCGATCGCCAACGGCTTCGACACTGTTCTCGTTGGCCAGCATGGCTTGATGTCCACACCAGCAGCGTCCGCCATGGTGCGCTCCCAGGACGCCCACGGGGCGATCATCCTGTCCGCCAGTCACAATCCGGGCGGAGCGGATGGCGATTTCGGTGTCAAATACAATACGCGGGGCGGCGGGCCGGCTTCCCCGGCTCTCACAGACGTCATAGCCACGCGCGCCCGAACGCTGGCGGCCTGGAAGATCGCTGAAGAGGCGGAGCTGGATCTGGACACGCTTGGTGAGCGCCGTCTGGGAAAAGGCCGGGTCGTCATCGTGGATCCGGTCAAGGATTACCTCGACCTTCTGGAGCGCCAGTTCGACTTCCCTTCCATCGCCGGCCTTCTCGCCCACCCTGACTTTCGGATGACCTTCGACGCCATGAATGCGGTGACAGGTCCCTATGCCAGGGCCCTCTTCGAGGAAAGGCTGGGCGCGCCTTCTGGGACGGTGTTGAGGGGCGCCCCCCTGCCCGATTTCGGCGGCCGCCACCCCGATCCCCATCCACACCATCTGACGGAACTGTTCGCGGATCTGTTCGGTCCGGATCCTGCGGATTTCGGCGCGGCGTCAGACGGCGACGGAGACCGGAACATGATCCTCGGCCCCGGCCTCATGATCTCGCCCGGCGACAGCCTGGCGGTGCTGGCGGCCAACGTCGGCCATATCCCGGCCTTCAGCCGGAGAGGTTTGGCCGGCGTGGCGCGGTCCATGCCGACTAGCCGGGCGGTTGACCGCGTGTCCCGTCGCCTCGGCTTCGCTCTCCACGAGACTCCGACGGGCTGGAAGTTTTTCACCAATCTTCTGGACGCAGGGCTGATCAACCTCTGTGGCGAGGAGAGCTTCGGCACCGGATCGGATCATGTGCGCGAAAAGGACGGCCTTTGGGCCGTCCTTTTCTGGCTCAGCCTGATGGCGACCCGCAATCTGTCCATATCGGCCATCATGGAGGACCACTGGTCCACCTACGGGCGGGATGTCTTCCAGCGCCACGACTACGAAGGCCTGTCCGCAGACGCAGCAGAAGCGATCATGACAGGGCTGAGAGCCCGGCTCGTCCCGACCATCGGACAGGTTTCTGGTGGCCACACCATCATAGCCGCTGAGGACTTCACCTATGTGGATCCTATCGACGGGTCGGTCGCCTCCGGGCAAGGCCTCCGTTTCACCTTGAATCCGGACTCCCGGATCACCTACCGGCTGTCCGGAACGGGCACCCTGGGGGCTACGCTGCGGATCTATCTGGAATATTACCTCCCGCCGGGCGAAGCTCATGAGGATGCAGCGAGACTGGCCGATCTGACCCGCGCGTCGCGACGGCTCGCCGACCTCGACCGCGCTTGGGGACCGCACGGCCCTTCGGTCGTAACATAAGATCCTCGCCTGGGCCGACGCAGGCCGGTCCTTCGCAGCCATCGCAAGAAGGGAGCGAGCGACGTTCCGCTCGGCGGGAGGTCTCGGCCCTGCCGCCCCCCTTGAACCCGCCCCTTGGCCATCCCCTCAAGCTGTCAGGTCGTCAGGGTTTCGGGGCCAGGCGCCGCCCCTGGTCGTCCAGCCCCAAGCGGCGACGCGCCTGCGTCATACGCTCACGCAAATCGGCCGGCGACAGCTCGGCCAGCATGGGCGCGATCCGACAGGCCTCTTCGGGCGTCGCTGCGGGGCGCACCCGCAGAACATTACCGATCAGCAGGCTCGCCGAGGGCGGGCGGGCATCTCGATCACGATGACCCATGATCGCTCCCTCCCGTCCCCTTTCGCCCGAAGGCCGTCAGGGGCCGGCGGGATCGCCGTGGTCCTGTCCAGTCGTCCATCGCCGTCGTCTCCCTGATTGACGTTGAAAGGTCCCGCGGCGCGCCAGAGCGTCAGGTGCGCCATCGCAAGACGCCGGCGCGAACCGGGTTGATGAAGGCGCCCGCTTGAAGCGACGCCCGCGACAGCGCCATCTTGCACTGGAAATACCAGGCCGAAGGCTGGTCGGGAGAGCCGACAAACAGGAGCGGCTGGCGCGTGCTGGCGTCGGCATCGATCAGGCGCAGAATGCGCGCGTCCTGCTCCAGAAAGGCGCGGCCCAGAAGAGAGAGAACCGGGTACAGAAGCCTCATGGGCCTAGACGAGCTATAGATGACGTTGCGCAAGACCACGTGGCCCGGCGCGGTCGGGGTGACCGTCGTCAGGTTGACGAGACGAAAACCGCCGCTTTGGACGCGCTCGACACGCGTGGACGGCAGACGGAACTCGATCGTCACCTCGCGCTCGGAACCCACCAGACGGTAGGCGGGCGCAGAGGCGAACCGGTCCGCCGCCGTCGCGGTGAATCCAAAGGGCGACGGCGCGTAGTGTTTTGTCTTCACCCGACGCCGGTCCGAGGATCGCCACCACCAGGCTGTATGGATCATCGGCACATGGGCGGGATCCACCAGCCCCAGCACGGCCTGGTCATAGTCGGTTTTCAGCTCGATCTCTGAACAGGCGATCATGGGGAGGGTCGACACCCCGGCCTCGTCGTCAATCAGAGGGGGCGTCGCGGCCTCTGCGCCCCCGCAACGCCGCACCCAGACGAGGCCGAGCCTGACCTGGATTGCCCAGCCCTCCGCCCGATCAAGGGATAGGGCGCCGCGGGCGCCGCGCACCAGGGTCAGCGTCTCGCCGAGAGCGACGACGGTCAGACGTCTGCGAACAGCGCCTTCTCGACTGACAGGGTACCAGGCATGGGCCGGGGGACCGAACCGGCCCGCAGCCCGTAGCGAGAGGCCTCCGGGAGGCCCCGTAAGAGATGATGACATGAATAGGGGCCGCAGGCGGGCTCAGGCATGCGGTTCGTCAACGCACCTATTGCTGCAGCCGCTCAGCTATCGCTTCAAATTTCCCGGGGGATAGGCGCCCAGGCTAGCCACCCATGAAGCATGGGTCCGACGAACCTCGTGGTGATGACCCATAGGCCCCCTGCGCACAAGCGTCCCAAATGACGCAGCCTCGGTTTGGCGGGCAGGCCTTTTCAGACAGCTCCCCAGCGGTCAGGTCGCAGCGCGAAAAGGGCGCCGGAAACCGGCGCCCCAAGTCTATCGCGTCCTGCGCATCAATGGGTTGAGCGGCCGTGGGATCAATGGCTAGCCCCCGCCGGCAGATGTTCTTTCTCGAAGCGTCCGACACGGTCAATCAGGGTTCTGGCCGCCTGGTTCATGCCGTGCACCACCACCTCCGCGCCCTGGCGTCGATAGCGGAACACCACCTTGTCCACGGCCGCTGCGCCCGTGAGATCCCACAGGTGGGCTTCCGTCATGTCGATTTCGACCCGCTTGGGTTGCCCATGGTGCTCGAAGCTGGCGGCGAAAAGATCCGCCGACGCAAAGAAAAGCTGGCCTGTGACGCGGTATCGCAACACCCCTTCCTCGGGCGTTTCGACCTCGGTCACGGCGATGGTCTTGCCGACCTTTCGCATGAAGAAGACAGCGGAGAGCAGCACGCCCAGGATCACGCCCTTGGACAGGTCGTGGGTGGCGACCACGGTCACGGTCGTGGCGATCATGACGATAGAGGACTGGAAGGGCGTGGAGCGCAGCTTCATCACGGACCCCCAGTCGAAGGTGCCGATCGAGACCATGATCATGACCGCCACCAGGGCCGCCATGGGTATCTGGGCGACCCAGTCCCGCAGCACCAGGATCAGGAACAACAGGAAGAGACCGGCCCAGAGCGTGGACAGGCGGCCGCGGCCGCCCGAGGTGACGTTGATGATCGACTGGCCGATCATGGCGCAGCCCGCCATGCCGCCGAACAGCGACGAGGCGATGTTGGCGATGCCCTGGCCGCGCGTTTCGCGGTCCTTATCCGAAGGCGTATCGGTCAGGTCGTCCAGCAGGTTGGCGGTCAGCAGGCTTTCCAGCAGGCCGACGAAGGCCAGGGTCGCGGAAACCGGGGCGATGATGGCGAAGGTCTCCCAGGTCAGGGGGACGCTGGGCAGATGGAACATCGGAAGCGTCGAGGGCATCTGGCCCATGTCGCCGACCGTGCGCACGTCCAAGCCGGTCATCATCACGAAAACACTGATCAGGACAATGGCCACCAGAGGCGAGGGCACGGCCTTGGTCAGGCGAGGGAAGCCGTAGATGATGACCAGGGCGACGGCGACCAGGGCGAAGGTTTGCCAGTTGGCGCCGATCAGTTCGGGCATCTGGGCCAGGAAGATCAGAATGGCCAGCGAGTTGACGAAGCCCGTCATCACGCTGCGACTGACGAACTTGATGTAGCGACCCAGCTTCAGCAGGCCGATGGCGATCTGGAATACGCCGCAGAGCAGGGAGGCGGCGAACAGATACTCCAGTCCATGGTCGCGCACGAGGGTCACCATCAGCAGGGCCATGGCCCCGGTGGCGGCCGAGATCATGGCCGGACGCCCGCCCACAATGGCGATGGTCACGGCGATGATGAAACTGGCGTAGAGACCGACAGCAGGATCGACACCGGCGATGATGGAGAAGGCGATGGCCTCGGGAATCAGGGCCAGGGCCACGACGGTCCCTGCCAGCAGATCGCGACGAGGATTGGCGAGCCACTGCTGACGCGCGGATGCAATGATGGACATTTTGGAGTTCATCTGGCGAAGCCGTCACACGACGGCGCGTTTCCCGGCGGTTCGGCGGCCGGGATAGCCACCCGTTTCCTGCGAACAGGTCCGGGTCCAATGCGAAGGCCGCCTCATGCGGCGTTGTGGCGCAGAACTCAAGGCCGATTACGATAGGCGCCGATGACACCGAGTCATTTTGCGCTCGGATGCGGCGCTGACATCACACCGAAGCCCGGGAAGCCTCTTGGCGCCTCCAGCGAAAATTCGTGCTTCGAAACCTCACCCCAAGCCTGTGGCCGCTAGCCAGAACGGCGCGAACCGCAGGTAATCCGTGGCGACCCGGCCGATACTGTCCCTCGGCCGATCATCCTTCTGAGGCGACAGGGTCAGAATCCACGCCCACCGTCCCCCCGCCCTGACCGGCCGCGGGGAAACATAGAGCCCGCTTGCCATCAGGGCCTTGCGCCGGGCGCCGCGCCGAAACCAAAGTCCTTTTTCCATGACGGCCACGGCGCCGCCGGCTGCAAGCTTCGGCTTGATCCAGGCCAGAGGCTTGAGATCTTGGTGCCACAGAAACACCAGGGCCAGCTCATCCTCGGACGAGCCTCGGACAAAACGAATTCCCCCCTGGTCCACGACAGCGACCGCGCCCTCGCGCGAAACCAGCCCCCCCAGACTTGCGGCACGACGCAGCCAGATGTCGTCAGCGCCTCTACGGCCGCCAACCTCGGCCATGGCCTCTGCGTAGCACTCCAAGGTTTTCTCCACGGTCCCCTCCATACAACAGGCGCGCTCTACGGATCGTCGCTGGCGCGGCCCATGGCGAGGCGGGCTTCCGCAGGATGTGCGAGAAACCAGCTCAACCCCTCTTCCCAGACGCGCATGTTTTCCGCTGCAAGTCGAACGCCTCCTTCGATGACGGTCTCCTGAAACGCGCCGTGGTCCGACACCACGACAGGACGTTTCATCAGGTGGGCCTCGACTGCCGAGCGCCCGAAGCTCTCGTGCTTGAGAGACGGTAAGGCGACCGCGTCGCGGGCTGAATAGACCAGGGGCATGTCTGCATGGTCGCCCGCGAATAGGATCTTTGCGGTCGCGCCGTTCAGGCTCCCCCGCTCCGGAGAGGGAGTGAAGGCGCTCATCAGCGCCGCCTCGGTATTTGAAAAAGAGCGAGCGCCAGCATGATCGGCAGGCCCATCTCGCCTATCTCTTCCACCGCCTTGCTGATGACCAGTGTGTTTTCAGGCAGCGGCCAACCAAGGCCGCGAAGTTGACGCGGCAAGGCGTCTATCTGCTTAAGAAGAACACCAAACCCTAGAAGGACGAGAAGGGTGACGCCCGACGTGACGGCCCGCCCATTCAGGTCGCGCCAGGCGCCGCGCAAGGCGGCGATGGTCAGGACGACCAGAGCCAGGACCGCCACGCCTGCCGCCAGCTTTTCCATCAAGGGCACGTCCGGACGTGCGTAAAGTCGCGTGCTGAAGACGCCGAAGCGGGTGAAGGCGGCATGGGCGTCAAGTTCGCGCAAGGCCATCAGAAGCGAGGCTGTCGCAACAAGTCCGCCAAGAGGCTGGCCGCTGCGCCAGGCCAGCAGAGCCGCCAGGAAGACGACCCCGTAAAGCCAGACCGTCGCCGACTCGATGGGTCCGTTCTCGGCGGTCAGGGCCGGCGCAGCCTCCCCTGCCGTGAATCCCACGACGACTGCGACGCCCAGAGTGAGGGCTACGACAATGAAGGCGGGCGCGCCAATCTTGAAGCGTCGACGAAAAGCTGAATCTGTCCGCGTTTGAGAACGCAGAAGACGGGGGGCGCGGCCGTATCGGCGCGCGTCATCGCGAAGTGACATGGAATGAATAACAAGAGTGCGAAGCCGACGAACGGCGTCGATGGCCCGGGGGATAGGCGCCCAGGGTAGCCACCCCGTCGAACGGGGTCCTTTTGCCCGATCCTTGGTGCCCGCTCAGGCGGGACAGGGCAAGCGAGTGCGGCCTTGCTGCGACTATTTGTCTGTCGCGGCGTCGCCCCTCACAGTCACCGAGCCGATGGGGACGGCCCCAAAAGCGGTCGCCGCCGTCCACTGGGCGCACGCCGTCTCAGACCGCGCTGGGCCGAGGGATCGCCGGCGTTGAAAACCTGACGATGGTCAGGCCTTCGCCCGATAGATGGTGCAGGCCGAGACATCGCCCGTCAGAGGATTGGGAAAGGTCACCGACTGGGCGTCGGCCGTGGCGAACGCCTCGCGCAGCACATTCAGAAACGGACCGGGTTCGGCTTCGTCCGACCACATGGCGAAAACACCGCCCGGGCGAAGCCGAGCCTTCAGCTTGCGCAAGGCCGCGGCGCTGTAGAAGGAGGCATGGGAGGGCGCGAGCCAGCGGGCCGGCGCATGGTCGATATCCAGAAGCACCGCGTCCCACGCGACGCCGGACGAATCGGCGACGAAGGTGAAGAAGTCTGCGTGGATCAGACGGCATCGCGGCTCGTCATGCAGAAGCGTCCCGAGAGGCGTCAGCCCCTCTCGATGCCATTCAATCACCGGCGCGAGCGCATCGACCACTTCAAGACGCGCCACGCGAGCATCCTCCAGCGCCGCCTGGGCCGTATGACCCAGCCCGAGGCCGCCAACCAGAACTTGTAGCGCCCCACCTTCGACCTGCTCCAGCCCCAGGCGCGACAAGGCCCGCTCGCCTTCGACGAACAAGCTCGACATCAGATGCTCATCGCCGAGAAGCACTTCGTGGACGTCGCGCCCTGCCGCCGCGACCCATCGACGGCGCAAGGTAAGCGGCCCCATGGGGGTCGGCCGGTAGTCCAACTCCTCGAATGCGCTCACAGTGGTTCTCCAGCGCAATCCACGCATTGGGCCAACGTAGGGTCGAGCCGCAGGCGCGCCAGGGCAATGGGCTCTCCGCAGGTTCCGCACCAGCCGTACTCGTCGGTGGCGAGCCGCGCCAGGGCTCGAGCGATCATCCGTGAATCATGGAGCCGGCGCCCCTGGGAGGCCAGGGCCATAGCCTGTTGCTGAAGGGCGTCCATGCGCGACAGTCTTCCCACGCTTTGCTGGTCCAGCTCGACGGGTTTGCGGCTCTCGTCGGTCAAGGCGTCAAGCGACTCGAGTTCCGCCAGCCAGACCAGCATCCTCGCCTTCAACTCCGCCTTTTCCTCCTCGGTGAGCGGAAGGGCCACGGTCCCGGTCATGAAAGCGCCTCTGCAATTTCAGGCTTCAGGCCAATGACGAGTTCGCCGTCTGGGCCAGGCGAACAATCGGCGAAAGCCTCAAGCACGTAGCGCGGGCCAGCCGCGCGTTTAACGGGAGGCCATTTCAGTTCGGAATAGAGCCGCCTGCCGAGACGGCGATAGACGGCCCATGCCTCCTCCTTGGGGAGCCCCGCGCGCCGGGCCAGATCCCCGATCTTCACCGCCATCCCCCCCATATGGCGATGCGCATGGAGCAGCAGCATCGCCGGCCCGGAGAGGGCTTCCGGGAGGTCTTCGAGCACTTCGCGATACTCGGCCGCGCAGGGGCGTCCTGTCGCGCGACGGTGGGCGACGAAGGCGGCCGCGTTCCGTGCCAGCAGGGTCTCGATCTCGGCGACTGCGGCCTCGAGGGTTTCGCCTTCGGACGCCGCGACGCGACGCTGGCCACAGAAGGCCGCCGCCTGGGCGCGGCCGCCGCGCCATCCCGACACGATGCGATATCGACCGACAAGAACCTCAGCGACGCGCCGTGTCGGGGCGTCGCCGCTCATCGTCCGCCTCGCCAGGATTCGGGGATCGCCACGTCCCTCACGGCGCCGACACCGAGGAGAGACGGCCAGGATGCGCTCCGGCCCAACGTCACCGGAAAAGCAACACAGGCAGGAGGGCGATACGGATCATGGCCGTCGTGGTGCTCCCTACAAAGAAGCGGCGGATCGGCGAGTGTCCGTAGGCGCCCATGACAAGGAGATCGATTCCGTTGGCGGCCACATAGTCGGTGATGACCGGCTCGGGGTCGCCGTCGATTCTCTTTACCGAATAAACGCCGCCCCAGGCCGACAGTCGTTCTTCCACCCATTGGAGATGGGCGTCGGCGTCGCGAGGCCGTCCAGCCATCACGACATGACAGCCAAGATCTCTCAGACCGGGCTCCGAGACAAGGAACTCAACCGCCTTGCGCGCGCTCGGACCGCCATCGAAAGCCAGGAGGATCCGCTCAATAGGCTTGAAGGCGCGCGGGGCCATCAGGACCGGCAAGGCGCTGGCCCTGATCACCTGCTCGACCGAACCCCCAAGGTGAGCCTTGGCGAAGTCGACATGCTCGCCCCGCTTGCCCAACACCACCAGCCGGAATTCCGCTTCCATCTCGTGAACCGTATCAACCAGACCACCGTGACGCAGGCGCACCTCGACCTCGGCTACGCCGGTATCGTGAACACGGCGCTCCGCTTCGGCCAGGAGCGCCCGCCCCCGATCCATGCGCAAGCGCCCGCGATCAGCATCAAGCTGGGTTAACTGCTCCAGGAGCTGCTCGGAGGCTCCCAGGCCGATGCTGCCCGAGACATCCGTGGGCGGGGCGTCGGGCGCCCGGTCAAGAACGTGGAGCAGATCCACCTCGGCGTTCAATCGGAGGGCCGCCCAGGCGGCATGGTCGCAGACGCTCGCCCCATAGGGCGAGGCGTCGATACAGGCGAGTATCTTGCTCATGAACATTTCCTCTAGTGGCTGAGCAGGCGTTCGAGCGCGCCCGGCTTGTCGTGGATGGCGAACTTGTCGACCATGGTGGCGCTAGCCTCGTTCAGACCGATGATCTCGACGTCCGCGCCTTCACGGCGGAATTTGAGAATGGCCTTGTCCAGCGCGGCGACGGCGGAGACGTCCCAGAAGTGGGCGCGGCTGACGTCGATGCGGACTTTCGGCACGGCCTCCTTGAAATCGAAGGCGCCGACGAAGGCATCCGCCGAGGCGAAGAATATCTGGCCGAGCACGACATAGTCGCGGGTAGAGCCGTCCTCCGACAGGTTCGACCTCACCGCCACGATCCTCGCCACCTTCTGAGCGAAGAAGACCCCCGACAGGAGCACGCCGGTCAGCACGCCCTTCGCCAGGTCGTGGGTCGCGACGGTGACGACGACGGTCGCGACCATCACCACGCTGGAGCTCTTGGGGTGATCGACCAGGCTCTTGATCGACCCCCAGTTGAAGGTACCGATCGCCACCATGAACATGACCGCAACCAGGGCCGCCATCGGGATCTGGGCGACCCAGGGGCCGAGCACCAGGATCATGAACAGAAGAAACAGGCCTGCAAGCAGTGTGGAGAGACGTCCGCGACCGCCGGATTTGATGTTGATGACCGACTGGCCGATCATGGCGCAGCCCGCCATGCCGCCGAAGAAGCCGGCGACGATATTGGCCAGCCCCTGGCCCTTGCACTCCCGGTTCTTGTCGCTCGACGTGTCGGTCAGATCATCGACGATGGTCGCCGTCATCAGGGATTCCAGCAGGCCGACAACCATCAGGGTCGCCGAATAGGGAAAGATGATCGCCAGGGTCTTGAAGTTGAGCGGGATGTCCGGGATCAGGAACATCGGCAGGCTCGTGGGCAGTTGCCCCATGTCGCCTACCGTTCGGACGTCAAGGCCCAGGATCATCGACAGGGCCGTCAGAACAACAATGGCGATCAGCGGCGACGGGATGGCCCGCGTCAACCGCGGCAGCAGATAGATGATGGCCAGGCCGCCCGCCACCATGGCGTAGGTTCGCCAGTCGACCCCGGTGAGTTCAGGCAGTTGAGCCAGGAAGATGAGGATCGCCAAAGCGTTGACGAAGCCAGTGACAACCGACTTTGAGACGAACTTCATCAGGGCGCCGAGGCGGATATAGCCGGCGACAATCTGCAGCACCCCTGTCAGCACAGTGGCTGCGAGAAGATACTGCAGCCCGTGATCCCGCACGAGGCTGACCATGAGAAGCGCCATAGCGCCGGTCGCGGCCGAGATCATGCCAGGCCGGCCGCCAGCAAAGGCGATCACCACGCAGATTGCGAAGGAGGCGTAAAGACCGACGGAGGGATCAACCCCGGCGATGATCGAAAATGCGATGGCTTCCGGGATCAGGGCCAGCGCAACCACGATGCCCGCCAGCGCGTCTCCCTTAATATTACCGAACCAGCTTTGCCGGATAGCTCCAAATGTCATCAAGTCTATCTCCTGCGCCCAAAAAAAAATGGACGCCGCGCCTTCATGACGCGATTCATTTCAGCGCCGCTGCTAAAGCAGACAGCTATTATTTCGCCGATATAAATTACCAGCCGATACATTTTATTACTGTAAGGCTATTTACACGTATCTATCCGATGCTGACTTGAACACGAATACGCTTTCTGTAAATTGCCCCAACATTGAGATTTTTTTAGAAAGTAGCCCCTGATGCCCACCGGCACCCTCAAGTTCATCTCGCCTGATGGGCGCTACGGCATGATCTCTCGAGACGACAAGGCGCCGAAAGTCTTCGTCCATCTTAACGAGGCGCGACAGGCCGGCCTGGACACCCTGCCTCGCGGTCAACGCTTTCGGTTCGACGTGGACGCAGATGCGCAACCACGTCCACGGGCGATTAATCTCGAATGCATCTAGGGATCCCGCCCTACGGCGAGACGAGATGCGGCCGGACGCGCGCGCGCCAAGACACAATCGACGGAATTCCATCGCAGGGACCACATTCGGTGCAACCGGCGCCGCGTTCCGTCTACGCGTTGGGCCAGTCGTTCAGCGGGCGCTGCATTAAATCCTAGGGGATGGGCGCCTAGGGTAGCCACTCGTAACGAGTCCGACGGAAGCCTTCTTCCTGCCCCGTTCTCGAATCAAATTCAAGCCAAAACAAAGATCAGATGCTTACTGTTTTCTCGACGGACAGAAGCTCGTAGTGGAAAGCCAAGGCTTGGAACGCGCGTCGGCGCGCCCTGACCGATGCCGCAGGACGATACACCGGAGAAGAACATCCGGTTTTCATTCAAGGTTTAATCCGGCTTCAGCCTAATACAGAGCATGGCGCACACTCGTCTTGACGATGCTGCAGCACCCTGAGACGACGCCTCCTCAGGGCGCGCCGCCTTGCAAGACAAGACAATTCAGCCCCGCTGAGGTCAGGGTCTCGCACGCCCGACCGGCGGCTTCAGGCTCCAACCCCAGAATGCGGGAGCGATGCCACGGTCCCGATGACTCAACCGATACCCGGCCCTCTTGCACCAGCTGCGGAAACCGCCGACTGACCGTCGCCAGCCAGTTCCGGGCCGCCTCGGGGTCTCGAAACGCACCGACCTGGACCGCCCAGCCGCCCCGTGTGTCAGATTCTATCTGCCGACGCCTCGCATCGGCAAGACCACTGATTTCGTCGCGCGCCTCCACGACCAGGCCAGCCTGGAGCGCCTGCGCCGGGACCGGGCCTGCAGGGACAAGGCTTGAATCCCCCGCCGACTCGAGACCGAAACCCCTGCTCTCGAAAAAGGCCTGGGGTGTTCCGACATGGCCCATGGACTTCGCAGCTTCGGCGTCAAACCCTGTGGCCATCAAGGCGCTGACATGAGCGTTACGGCTGGCCGAGGTACGCCCTCCGAGCACGACCGTGATCAAACGCAAGTCCCCCCGAATAGAGGAGGCAGCCAGATTATAGCCGGAGGCCCGGGTGAATCCCGTCTTGATGCCATCCACGTCAGGATGGGTGGACAGCAGACCATTTGTCGTCCGGATGACCCGCCCTTCGAAGGACCAGCTGTCCTGTCCGAAGTACCGATAATACTGAGGATAATCGCGCCAGACAGCATGACTCAGGAGCGCCAGGTCCAGCGCCGTCGAGACGTGTCGCGGATCGGGAAGACCGTGAGGATTGACGAAGGTGGTCTGAACCATGCCGAGCTCGTGCGCTCGCAGCGTCGATGCCCGGCCGAAGGCCTCGACCGAGCCGGACAGATGTTCCGCGAGAGCCACGGCGACGTCGTTGGCGGAACGCACGGCGAGCGCCTGGATGGCTTCTTCGACTGAAAGACTCCGACCTGCCGCAAGGCCAAGCTTGGAAGGCGGCTGGGACGCGGCCCGAACGGACATGCGCACCTGATCGTCCAGCGACAACCGGCCCTGCTCCAGGGCGTCAAACACCATGTAGAGGGTCATCACCTTGGTGATCGAAGCTGGATACCGGGTCTCCCGGGCGTGGCGGTCAAACAGGATTTCTCCTGTCTTTGCATTCATGACCAGGGCCGCATATCGCTCCGGACCGCCCTGCGCGCATTGGGCCGCCGACGCAACCGTCAGGCTCAACAGGAAGACGAGCATCGCTGCGAGACGCACGGAAAGACTCATAGGCAACCGCCTTTTGGGGCTCTGCGACACCGTGCAGACAGGGATTGAAACATCTCGGCCCGCGCCGGGGCGCGCCGCAAGGACGGCATTCGTCCGCCGCTCATTGAGCGTTCTGGCCCGCGCGACGCCCCACCAGGAACAACCCACCGGTGGCGGAAAGCGCAACGCGGTGGAGAACCGGGCGCCGGCTCCCATATCGAGAAGGACCAGCCTCTCGGCCAGGGTGATCACGGGTCAAAGCCTGAAGGTCAGGCTCACCCCATGCCCCCGGACATCGCGACTGCAGGCGATCAGACCGGGTCGGCGCAAGACCACGCGCCCACGCCGCGGCTGGATTCGAAGCAGGCGCTAAGCGTTCAGGAAGGGCGCACGCCCAACCGAACGCGCGAAGGCGCAATCGATGGATTTCCATCACAAGACCAGATTTGTGCAACTGGCCGCACGTCCCGTCAACGCGCCTTGCCAGTCGATCAGCACAGCTGAATCGAAATCCTGGGGGATGGGCGCCCAGGGTAGCCACTCTAACAGAGTCCTACGGGAAACTGGATTGTGCCCCGGACAGCCCCGACATTCAAGGGCGACGGCGATAGGGGTTGCGCCGATGGAGCGCGTCCGGTCCGAGCGTACACGTTACTGGAACCGATTTCGCCCCGTCAGCCTTCAAGATTGGAAACCCGACGTTCGACGATCGTGCGTCCAATAGACTCCGGTTATGACACGCCCACGCTAGCCTTCTCGGATGATGGCCGGAAGATTAGCTCCCGGCTTGCAGCTTCACAGTCCTGCTGAAGAGGTACTGATATGGCGATCAACGGCCCAGACGCACCCGCATCACGGCGTCGCGCCATGATCAATCGTCGCCACGCCGTCAGCCTCGCGGGCGCAGCCCTGCTATTCCCGGGGACATCAGCCTGCGGTCAGTCCCGCAAGGATTTCCCGTCCAGACGCCCCCCCTTGCAGGAGCTCGCCGGAGCGGCGGGTCTTTTCTTCGGCGCTGCGGCCTTTCGTTCGGAAATTCAGCCTGGATCCCCGGTAAGGCCCCTCTATGAAAGAGAATGCGCTCTGATCGTTCCGGAGATGGAGCTGAACTGGGATCACCTGGTCACAGAAATCGATCATCAGCGGATGGAGGATTACGCGGGTCTCGTCCGCGGGATGGGCAAGTCGCTCCACGGCCATACCCTGCTCTGGCACCTGAGCGTCCCTCGATGGGTGCAGGACGCCTTGGGCGAGAAACCGGACTGGAGGATTGTCGCCAGCCACATCCGGTCGACGATTGAGCGCTACGGGCGCGATATCAAATACTGGGAGGTGGTCAATGAACCTCTGGATCCCGGTTTCAGAGACGACGGCCTTAGAGGGAGCGTCTTTCTGAAGGCGTTCGGGCCGGACTATATCCAGAAGGCGCTGGAAGAGGCCGCCGCCGCCGCGCCGAACGCCAGGCTCCTCATCAACGAATACGGCCTGGACTATGACATCCCAGCCGAACGGGATCGGCGACGGCACATGCTCCGCTTACTGGAAAAGTTGCTGAGCGCCGGCGCGCCGCTTCACGGCCTTGGCGTCCAGGGCCATCTCGACCTGCAGAAGAGCCCTTTTTCCCAACGCGCCCTGGCTGATTTCCTGGCGGAAGTCGCAGGCATGGGTCTTGAGATCGTCATCACGGAGCTCGATGTGCGAGAGCGGGACCTGGTGGAGACGCCCGCCGTTCGCGATCAGCGGGTCGCCGCACACGTCGGCCAGTATCTCGACGCCGCCCTTGATCACCCTGCCGTCAAGGGGGTGATCACCTGGGGCATCACCGATCGACACTCCTGGCTCGATCTCACGGACGAGGACATGGCCCGTTTTCCTCAGGCCTGGCGAGACGGATCCGGCCCCGGCCTCAATCGCGGCCTGCCTTTTGACAGCGATTTGAGACCGAAACCCATGCGTGAGGCTATCGCGGCCGCATTTCGGCGGCGGGCGCGCGCAATCCGAACAGGTTGAATCCTGCGGCTGAATTCGACCTGGGCGCGGTCAACCGCCTCAGTCCTCACCTCCGCAGACGCACCGAAATGGGGCAGTGATCCGAAGGGTGGTCGGCCTCCGGAGCGTCATAGACATATTCTTCAAACGACCCAGGCTCTAGACGCTTAGCGGCTTCCACCCCCACGACGATGAAGTCGATGAACTCACGGTAGCGCGCTTTGCAGGCCGCCGAACGATCGCCGCCGGCGAGGCTCAATGACGCCGCCGCCGGCTCTCCGTCATTGAGCCCGTCGAAGAAGGCATCGCCCCGGCTCGCCATGCGCCGGTTCCAGTCGCCCAGAACGACAAAGGCCTCGCCGGCCTGAGCTCGATCATCGACCCAGGCCTCCAGGACCGGGAGTTGGTCGAACAGCACGGGGCAATCAGGATCCGTCGAGGCGCGGCCTGAATTGCATCCGGACTTCAGGTGGACTGCCAGCAGTCGCAAGGGCCGCCCGTTGGCGACGGTGATGTCGACGCCCCAACGTAGGTTGGGGTTGCCGAGCGCCAGAGCCGAAAGGTCGTCGTTGCGCGACCAGGCCACGCCTTTGCGGATGGCGAAGCCGACGGCCTGGTTCTGGATGTGACGTCCTGGAAGCCCCCGGCATTCCGGCCCCCCGTTCGCCTGCCGGACGGGTCGACATGACGACATCGTATTTCTCCGGCTCGAAGACCCGCTCAGCCGCCGTTTGGTTCTCAATCTCCTGGAGAGCGATGACATCCGCTCCCAGGGCATCGGCGTGACGGCGCAGGAGGGCGTAATCCGCCTCCTTACGAGGTCTACATCCCTGGGCGTTCAGCTCGGCCAGATGCTCAAGGTTCCAGGTTGCGACCTTGAGCGCTGCGCCGCCCTGCGGGACAGGGGCCACGCCAGTGCAAGCCGACAAGAGAGCGGACACGACGAAGAGCATGGATGCAGCGGGTTTTACGGTCATGGCTAGATCAACAAGCAAGACAAGGAAGCCTCTCGATAGCTGACAAGGACGCTGCTTTCCAAGCGAAGCCCCGACATCGCGGGGCGCATTGGCGGGCCAGCCGCTGGCGCGCCGTCGCGTGCCCAGCGTAATCGGATTCCAGCGCCGTCGCCGCGACGCTGCTCTTCGGCCTGCTGACCTGCGTCGTGAGCCTTCTGTGTAGGCCTCACGACACAGGTCAGCAGCCCGCTCGAAAACCGCAAATTTAGGGATCAGATCGGCCGATCACGACCGCCCATACACGGTCACTGACCACGCTGGCCGTCCGGTGGGTGCCGGTTAGCCGCCAGGCCAGCCAAAGAGCCCTCCAATACTGCTCGACGTGCACTCCGGGCTTCCTCGCCCGGCTTTGCCGCGTCACTCATCACTGGCGCCGTCTCGCGTGCGAACGAGCATCAACTCGATGCGCTTCAGGGCCTGGAGCATCCGATAGGCGTGCAGCGTCGGCCACATCGCCAGCTTGATCATGAGCGCCATGATGAGGAGGACGCTGGCGGGCAGGCCGAACCTTAGGGCCGACAAGCTGTCCGTCGCGTGAAAGAAGTTCCAGGCTGCCCAGACACCAGCGACGAAGAGCAGAGATTGGGCGATCAACAGGACAATGCTGACCCAGCCCGACCGCCCGCCTATTACAGCGACCAACTGGTCGATATGGCCCGGTTCCTGCTCGATCTGTCGCAGCAGATCACGTTCTTCGGCGCGCAGGGCGGCGTCTATATCCTGGTCAAGGCTACGCATGGCCTTCTCCTTCCAGCACCGCGCGCAGCGCGCGTCGGGCATGCATCAGGCGGGTCTTGACCGTGCCCACCGGAACGTCGAGCGCAGCAGCCGTCTCGGCAACGCTCAATTCCTCGAAATAGAAGAGACCGACCGCCGCACGTTGAGAGGCCGGTAGTGCGCGGATTGCGGCAGTCAGCGGCGGCGCGTCAAATGCTCTTGGCTCGACTGGGTCTGCCAGAGCCTCACTAGCGAGAGCCTGGGCCAAGACGCGATCCTGCTGCCGTCGCCCGATCGCCCGGGCGCATCGGCGGGTCACGATTCGATAGGCCCAGGCGGGAAAGGCGACCTCATCCCTCAATCCAGCGAGTCCCTTCGCGATCTCGATCCAGGCGGATTGAGCGACATCGCGTGCCAGGTCCATGTCCCCCGTCAACCGCCACGCATGCGCGACAAGGCGACGGTCCCATCGCCGAGCAAGACGCTCATAGGCCACCCGATCTCCCGCCTGCGCGGAAACGACCAAGTAGCCATCGAGCGCCCTTGCATCGATCTTTTTCAAGAGGGGCGCGGACTGTATCATCGGCCTATAGGTGACGCGTTGTCAGCCGCCGGTTCAATTCGCTTTGTCGAATTCGGCTCTGCCGATTCTGCGGGCTCTGCCGCGCCTGCCGAAAGCAACCTTCTCAATGCATGAAGGGAGTCGGTGTAGGACTCGCAGCGCTGCTTATCGCTGCCGCGGGACTCTACTTCTGCTGGAAGACCGCGAACCGGCATGGGGCGATGCTCATCGCGAGCAAGGACCGGGTCCGCTACGTACTCCTCTTAGACTTTCAGAAGGTCTGCTCCAAGGCGCGCAGCCGGCGGCACAATCGGACGCTTGCGCACCATGGAGTAGGATCAGCAGCGATGCGCCCGGAATGACTCGAACACGTATCGCCAAACGCTCAATCTCGCCGCCAGCAACGACACCCGCTTGGCAGGGTGAGCATCAAACAATCTGATCGTTAGATGCGCAGCGCCCCAGGCTCGCGTCGCTAGGTTGCTTTCTCGCCCTTCGCTAGTGACAGCGTACGAGGCGCGGTCAGTGAGAAAAACCGATGCCGTTGGCGAACCAGAACGCGGCCGATAGCGAGAACGAAAAAGAAAGAAAAGCAGAACTACGTGTGCAAATTTTGCACACGCCGACCAACAACTTACTGATTATGCACCACAATCATCACCATCCATCATTGGGGCGACGGAAAACCGGTGCGGCGGATGCTGGCTCATGGCCCGCCCCTATAGAGAAAAGGGGGCGGATTGGCGACCGGCCCCGGCCAGCCTCAGCCGCGCGCCACCTGGAAGCCCGCGAAGGACTGGCTGACCGGCATCAGCTCCAGCGCATTGATGTTCAGGTGCGCCGGCAGGGTCGCAACCCAGAACAGGGTCTCGGCGATGTCCTCGCCGGTCATCGGCGCCGCTCCGCCATAGAGGGTGTCGGACGCCGCCTGGTCGCCGCCGGTGCGGACCAGGGTGAACTCCGTCTCGGCCATGCCCGGCTCGATGGAGGTGACGCGCACCCCCGTCCCGTGCAGGTCCGACCGCAGCCCCAGCGAGAACTGGCGCACGAAGGCCTTGGTTCCGCCATAGGCGTTGCCGCCCTTGTAAGGATAGGTCGCGGCCACCGAACTGATGTTCAGGATCGCCCCCTTGCGTGCGATCACGCGCGGCAGCAGGCGATGGGTCAGCGTCACCAGGCCGGTGATGTTGGTGTCGATCATCTGCCGCCACTGGGCCAGATCAGCCTCCTGCGCCGTCGCCGTGCCCAGCGCCAGTCCGGCGTTGTTGATCAGCACATCGATGTCGCGGAAACCTTCGGGCAAGGCGTCGAGCGCCGCGTCGATGGCGGCCTCGTCGCGCATGTCGAAGGCGGCGGCATGAACTCGATCCGCGCCCAGTTCGGCGACCAGTGCGTCCAGACGTTCCTGACGGCGGCCGGTGGCGATCACCTTCCAGCCCGCGCCCGCGAAACGGCGCGCCGCCGCCCGGCCGATGCCCGAGGTGGCTCCGGTGATCAGAATGACGCCGCTCATGATGTCCGTCCTGGCTGAGGCTTTAGTACCCGGCCGACTTAATCCCGCACCAGCCCGCCGTCGACCACCAGATTCTGTCCCGTCACCGCCCGGCTCCACGGCGAGGCGAAGAAGAGGGCCGCATCGGCGAACTCTTCCGGCGTCGTCACCGACCGCAACGGCGTCATGCTGGCGATCAGATCGAACACCGCTTCCGGCGTCGCGGCGCTGGCGTCGGTCGTCCGCAGCAGGCCGCCCGAGATCATGTTGACGGTGATCCCCGACGGCCCCAGATCGCCCGCCGCCGTCCGCGTCAGGCTGAGCAGGGCGGCCTTGGCGGCAGTGTAGTCGTGATAGGGCACCACCGGGTTCTGGAACAGATTGGTGCCGATGTTGATGACCCGGCCAAATCCTTGCGCGCCCATGCCCGGCGCCATCGCCTGAATGACGTTCAGGGCGCCGCGGATCACGGTGGCGAACTGGCGCTCCATGTCCGCCCACGGGATGTCAGCCATCTGGGCGCGGGCGTCGCCGTTGAAGCTGTAGTCCAGCGCATTGTTGACCACGGTGCTGACCGCCCCGCCGAAATGCGCCTCGACCTTGGCGACCATGGCGTCGACGCCTGCGCGGTCCGTCACATCGGCCTGAACCGCCAGCGCGCGCTCGCCCAGCTCCGCCGCCAGCGCCTCGGCCTGTCCGCCGCTGCTGCGCC
>NZ_DAMCNG010000013.1:0-29605 GCF_032107865.1 Brevundimonas sp.
TCGTTCCGCCCCGCTGGTGCTTCGTCAAGATCAGCACGGATGAGGGCATCAGCGGTTGGGGCGAACCCGTCCTAGAAGGCCGCGCCGCCTCGGTCGCCGCTGCGGCGCGCCCGGCCGCGTCGCGCGAAATCCGCCGCCCCGCTCGTTCCGACGGCGGCTGAGCTCCTCGGGAACAGATCACGCACACAGCGATTGGTTGTCTCACGACTAGAACAACCCGGTAGAGGCCGCTGATGCACGCCCACAGCTATCGCAATCTCGCATTCGAACTGCTGATCGACTTCGTCATCATGTATCTGGTGATGTTCACCATGATCGCGACGCTCGATCATTTCCGCTTCAACCTGAACAACGTCTATATGACGCTGATGATGGTCGCGCCCATGGCCCTGGTGATGCTGCTGTCTATGCGTTCGATGTTCCAGAACAGACGCGCCAACTGGATCATCATCGGGATCGCCGCCGTCGTATTCGCCATTAGCTTCTACGCCATGCGCACCCAGGCGGCCATTAACGACCAGGAGCTGATCCGCGGCATGATCCCCCATCATTCCGGGGCGATCCTGATGTGCGGAAAGGCCAAGCTGACCGACCCTGAACTCATCGCCCTGTGCGACGAAATCATCGTCGCTCAAGAGCGGGAGATCGCCCAGATGCAGGCGATCCTGAATCGGCTCTAGACCCGGAAGCGGGTGCGGCCGCGCCGCAGCCTCCGAACGGTCGTCGCAACCCTTTTCTCCAGCGCCCGCCATCGCCGCTGCCATCGCGTGCGTCGGGGCCGTAGCTGCGGAACAACCGGCAGCATGGCGTGGAAGACATCGTCGCGGTCGATCAGATGGTGCTTCAGCGCGGCCCCCGCATGGATCGGGATCATCAGCAGAAGGGCGATGACGAGGCCCCAGTGCATCCACTCGGCCGCCGCCTCGACCGTCCAGAGCTGACGATTCGACAGATCCTGCATCGGCAGCATCGGCCAGGGAATGAAGCCCGCCGCCGCCAGTTGGGCGTCTCGCGCTGTGGCCGACATCATCGTCCAACCCGACAACGGCAGGCCGAACAGGCAGAGATAGAAGACATAGTGGGTGACGTGGGCGGCCGTGCTTTCCCATCCCGGCTTGTCCGCGTCATTGATCAGATCCGGCGCGACCAGCCGCCAGGTCAGGCGGCCGATCACCAGCAACAGCATCAGCACGCCGACGGCGAAATGGACCTCATAGGCCGCGACCTTCTCGCCGCCGACCGGCAGCCGACCCATCCACCAGCCCCAGCCCAACTGGAACACGACCAGACCTGCCATGATCCAGTGAAACCAAATGGCCACGGGGGAATAGCGCCCCTCGTCATGATGACCGGCGGCCCACTCCAGCGCCTGGGCGATCAGCCGGTCGATCATGCCGCCGCCTCGCCCGCCGGCTTCAGCAGACCGTGCATCCGCCACAGGGCGGCCAGCAGGTAGGCCGCCGCCGCCGGCGCCCACATGATGAGCCCGGCCGCCTGCTGGTCCTCCAGCGGCGTCATGTTCCAGGCCATGGTGCTGGCGAAATGCGGCGCATAGAGCGGCTGGCCCGCGAACACGATCAAGGCGCCCAGAAGCCCCATCAACAGCATAGCCGCCAGCAGGGCCGCGACGGCCGCATGCCCCCTTGCGCTGCGAACCGCCGCCCAGAACCAGACGGCGCTTCCCAGGATGCTGATCTGCATCAGCCAATAGATTCCGTCATGCGACAGAGCCTGAGCGTAGGGCTCCGGCGCGTGCCAGGCCCAAAAGACCACCGCCTGCACCGCCGTCGCCGCCGCCAGACGCGGCGGTTTCAACCGAGGCAGGCACAAGGCCAGCAGGGGCGCCGCCGCCAAAACCAACAGCAGGTGATGCAGGGTCCGCGCCATGAACAGGGCGGAGCTCAAGGCGCACAGCGGCGAGATGAAGCCGACCGCCAGCACCGCCACCGCCGCGCTGAAGCGTCTCCTCTGCTGTTCGCGCAGCAGGATCAATCCGGCCGTCGTCGCCGCCGCCATGACAGACAACAGGATCAGATCGCCGTTCCAGCGCCCGAGCGCCTCGGCGGGATCGGGCGCAGGCCCGCAATAGGGTGTCCAGGCGACGTCGACCATCCTGGGCCAACGCCTCCACGCCGTGACGGTTCACCGGCGTCCGGTCGCGCACAGGAACGGAACCGCGTTTCTCCGCACGCCGTTTCCCTGCCCTGTTCAGGAACTTGATCCCATGTCCGACACGGTCGCCGATCCCGCCTTCGAACCGCCGCCCGAGGCTCGCGCCTTCTATGAGGAGGCCCTGCGTCTGCTGAAGGAGTCCGGCGTGCCCTTCCTGCTGTCGGGCACCTACGCCGTCACGGCCTATACGGGCATCCGTCGTCCTACCAAGGATCTGGACGTCTTCTGCAAGCCCGGCGACTACCCCCGGATTCTGGCCTTCTTCCAGGCGCGCGGCTATCGCACCGACGTCGAGGACGAGCGCTGGATCGCCAAGGTCTGGCAGGACGACAGGCATTTCTTCGACGTCATCTTCGCCATGTCGAACGGCACCATCGCCGTGTCCGACAGCTGGTTCGGGCCGGATCGCATCACCGTCTACGGGCATGAGGTGACGATCACGCCGCCGACCGCCCTGATCCTGTCCAAGGCCTTCATCCAGGACCGCTATCGCTACGACGGCGCCGATGTGAACCACGTCATCCTGAAGCAGGCCGACGCCATCGACTGGAAGTCGCTGCTGGATCAGATGGATCTCTATTGGGAGGTGCTGATGGCGCATCTGCTCAACTTCCGCTTCGCCTATCCGACCGAGCGCGGCCTGGTGCCCGCCTGGCTGATGACCGAACTGATCGGCCGCCTGCAGGCCCAGGTCGATCTGCCGGCGCCGCGCGTGAAGGTGTGCCGGGGCCGTCTGTTCAGCCCGCGCGACTACATCGCCGACATCTCCGAATGGGGCTTCGGCGACGTGGTGGGCAAGGGCCTGGAGGAACGCCATGACCCCGTCGCCTGAAACTGCTGCCTCCGCCGCTGAAGGCCAGACGCCTCAACCGGGCATGGAAGCCGGACCGAAGAAGAAGCTGCGCGTCGCCGCCGTCGGCGACCTGCATGTCGGCGAGACGTCGCATCGCGCCTATCGCGACCTGTTCGACCGGGTGCATGAAGACGCGGACGTGCTGTGCCTGTGCGGCGACCTGGTCAATTTCGGCAAGACGGTCGAGGTGGAGAACCTGCTGGAAGATCTGCGCGCCTGCCGCATCCCCATGGTCGGCGTGCTCGGCAATCACGAGCATGAGTGCGGCCAACCGCAGGAAGTCATCCGCATGCTGACCGAGGCCGGGGTCAAGATGCTGACCGGCGAGGCCTATGAGATCGACGGCGTCGGCTTCGCCGGAGGCAAGGGCTTCGTCGGCGGCTTCGGCCGCTACATGCTCAGCTCCTTCGGCGAGGCCTCGATCAAGACCTTCGTCAATGAGGCGGTTGAGGACGCCAATCTCATCGAAAATTCGATCCGAACGCTGCGGACCGAGCGGAGCGTGGTTCTGCTCCACTACGCCCCGGTGGTGGATACGGTGATCGGCGAGCCGCCGGAAATCCACGCCTTCCTCGGCTCATCGCGCCTGGCCGAGGTCGTCGATCGCTATGAGAACGTCAAGCTGGTGCTGCACGGCCATGCGCATCGCGGCGCGCCGGAAGGCCGCACGGCGCGCGGCGTCCCGGTCTACAATGTCGCCCTACCCGTGCTGCGGACGATGGGCGATACGCCCTATCGCGTGTTCGAGGTCTGAAAGCTCAGGCGATCCCGGCGCCGCCGGTGACGCCCCAGACCTCGCCCGTGACGAAGCTCGCCTCCTGCGAGGCCAGCAGCACGTAGACCGGCGCGATCTCGACCGGCTGACCCGGACGTCCGAAGGCGCTGTGAGCGCCGAATTTCTCGACCTTCTCCTGCGGCTGGCCGCCGCTGGGCTGCAGAACCGTCCAGAAGGGGCCCGGCGCCACGGCGTTCACCCGCACGCCCTTCTCGATCAACTGCTTCGCCAGAGCCTTGGTGTAGGTGACGATCCCGCCCTTGGTGGTGGCGTAGTCCAACAGGATGTCCGACGGCTCATAGGCCTGGATCGAAGCCGTGGTGATGACCGCCGCGCCCGGCGGCAGATGCGGCGTCGCCGCCTGACACAGCCAGTGCAGGGCGTAGAGGTTGGTCTTCAGCGTGGCGTCGAAACCCTCGGTCGAGACTTCACCCACGTCCTCGCGAAACTGCTGTCGGCCCGCGTTGACGACCAGGATGTCCAGACCGCCGAAGGCCTCGAGCGTGCGCGCCACCATGGTCGCATTCCACGCCTCGTCACGCACGTCGCCGGGCAAGGCCAGCGCCTTGACGCCTTCGGCCTCGATCAGGGCGATCACCTCGCGCGCGTCTGCCTCCTCTGAGGGAAGATAGGAAATCGCGACATCGGCGCCTTCGCGGGCGTAGGCGACAGAGATCGCGCGACCGATGCCGGAATCGCCCCCGGTTATCAGGGCGCGGCGCCCCTTCAACCGCCCATGGCCCCGATAGCTTTCCTCTCCATGATCGGGCTTGGGCTCCATCTTCGCGACCAGACCAGGCGCCGGCTGGGGCTGCCGTGGAAACGGCGGACGCGGATACTGATGGCGAGGATCCTGCATTGTCAGGCGGTCGGACATGACGGCTCCTGTAGACGTTTGAAGGGCATGCCTTCCTAAGTCGCCCCCTGTCCGCGCGTTCCCCTACTGCGGCGGAACGTCGTGTTCAGCCGCGACGTTTCCGACGCACCCGAGCCGGAGAAGCCGCATGCCAGATCCCGTTCCCCAAGCTCTAGCCGTCCCTGAGCCGCGCAAGGGCATGCCCAGCCCAGAACTGGACCGCACAACCTTTGAAACCCGCTTCCGCAGCCGGTTCGCGGACCCCGCCTTCGATCCTCTGCGCGATGAGATCGACCGCCTGGCCGCCGCAGCCTGGGACGGCTACATCGGGGGTCGGAAATCGCCGCTGACGCGCCCCGCCGGTTCGAGCTTCGCCGAGCCGGACTATGAGCTGGCGCTGGACTGGCTGGACGCTCACGCGGCCCTCCGCGCTGCCGAGGCGCAGCATGACGACGCCGCCGGGCCCTCGCGCATCCTGATCATCAACGCCTCCAGCCGTTCCGAGCACACCTGCCCCGGCGAAATGTCCAAGAGTTGGCGGCTGGTCCAGATCGCCGGCGAGGTGGTTGAGAGGCGCGCGGGCATGGCGGCAGAAATCCTCGACCTATCGCGGTTGGCGTCGGAATACGGCCGGGAAATTCATCCCTGCAAGGCCTGCTTCTCCACCGCAGCGGCCCTCTGCCATTGGCCGTGCAGCTGCTATCCCAACTACAGCCTGGGCCAGGTCCACGACTGGATGAATGACATCTATCCAATGTGGGTCCGCGCGCACGGCGTTCTGATCGTCACCCCGGTCAACTGGTATCACGCCTCCAGCCCTTTCAAGCTGATGATGGACCGGCTGGTCTGCGCCGACGGCGGCAATCCAGATCCTACGACGACACACGGCAAGACCGTCGCCCTGGCCAAGGCGCTTGAGCTGGCCGACTGGCCCTATCCCCGTCACCTGGCGGGTCGGCGTTTCGCCCTGGTCGTCCATGGCGATGTAGAAGGCGCGGAAAACGTGCGCCGCTCCCTGTCCGACTGGCTGGTCTCGATGAAGCTGTCGCCCGCCGGCGCCGACGCGGAGATCGACCGCTACATCGGCTATTGGGAGCCCTACGCCACCAGCCACGACGCCCTCGACCGCGACCGGGCCGTTCAGGATGAGGTGAGGCTGGCGGCGGAAGAGCTGGCGAGGGCTGTTCTGGCCCGGCGCAACGACGCCTCAAAGCCCGCTGAGCCAGCCCACGAACCGCCGCGCCAGAAATAGAGAGCCGACCGGGGCCGTATGGAACAGGCCCCGCTCCTCTTCCTTCTCCTTCCAGTACGAAAGGAGTTCGCCCTTGCCTCTCGCGAACAAGGAAAAGCCCCCGATCCTGCGACGCCCCAGACGGCTGCTGATCCTTGTCGGCGTCCTCTTGGTCCTGTTGTTCATCGTCTATCTGGCCGCGGCGGCGACCGGCTTTTTCCGCACCGAAACCAAGGTTCCCGATCCACGAATGACGGGAGCCGAGGCGCCGCTGGAGCGTGTCATGTGACGGCGTGTTCAGGCTTGAGCGTTTGGAACACCCCCGCGCCCCGCCGCTTAACTTCCTGTCACAGGGAGGAAAAAAGACATGACCGATCGCCCTCGTCGCCCACCGCGCCCCCTCACCCTGGGAGGCCGACATGCGTTTCTATGAAGTCGTGGTCGGCAGCGACAGCGGCCCTCAGCGACGCCTGCGGGTCGCTTCGCCCACCGATGTCCAGGCCGCCGACGCCGCCGCGCCCCTGATGCGCGCGCAGGAGGCCATCCTATCAATCCGCGAAACGCCGGACGACGGCCTGCAGCAGGTCGATGCGCCTCCGCCTCAGACCCAGGCGCGAGAACTCGCGCCCGTCACCCCTGGCGTGGCCGCCAAGCCCTGATCTTACCCAAGGAGTTCAAATGATGATGAAGCAAACCGTCGCCGTTCTGGCTGTATCGGCCGCCGCCCTCACCCTCGCCGCCTGCAACCAGCAGCAAGGTTCCGAGGCCGTCGACAAGGCGCAGGACGCCGTTTCCGAACCGGTCGGTCAGACCTCGGCCGCGACCATGGGCGCCAATATGGTCAGCGCCTATGTGCCCAACGCCGCCATGGGCGACATGTACGAGATCCAGGCCGCCGACATCGCCATGGAGCGATCGAAGAACGCCCAGGTCAAAGAACTGGCCCAGATGATCAAGACCGACCACACAGCCGCCTCCGCCGCCCTGAGGGCCGCCGCCGGACAGGCTGCGCCTGACACGACCTTGCCGACCGAGCTCGACCAACGCCGCAAGGGCCTGATCGACAACCTGCGCTCAGCCTCGACTGCGGACTTCGATAAGATCTACGTCGATCAACAGGTCGCCGCCCATGAGGAGGCCGTCACCCTTCACCGCGGCTTCTCCGACAAGGCGGACGTTCCCGCCTTGGCGGAACATGCGCGCAACGTCCTGCCCAAGATCGAAGCCCATCTTGAGCGGGCCAAGCAGTTGCAAGCCAGCTTGGGCCGCTGACGCTGGGCCTTGGTGCACGACGCTATCAGGGGCGGACGACAATCCGCCCCTTCTTCCTATTCGGCAGTGGGCTTCCGCACTGCATAAGGCGGGTCCAGATGAATGCTCGCGTGGCCGTGACGACGCAGATGGCTGGCGTCGATCTCCTCAATCAGCGCCGCGCCGCGTTCGTGATCGACCAATTCCAGCAGAGCGTCGATCTTGGCCTCCATCCGGTCGTCGTTCTCCTTGGACGACGGCGAGCCGACATAGAGAAAGTAGGCCAGCCCCACGACCTGCCAGATCAGTTGCAGGAACTCGGACTGCCAGTTCTCGAAGGTGTCCCGCCCCATCTCCACCAGATAGGGCGTCAGTTGCGCCGCCTGTCCGTGGTCGCGGGCCTCGTTCACATAGGCGGCCCAACCAAAGCCCCAATGCAAGACGATGGAAATGGTGAAGAAGGCCAGAGTGATCCAGCCATAGGCGTACTTCTTCATGTCGCGCTCCAACACTCTGAAATCGGCAGAAGAGTTCGTGGACCTGTGCGTTCCGTGGCGCTCAGCCCTGTCCATATCCGAACACTAGGAACGCGCTTGTGCGCCCGCCGCTTCGCAGGCTCCCCATTCTTTTTCAGGAGAGCCCCATGCCCGAGAAAACGCTGCAAACCCTCTTCCACGACACCTTGCGCGACATCTATTACGCCGAGCGTAAGATCCTGAAGTCCCTGCCGAAAATGGCGCGCGCCGCCCAGTCGCCCGACCTCAAGGCGGCCTTCGAAAAGCACCGCGAGCAGACTGAAGGCCAGATCGAACGCCTGCAGCAGGTGTTCGAGATCATCGGCAAGCCCGCGCGCGGCAAGACCTGCGACGCCATCGAAGGCATCCTGGCCGAAGGCGACGAAATCGCCGAGGAGTACAAGGACACGGCAGCGCTCGACGCCGGTCTGCTGGCCGCCGCCCAGGCGGTCGAACATTATGAGATCACCCGCTATGGCACGCTCAAGCGCTGGGCCGAGGTGATGGGACTGAAGGACGCCGTCAAACTGCTGGACGAGACCCTTCAGGAGGAAAGCCAGACGGACGAGGATCTGACGGCCATCGCCGACGCCGCAATCAACGCCGAGGCGTTGCAGCCCGCCGCCTGAGCTCCATCCGGCCCTGCCGCCTGATCAGCGGCGGGGCCGTAACCCTGCGCTAAACCGGCAGTCGCTCCAGCCGCAGATAGGAGGGATTGAACTCGGCCGCGCTCGCCAGACGATCCCACGCGAGAATACGAACTTCCGATCCGGTCCACTCCAGCCACCCCGCCTCGCGCATGACCTTCAGCGTGCGGTTCACATGCACGGCGGACATGCCGAGCAGATCCGCAATCTCCGCCTGGATAATGGGAAAACGAAAGACGCCGTCGCGCGCCAGGCCCACGGCTTCCAGGCGCGCGTAGATTTCACAAACCAACAGGGCGGTCCGCTCCAGCGCCTCCTGTCGACCTAGCGCCAGCAGCCATTCACGGTGCATGGCGGCGTCCACCACCGTCTCCAACCATAACAAGCGCGTCAAATGCGGGTGCTCTTCCGTCAGTTTGCGCAAGCGTTCATGCGGCGCCTCGGCGATGAGACAGTCGGACAGCGCACGCACGCCATGGTCGACGCGCTTCAGAACAAAGCCGTGCAGGTCGATGAAGTCTCCGGGCAGGTTGATCTGGGTATACTGCCGCCGTCCGTCGCTCAGATCGCGATAGCGCGCGCAGAAGCCGTCGATGACGAGGCTGGAATGATCAACCAACGCATCCTGAGTGACGATGTCGCTGCCGGCGGGCTTCAACACGACATGGGTCAGCACGCTCCTGAGCGCCTGCCTTTCGCCATCAGTAATGACGTCGCGTCGTTGCAGCTTGTTTTCCAGCAAACGGCTGTGGTCGTGCATTGCGGCTCCCTGAGGCTTGGCGCGACCACAACGCCGGATCTTCGCGAATGTTGCCATCGGCTCGAACAGCCGAGGTTCCACAGCGCCTCAAAGGCGACACAATGAACCCACAGGGCGCAACCGCATTGCCTTCCCGTAACAGGGGAGTTTGTATCATGAACAGAACACCAGTCATTGAGCGAGCCTTCGAACTCGCGCGCAGCGGCCGCTTCCGCATACCCAGCGAAGTCCGCAAGGCCTTGATCTCGGATCGTTATACCCAGGCCGAACTTTTCCAGCTCGAGGGCAAGGCCACGTGGCGCCAACTGCGCACCCTCTGCTCAGATTCCTATTACCGCGCCTGACGGCTTCCACTCCCGGCGCCGCAAGCATCACCGTCAAGCCCTTGGACTAACCTATGTAAAGAACGAAACACCCTCGGCCGTGCTGTTGGTCAGAGGGATGAAGAATCAGTCTTATCAAGATGATGTAGACATAGCCGCGGCGTCGCTGGAACGGATGCTGTTCAGCTTCGCCGTGCTGTCGCCTGGCGACATCGAATGCATCCGTAGCTGGTTTCACGGTCCTGCTATGGTTCACCCGCCCGGCGGCGCCGTTTCCCTTCATCCGGAACGCAAAGACGCCCGTGTGGTGGCGCGCGGCTGGATCGCCCGCGGCGCCATGCTGGAAGACGGCCGTCGCCAGATCGTCGGTCTCAGCCTGCCCGGCGACGTCATCCTGGCCGCCGACGTCGTGGACGCAGACATGGCGGTCTGGGCCCTGACCGACGCCTCCACCCTTGACGCCTCCCTGCTGTGGGCGGCGATTTCCGAAGGCGTAGACGTCAGCCCGCGTCTTCTGGAAGCCTGGCGGCATTTTCGTTCGGCAGAGCGCCTGCGGCTGGCGCGGCATGTCATTCGGCTGGGTCGGCTCAGCGCCTATGAGCGAACGGCGCACCTTCTGTTGGAGCTGTACGAGCGGCAAAGCCGTCTCGGCGCAGCCGAACCCGGCGTCCTTCACCTGCCTCTCACCCAGGACATGCTCGCAGACATCCTGGGCCTCAGCGCCGTGCACATGAACCGGACGCTGCAGCAACTTCGGCGAGCAGGCCTAGTCGACTACCGGACGGGACGGGCCGTCCTGCCCGACCTGCAGGGCCTGGCCTTGGCCGCAGGCCTCAGCATCGCCGACGATGTCGCGGATGCGCCGCCCCGCCGCGACTAACCCATGTGAGTGGCGATCTGCGGCAGCCATGGCAGGGCTTCTGGTCAGGAGGCCCCATGCCTGCAGATTCCGCCGTCATTCTATCCCCGTCCGCCCCACCTCACGGCCGCCCCCGGCCCAGCATCCGTGATCACCCGGTCTATCGCGTCCTGCCGCCGGATGCCCAGCAGCGCCTGACCGCCGAGGGAACAGAGGTTGATCTCCCAGGCGACGCGCAGCCTCCTCTGGACAGGGAGCATCTCTGGTTCGTCCTGTCCGGGGTTCTCGGCGCCTTTCCAACCGGAAGTGAAGTCTGTGTCGCGCCTATCGTATCGGGCGCCGTCTACGGTTGGGATCACGCTCTGGGCTCTAGCGGCAGCCGCGCCGACGTGCGGCCGCTGCTGGATGTTCGGCTGTTCCGCGTTCCCGCCGCGGCCGCCCGCGAGGCGCTCGGTTATGATTGGCTATCGCGCTTCATCGCCCTTCAGGCGGTTCAACGCCTGACGCTTCTGGAACAGGAAGCCGCCTGCAACGCCTCCCATCGCGTGTCGGAGCGTCTGGCCAAGTGGCTGCTTCGTCTGCACCATGGCGGCAACGGTGCGCCGCTTCGCCTGAAGCAGGCCCAGCTAGCCGCCATGCTCGGCGTCCAGAGAACCAGCATCAACGCCGCCGCCAGCAACCTGCAAGCGATGGGCGCGGTGCGCTTCAGCCGCGGCAAGGCGTCGATTCTGGACGCGGGAAGTCTCTCCGACCTTTCATGCCGGTGCGGCGCGATGAACTGAGAGCACGGCCGCGCGCAAAAGGGAGCCGGAGGCAGGGCCTGGCGTTGCCTAGACTTAGACCCAGCAAGGGCCGTGACGATGTCGACAAACGTGATCAATCCGCCGCCTTCCGGCGGACTCGTCTGGTCCAGCAACGAGAGCCCAGGCCTTACGCGCCGCCGGATCGGGAGAGGTTTTTGCTATCGTGATCCAAAGGGGCGCCTGATCCGTGAGCGGAGCATCCTGATGCGGATCGACGCCCTAGCCATTCCGCCGGCGTGGCAGGACGTCTGGATTTGTCCCGACCCAAACGGCCATATCCAGGCGACTGGGCGCGATACGCGCGGTCGCAAGCAGTACCGCTATCATGCCGACTGGACGGCCCGCGCCGCCTCGCACAAATTTGCGCGTTTGCCAGATTTCGCCCGACGCCTGCCGCGACTGCATGACCGAGTGGAGAACGACCTTTCGCGACGCGGGCCGTGCAAGGAAAAGGTGCTGGCCTCGGCGGTTCGTTTGCTGGAAATCACCCTCATCCGCGTCGGCAACGCCGCCTATACCCGCCAGAATCGTAGTTTCGGCCTGACGACCCTGCGCAAGCGGCACTTGGAGGTCGACGGCTCGGCCCTGACCTTCGAGTTCAGGGGCAAGAGCGGCAAAGAACACCGGGTCAAGGTCAGCGACCGTCGACTGGCGCGCGTCATGCGCGGCCTGGAAGGCCTCCCGGGCCAGCATCTGTTCAAATACCGCGACGCAGAGGGCGAGCTGTGGGCGATCAGTTCAGACGACGTGAACGCCTATATCCGCGAGGCCATGGGCGATCAGTTCTCCGCCAAGGACTTCCGCACCTGGGCGGCCACCGTCGCCGCCGCCCGCGCCTTCTACGAAATGGCCCCGCCCACGTCCCAGACCGAGGCGCGGCAAAACATCTCGACCTGCATGAAGGCGGTCGCGAGCCTGCTGGGCAACACGCCGACGGTCTGTCGGGCGTCCTATGTCCATCCGCGCGTGATTGAGCTTTATGAATCCGGAACCATCACGACCTGTCTGCCGGATCCAAACGCCCAGAGTTTCGATTCAAGGCTATCGCGACTGCTGAGCGAACCTTCCTAGGCCCACATCTCGAGCACCTCGTCGCACTCCGCCGTCTCGATCTGCTGGCCGAAGCGGTCATGATAGAGAGCCAACAAGGCGTCGTGCGACTGGTCCGAGGAACTGCACAGGGCGTCCGAAACCACCACCACGCGAAAGCCCATATCCACGGCGCCGAGGACAGTCGCCAGCACGCACATATCGGTCTCGGCGCCCGTCACCACCAGGGTGTCGACCCGGCTGGCCATCAGAGCCGACGCCAGACCCGTGTTGAGCCAGGGGGAATAGCGGGACTTGTCCAACACCCTGGCGGGCGGGGTGAAGACCTGCAGTTCGGGCAGAAGCTCCACACGTTCTTCACCCAGATTCTCAAGCGTCATCGACGCCCATCGCCGCCAGTACCGCCTCCACGTCCCCTCCCCCTCTCTCGGCGAACGGGCGGGGATGAACCGGGTGAAACAGGTGCGTTCGGCCTTGCGCTCGCACAGACGCACGACGACTGGCAGGACACGCGCCATCCACGGCGTGCGCCATGCCGTGTCCTCCGCGAATAGTCTTTGCATGTCCACGCACAGATGGACGGCGTTTGCGGCTATGGGGCCGAAATGGATACCGGAAACCATACCGGCCCAAAGCGCAGGCCTCTGGCGGGTTCCCCCGTCTAGTCGCAAGCCTTCCTGTCTATCGCCGCCATGCGCAAACTAGCCTCTTTTCCAAATGACCGCTTAGAACCAGGAACGCTTAAGACTTGGGATGACGCCCGCTCGGTAGCGATTGGGGAGCAGTCTCCCCCTGGCTATCAAACAGACCCATAGTCTTATCCTCTCGCCCTTGCATCTCGCTGGGCGAGGAGTCGCGCCAAGCTGAGCGCCAAAGGCATCAACAAGCGCTCCTCATCGGTTGCCTCGGTAAGCATCGACGCCTCCCGGCGGGCCTCGGCGCGACGCCAGAGCTCATCATCCAAGGTCGCCGCCAGCGGCAAAACCGGTTGGACGCAATCGTCATTCGACGGCGAAGGATTCGTCGCCTCGGAATGGTCGATGGATTGGATCGCCATCACTCAGTCTCCGGCTGGACGCGACGCATGTGGAAGTGATCCGGATCATTAGGATCGACTTCCAGGATCATGTCGTAGACCACGCCATCGCAAATTATCTGCGTGCGGACGCCGGCCTCTTGAGTGGGTTCTGCAGGCTGCTCAGCGGGGGAAGCGGGATTCTCGGTCATTTGTATTTCCAGTAGGGGGCACCGCCGTTGAGCGTGGCGAGGCGACGACAGGCAGTTGGATTTCGGGGCGCACGTCATCGGCTTCGCGTGAGAGCGCGAATGACGACGTGCCGGATTGTTGGGGGTGGTCGGCCGCTGAACGCGGCCGCGGTTCAGTCGCCGACCGCGGGCACGGCGCGCTGACGCGCCAGCCGCGCCAGGGCGCGGATCGTCGGCAGGAGGAGCGAGACGGCCGCTTCGCAGGGCACCGTCGACGCGTCGCCAATCCAGGGAGGGATCAACGGCCGCGCCGGCCTACGGCGGTCCGGCCGCGGCGACAGGCGGATGACGTTGGCGTCAGCCGTCATGAGCGAGCACCAGCTGAATGCGATGGCTGGGCACAAGCGCCTCGACGATCAACGGATAGCCGTCCTCTTCGATGATGAGGTGCCCGACCAGGGCCCGCTCGCGACGCAACTGCTCGCTGACCGCGGACAGATCCACAGCCTCCAGACGCATCCGCAGCGCCTCACCGCCCATCAGCCGGACGGAATATTCTTTATGTTCCGGGGCATCGGCGCCAGCCAAGCCCCAATGGGCGACGCGCATAAGCACTCCACGGGGTTGAAAGTTCCCGCAGGGTGCGCTACGCAGCCAACAATATCAAGCGATAAACACAATACGCCTTATCTGTTTATATAAGGCACCACGACAGGCCCCGTCAACCCCCTTTTTGCAGAAAACTTCAAACCGGATTTCCCTTGGTTCTTCCACCTAAGAAACGCGCCCTCTACGGCCGCCACTCCACTGACCTGCAAAACGCGCGATCGACCGCCGATCAGATCGCGCTTCTGCGCGAGGCCAGCCGCGCCGAGCGCGTCACAGACGTCCTCGTGTTTACGGACGAGGCAGTTTCCGGCAGCGCGATCGCCAACCGCCCCGGATTGCGCGCGCTCCTCGCCGCCGTGGAGCGCGGCGAAGTCAGCGACGTCATGGCCGAAGCGCTCGACCGACTTTCGCGCGACCAGGAGGACATCGCCCACATCTATAAGCGCCTGCTTTACGCCGGCGCCGTCCTGAAGACCCTGACTGAAGGCCCAATCGACAGGATTCACATCGGGCTGAAGGGCACGATGAACGAACTCTTCCTGCACGACCTGGCGGTGAAGACGCGCCGAGGCCTTGTCGCACGGGTGAACGCGGGCTTCTCTGGCGGCGGCCGTTGCTATGGCTACGACATCATCGGCAAGGGCGAACTTCAGCCCAACCTCCATCAGGCCGGCGTGATCCATTCGATCTTCGCGCGTTATGCCGACAAGGAATCGCCTCGCGCCATCGCCCACAGCCTGAACGCGGCAGGCGAGCCCGGACCGCGAGGCGGAACATGGACGCCGTCAACCATCCACGGCGACCGCCGCACCGGCGACGGCATCCTGCACCAGGAACTCTATATAGGCGTGCGGGTGTTCAATCGGCGTCGCTACCGCAAAAACCCCGACACCGGACGCCGCTCATCGGTCCTGAATCCGCCGGAGAACTGGATCCGCCAGCCCGTTCCGGAACTGCGCATCATTGATGATGAACTCTGGGCGCGGGTGCAGAGCCGCAAAGCGGAACTGTCCGCCCTGCCCGCCGCCCAGGGCCGCAAGCCGAAACGCCTTCTGTCCGGCCTGATGAAATGCAAGCAGTGCGGATTCAGCATGACCCTGAACGGCAGCAAGTATAACTGCAGCGGCCACCGTGAACGCGGCACCTGCACCAATGGCAAGATCATCGCCGCCGCGACAGTGGAGAAGCGCGTCCTCACCGGCATCAAGACCCACCTGCTGTCGCCGGAAGCCATCGCGGAGGCCGTCAGAGCCTTTCACGCCGCGGCGGACGCGGAGCGCCGCGCGCTTCAGGTCGAACGGGCGCCGCTGGAACGCGAACTGTCGGAGATCGAGCGCAAACTGAAGCGCGCGCAGGCCATGTGCCTGGACGGCGCGATCGAGACGGACGAACTGAAGACGATCAGCGCCCCGCTGAAGACCCGTCGGAGCGAGATCCAGGCCCGACTGGCGGCCGACGCCGCCCCCTCAGTGATCCAGTTGCACCCCGGCGCCGCCGAAGCCTATCGACGGCTGGCGGAAAACCTGCACCAGGCCATCGAGGGCGAGGACGGCGAGGAAGTGCGGGCGGAACTGCGCAAACTGATCGACCGGGTGGATTTCATCCCGGTAGCGGGCCTGGGCAAGTTCCAGTTGGAGGTCCACGGCAGCCTGGCGGCGCTGCTGGCGCTGGGTCAGGCCTAGAAAGCAGAAAACCCCACAGGGGGTGCCTGTGGGGTATCACTGGGTGCGGGAGTAGGATTTGAACCTACGACCTTCAGGTTATGAGCCTGACGAGCTACCGGGCTGCTCCATCCCGCGGCAAGGCGGTGAGTAAAGGAAGAAGGATCGAGAAGTCATTCATGTGTGTCGGGTAGACCCGGCGGCGACCTACTCTCCCGCGCCTTAAGACGAAGTACCATCGGCTCTGGAGGTCTTAACGACCGAGTTCGGAATGGGATCGGGTGGGGAACCTCCGACAGAGCCACCAGGTCAACCCGACACACATGAATGAGAAGATATTGTCTATGATTTCGACAAGTAAGATCGAATGAGTTTTGCTGAGAAACGATCAAGCCGATCGGATTATTAGTACCAGTAAGCTTCACACGTCACCGCGCTTCCACACCTGGCCTATCAACGTGGTAGTCTTCCACGATCCTCAGCGAAGCCTTGTTTTGAGGTTAGTTTCCCGCTTAGATGCTTTCAGCGGTTATCTATTCCATACTTAGCTACCCTGCTGCACGGCTGGCGCCATGACAGGTCCACCAGAGGTATGTCCATCCCGGTCCTCTCGTACTAGGGACAGATCCTCTCAAGCTTCGAACACCCACGGCAGATAGGGACCAAACTGTCTCACGACGTTCTGAACCCAGCTCACGTACCACTTTAAACGGCGAACAGCCGTACCCTTGGGACCTGCTCCAGCCCCAGGATGTGATGAGCCGACATCGAGGTGCCAAACTTTGCCGTCGATATGGACTCTTGGGCAAAATCAGCCTGTTATCCCTAGAGTACCTTTTATCCGTTGAGCGATGGCCCTTCCACGCGGGACCACCGGATCACTATGGCCGACTTTCGTCTCTGCTCGACTTGTCAGTCTCGCAGTCAGGCTAGCTTATGCCATTGCACTCGACGACCGATTTCCGACCGGTCTGAGCTAACCATCGCGCGCCTCCGTTACACTTTGGGAGGCGACCGCCCCAGTCAAACTACCCACCACGCCATGTCCCGGGACCGGATAACGGCCCTCGGTTAGACGTCAACGACAGTAAGGGTGGTATTTCAAGGATGGCTCCACCAGAGCTGGCGCCCCGGCTTCATAGCCTCCCACCTATCCTACACATACGGTCGCTAACGCCAAGGCGAAGCTATAGTAAAGGTTCATAGGGTCTTTCCGTCTGACCGCGGGAACCCCGCATCTTCACGGGGAATTCAATTTCACTGAGCCTGTGCTGGAGACAGTGGGGAAGTCGTTACGCCATTCGTGCAGGTCGGAACTTACCCGACAAGGAATTTCGCTACCTTAGGACCGTTATAGTTACGGCCGCCGTTTACCTGGGCTTCAGTTCGGAGCTTTCACTCCTCCCTTTAACCTTCAGGCACCGGGCAGGCGTCAGACCCTATACGTCGCATTGATGCTTCGCAGAGCCCTATGTTTTTGCTAAACAGTCGCTACCCCCTGGCTTGTGCCACTCAGTCCTGGTTGCCCAGGGTGAGTCACGCTTATTCCGAAGTTACGCGTGCAATTTGCCGAGTTCCTTCAGCACAGTTCTCTCAAGCGCCTTGGTATGCTCTACCTGACCACCTGTGTCGGTTTCGGGTACGGTCTCTGCTAGAGTTATTTCCAGGGACAACGCCACCGCCGGGAACAATCCAATAAGCCCCGACGACTTATGCCATCCGTCACTTCTAGCTGGTGCAGGAATATTTACCTGCTTCCCATCGACTACGCTTTTCAGCCTCGCCTTAGGGGCCGACTAACCCTGCGCAGATTAGCTTTACGCAGGAACCCTTGGTCTTTCGGCGACAGTGTTTCTCACACTGTTTATCGTTACTCATGTCAGCATTCTCACTTCCGATACCTCCAGCCAACCTCACAGTTGACCTTCACAGGCTTACGGAACGCTCCGCTACCGCTTGCAGTAAACTGCAAACCCATATCTTCGGCGCATGGCTTTAGCCCCGTTACATTTTCCGCGCAGGATCGCTTGATCAGTGAGCTGTTACGCTTTCTTTAAAGGATGGCTGCTTCTAAGCCAACCTCCTGATTGTCAAAGCAATCCCACATCGTTTCCCACTTAGCCATGACTTGGGGGCCTTAGATGATGGTTAGGGTTGTTTCCCTTTTCACGACGGACGTTAGCACCCGCCGTGTGTCTGCCCGATAGTACTCCTGGGTATTCGGAGTTTGGTTAGTATTGGTACCGCTCGCGCAGCCCGCAACCATCCAGTGCTCTACCCCCCAGGGTATTCGTCGGACGCTCTACCTAAATAGATTTCGCGGAGAACCAGCTATGTCCAGGTTTGATTGGCCTTTCACCCCTATCCACAAGTCATCCCAGAATTTTTCAACATTCACGGGTTCGGACCTCCAGTAAGTGTTACCTTACCTTCATCCTGCTCATGGATAGATCACCTGGTTTCGGGTCGTCATACGTCGAACTTAGCGCCCTATTCAGACTCGCTTTCGCTGCGCCTACACCTAACGGCTTAAGCTTGCTCGACACATGAAGTCGCTGACCCATTATACAAAAGGTACGCCGTCACCGCGCTTGGCGGCTCCGACTGCTTGTAGGCTTCCGATTTCAGGATCTGTTTCACTCCCCTTGTCGGGGTGCTTTTCACCTTTCCCTCACGGTACTTGTTCACTATCGGTCGTAGAGGAGTACTTAGGCTTGGAGGGTGGTCCCCCCATGTTCAGACAGGATTTCACGTGTCCCGCCCTACTCGAGTCTCTTGCTGTTTGACGTCTACGGGGCTGTCACCCGCTATGGCCGGACTTTCCATTCCGTTCGACTTTATTTCACAAGAGCACTGGCCTGGTCCCGGTTCGCTCGCCACTACTACGGGAGTCTCGGTTGATGTCCTTTCCTCCGGGTACTGAGATGTTTCAGTTCCCCGGGTTCGCTCAATGAAGCCTATGTATTCAGCTCATTGTACCTTTAAACAATCATCCAATCGCTGCTCCGAAAAGCAGAGTTGGAAGACTGCAAAGGTGGGTTTCCCCATTCAGAGATAACCGGATCAAAGGGTGCTAGCGCCTCCCCGGTTCTTATCGCAGCTTGCCACGTCTTTCATCGCCTCTCTACGCCAAGGCATCCGTCAGAAGCCCTTCAACGCTTGATCGTTTCTCAGCAAAACTCATACGCAGGCTTATCCGGGAGATGGAAAGAGGTATCCGCCGGACCTGCGTCTGATTTTACTTTGTCAGACAATATCTTCTCGAACCTGACCTGAAAGCCTATGAGGGGCCGGTCAAATTCTTCCTTTACAATGTCAATGCAGCCGATCATGCGACCGGATGCAAACTTGATATGATCGCGAGTTGCTCAAGCATCGGGCTTGAAGCGCCTGGTGGAGCCTAACGGATTCGAACCGATGACATCCTGCTTGCAAAGCAGGCGCTCTACCAACTGAGCTAAGGCCCCCTTCAGGAGTTTAGCCAGGAGAGCTTCATCGGCGACCGTCGCACGTCCTTACCAAAGGACTGGTAGGCCCGGGCAGACTCGAACTGCCGACCTTACGCTTATCAGGCGTACGCTCTAACCACCTGAGCTACGGGCCTAGGGCAGTGCGACAGGCCGGGAATTCCCCAGGCTCGCGATCGCGCCATCAATACAACGAACCGAATGTTCGCAGTGTCGATGACGAAATGAGGAAAGAGAAACGGAGACGGCGGCGCCCCGCATTTGTTGCTATTCACGACCAAGGCCGCTTTCGCTATGCGGAGCCTCAATAGCCTCGTGAGAGACTGGAGAAGCATCCTTAGAAAGGAGGTGATCCAGCCGCAGGTTCCCCTACGGCTACCTTGTTACGACTTCACCCCAGTCATCAACCACACCGTGGTGATCGCCTTCATAAAAGGTTAGGCTAACCACTTCTGGTGCAATCAACTCCCATGGTGTGACGGGCGGTGTGTACAAGGCCCGGGAACGTATTCACCGCGGCATGCTGATCCGCGATTACTAGCGATTCCAACTTCATGCCCTCGAGTTGCAGAGGACAATCCGAACTGAGACTACTTTTAAGGATTAACCCTCTGTAGTAGCCATTGTAGCACGTGTGTAGCCCACCCTGTAAGGGCCATGAGGACTTGACGTCATCCCCACCTTCCTCCGGCTTAGCACCGGCAGTCCCATTAGAGTTCCCAACTGAATGATGGCAACTAATGGCGAGGGTTGCGCTCGTTGCGGGACTTAACCCAACATCTCACGACACGAGCTGACGACAGCCATGCAGCACCTGTGTCAGAGTTCCCGAAGGCACCAATCCATCTCTGGAAAGTTCTCTGCATGTCAAGGCCTGGTAAGGTTCTTCGCGTTGCTTCGAATTAAACCACATGCTCCACCGCTTGTGCGGGCCCCCGTCAATTCCTTTGAGTTTCAACCTTGCGGTCGTACTCCCCAGGCGGAGTGCTTAATGCGTTAGCTGCAGCACTGAAGGGCGGAAACCCTCCAACACTTAGCACTCATCGTTTACGGCGTGGACTACCAGGGTATCTAATCCTGTTTGCTCCCCACGCTTTCGCGCCTCAGCGTCAGTAATGAGCCAGTATGTCGCCTTCGCCACTGGTGTTCTTCCGAATATCTACGAATTTCACCTCTACACTCGGAGTTCCACATACCTCTCTCATACTCAAGATCGCCAGTATCAAAGGCAGTTCCAGGGTTGAGCCCTGGGATTTCACCTCTGACTTAACGATCCGCCTACGCGCCCTTTACGCCCAGTAATTCCGAGCAACGCTAGCCCCCTTCGTATTACCGCGGCTGCTGGCACGAAGTTAGCCGGGGCTTCTTCTCCGGGTACCGTCATTATCGTCCCCGGTGAAAGAATTTTACAATCCTAAGACCTTCATCATTCACGCGGCATGGCTGCGTCAGGCTTTCGCCCATTGCGCAAGATTCCCCACTGCTGCCTCCCGTAGGAGTCTGGGCCGTGTCTCAGTCCCAGTGTGGCTGGTCATCCTCTCAGACCAGCTACTGATCGTCGCCTTGGTGAGCCGTTACCTCACCAACTAGCTAATCAGACGCGGGCCGCTCTAAAGGCGATAAATCTTTCCCCCGAAGGGCACATTCGGCATTACCACCCGTTTCCAGGAGCTATTCCGAACCTAAAGGCACGTTCCCACGTGTTACTCACCCGTCCGCCACTAACCCCGAAGGGTCCGTTCGACTTGCATGTGTTAGGCCTGCCGCCAGCGTTCGCTCTGAGCCAGGATCAAACTCTCAGGTTGAGTTGACTTATCTGACCTAAGCATTTGCGATCCTAAGATCGCTTGGCTTTAGTTCTACGTATTCTTGACGAGATCCCACGTTCACCGATCCGAAGACCGGTTACATGGTATGTCTTTTCAAAAAGACCGCAGTTGTCAGTGTCGACTGATGAACCCCGAAGGGCTCTCGCCAGGACACCGCCGCCTGCGTTTCTCTTTCCAGATCAACGATTTCAAAGACCAGAACCGGAAGACCGGCTGAACTGTTTAGCGCCGGTTCGCGGCGGAGGCGGCTATCTAGCTGCCCCAGTTTTCCGTGTCAAGCAGTTCTTTTTAAAGAACTTTCTTTTCACGAAACCGCTCCGGAAGGAGCGGCGGAGGCGGCTATCTAGTGAGAGCCGATCTCCTTGTCAACCGGGCTTTTCAGCCTTTCTGCTTTTTCCGAAACCGAAGCTTCGAAGGCCGCAGTAAACCGCCGGGAAAACCGAGAGGCTATCCCTCAACTCAATCCAGCGATTCGATTGAAGCGCGGAAACTAACCGATCCAACCAACCGAAGCAAGAAGCTTTTTCAAACCCTTGCCCCAATCAAAACCCCGAAAACACCGTCTCCGAAGCCCGTCGGGCCAGCCCGTCTCCGAGCGAGGCGGCGATATACGTCCCCACTTTCCGACTGGCAATAGGCTTTTCACAAAAAGCTCAAGAAACTCAACGAACCAGAGTCGTCCGCGCCTTACTTCCGGCGCCCTTCACGTACGCGCGCGTCTTGAGGGCTAAAGTGAAATCGGCCTCAAGGTGAAATTTTCATCCCAGACACGCATTTGAGCGGCTGTTTTTAGCACCCAGACCCCAAAGCGACGCCGCCGCAGGGTTCTTTCTTCCATAAATCGCGCATCCACGGTTGCGCCGCAACATTCGGCGAGGCATAAGAGCGCCAGTTCGAAAGGTCTGTCCTTGTCCCACCGCGCCGCCATCGCTGCGATCCTGAGCCCCGCGCAAGCGGCGGCCGATCTGCGCGTGCTGTCGCTGGGCGTACTCCTTCTCTCGGTAATTCTCATTCCGCTTAGCCAAGCGGTGTGGATGCCTGCGACCTGACCTGAACCCAGCCAGTTTCGCCCATTCACCCCGCTCCGGCTCCGGACGCGGGGTTTTTCTTGTGCCCAGCCCAACACCTACAGGCAAGAAATGCCAAAATCACGATGACAACGCCTTCTGACAGCACGAAACGACCCAACAACCGCTCTGCGGCCGTCACCCAGGGCCCGAACCGGGCTGCGGCGCGGTCCTATCTGCGCGCGGCGGGGATGCAGGACGCCGATTTCGACAAGCCGATGATCGGCATCGTCAACACCTGGTCGACCGTCACGCCGTGCAACATGCACCTAGACCGTCTGGCCAGGGATGTGCGGGCCGGCATCGTCGCCGCAGGCGGCTATCCAATCGACTTCAACACCATCGTCGTCACCGACGGCATCTCCATGGGCACGGCGGGGATGAAGGCTTCGCTGATCAGCCGCGAAGTCGTCGCCGATTCCATCGAACTAGCCATCGAGGGGCATCAGCTGGACGGCGTTGTCTGCATCGTCGGCTGCGACAAGACGATTCCCGCCGCAGCCATGGCCCTGGCCCGCATGGATATCCCCGGTCTGGTCTATTACGGCGGCACCATCCTGCCCGGCGTCATCGGCACGAAGGAAGTCTCGGTCCAGGAAGTCTTCGAGGCCATCGGCGCCCACGCCGCCGGTTCGCTGGACGATGCGGGCCTGAAGGCGGTCGAAAGCGCGGTCTGTCCTGGCGCCGGGGCCTGCGGCGGCCAGTTCACGGCCAACACCATGGCCATGGCCCTGTCGATGATGGGGATCAGCCCCATGGGCGCCAATGACGTGCCCGCCGTCGATCCGGCCAAGGGCGCCGAGGGCGAACGTTGCGGCCGCCTGATCGTCGAGCGCGTCTTCGCCGGGGACACCGCCCGCAAATACATCACCCGCGCCAGCCTGAAGAACGCGGCCATCGCCGTCTCGGCCTCGGGCGGATCGACCAACGCCGTCATGCACCTGACCGCCATCGCGGCCGAGGCGGGCGTCGATTTCGGCGTCGAGGACTGCCACCAGGCCTGCGTCGAGGCGCCGGTCATCTGCGACCTGAAGCCCGGCGGCCGTTTCCTGGCCTCGCACCTGTATGCGGCGGGCGGCACGCGCCTGGTCGCCCAGCGTCTGGCCGAGGCGGGCAAGATCGCCAACGTCCCGACCGTCTCGGGCCGCAGCCTGTTCGCCGAAGCGGGCGACGCCGAGGAGCAGCCCGGCCAGCAGGTCGTGACCCGCTTCGAGACCCCGGTCATGGCGCGCGGCTCCTACGCCGTCATCTACGGCGATGTCGCGCCGGAAGGCGCCGTCATCAAGCTGACCGGCCACAAGGTCGACCGCTTTGAAGGCCCCGCCGCCGTCTTCGACTGCGAGGAAGACGCCTTCCACGCGGTTCAAGACGGGTCGGTCGGCGAAGGCGACGTCATCATCATCCGCTACGAAGGCCCCAAGGGCGGCCCCGGCATGCGCGAGATGCTGCAGGTCACCGCCGCCCTGAAGGGCCGCAAGGTCGAAAACGTCGCCCTGCTGACCGACGGCCGCTTCTCGGGCGCCTCCTACGGCTTCGTCGCCGGCCACGTCTCGCCCGAGGCGGCGGCGGGCGGCCCCATCGCTCTCATTCGCGATGGCGATCCGATCGTCATCGACGTCACCAACCGAAGGATCGATGTGCTCGTCGATCTGGAGGCGCGCCGGGCGGACTTCGCCCCCAACCGGATCCGCCCGGCGCAAGGCGTTTTCGCGAAATACCGCGCCGCCGTCGCCTCCGCCTCGCAAGGGGCCGTGACCATTCCCAATCCGCCGCCGGCCCAGATCCCCGCCGATCTGGCCGCCCGCTCCACCGAAACCGCTGCTTCTTAAGGACGTCCTTCCATGGCCATCACCATCTACACCAATGAAGACATCAAGCCGGGCGCCATCGCCGGGCAACGCATCGCCGTCATCGGCTACGGCTCGCAGGGCCGCGCCCACGCCCAGAACCTGAAGGATTCGGGTCACGACGTGATCGTCGGCGTTCGCCACGGCGGTACGGGCTGGAAGCATGCGACCGAGGACGGCCTGGCCACGGCCGAGCCCGCCGAGGCGGTCAAGGACGCCGACATCATCGCCATCCTGACGCCCGACATGATCCAGAACGAGATCTATCGCGACGTCATCGAACCGAACGCCAAGCCGGGCTCGGCCCTGCTGTTCGCGCACGGCTTCTCGATCATCTACGACCGCATCACCCCGCGCGACGACATGGACGTCATCCTGGTGGCCCCCAAGGGGCCGGGCGATCTGGTCCGCCGCGAGTTCGCGCGCGGTCGCGGCGTCCCCTCCCTGTTCGCCATCGAAAAGGACGCGACCGGCAAGGCGCGCGATCGCGCCATGGGCTACGCCAAGGGCATCGGCGGGGCGACCGGCGGCCTGCTGGAGACCTCGTTCCGCGAAGAGACGGAGACCGACCTGTTCGGCGAACAGGCTGTCCTGTGCGGCGGCGCCAAGGAGCTGGTCATCCAGGGCTTCAACACCCTGGTCGAGGCCGGCTACCAGCCCGAGATCGCCTATTTCGAATGCCTACATGAGCTGAAGCTGATCGTGGACCTGTTCTACGAAGGCGGCATCTCCAAGATGCACCACTTCATCTCGGAAACGGCCAAATGGGGCGCTGTCGCCTCTGGCCCGCGCGTCATCACCGACGAGACCCGCGCCCGCATGAAGACCGTGCTGGACGAGATCCAGAGCGGCCAGTTCGCGCGCGAATGGATCGCCGAGAACGAGGCGGGCAAGCCGAAATACGAGGCCCTGCTGACCGAGGATCGCGCCAGCCAGATCGAACAGGTCGGCGCCCGTCTGCGCGACCGCATGGCCTGGCTGCAGACGGCCAAACAGGCCGCCGCCTGAACCTATATATATATAAAGAGAGACTGATCCGATGAGCGCCGCCGCGCCCGCCCTGAAAACACCCCCCGCCCCGGCCGTCATGACCGGCGCGCGCCTGCTTGTCTCCAGCCTGGAGCGGATGGGCGTAGAGGTCGTGTTCGGCTATCCCGGCGGCGCCATCATGCCGATCTACGACGCCCTGACCGGCTCGTCGCTGAAGCACATCCTGGTCCGCCACGAACAGGCCGCCGCCTTCGCCGCCGACGCCTATGCGCGCCTGAGCGGCCGGGTCGGGGTCTGCATGGCGACGTCGGGCCCCGGCGCCACCAATCTCATCACCGGCATCGCCAACGCCATGATGGATTCGGCGCCGATGGTCTGCATCACCGGCAATGTCCCCCAAGGGGTCATGGGCACCGACGCCTTTCAGGAGATCGACATCCTGGGCGTCACCCTGCCGATCGTGAAACACTCCATCCTGGTTCGTGACCCCGCCGAGATCCCGGCCGCCATCGAACAGGCTTTTCACATCGCCGCCTCGGGCCGCCCCGGCCCGGTGCTGGTCGACCTGCCCAAGGACGTCCAGTTCGCCGAAACGGCCGCCCCGTTCGGCTTCAACATTCCCAATGAGACGACGCAGGCGGACGCCGACGCCATCGCCGAGGCCGAGCGTTTCATCCGCACGTCTGAGCGCCCGCTGATCTACATCGGCGGCGGGGTGAAGATCGGCCGTGCGACCGAGGCCCTGCGCGCCTTCGCCGAGACCACCGGCATCCCCGCCGTCGCCACCCTGAACGCCCTGGGCACGGTGCCGACCGACGCCCCCGGCTTCCTGGGCATGCTGGGGATGCACGGCACGCGCGCCGCCAATGAAGCGGTTCAGGCGTCCGACCTGCTGATCGTCATGGGCGCCCGCTTCGACGACCGCGCCACCGGCAAGCTGGCCGAGTTCGCCCCCCACGCCCGCGTGGTCCATTTCGACGCCGACGCCTCGGAGATCGGCAAGCTGCGCGAGACCCACGTGGCCGTGGGCGGCGAGATCCGCCCGGCCATCGAAGCCCTGACCGAGCGCTTGGCGTCTGCCCCTCTGGCCATCGACCCGTGGGTCATCCGCTGCGCCTCGGCGGCCGAGCGTCACGCCGCCCGCTATGACGCGCCGGGCGAAGGCGTCTACGCCCCCGCCCTACTGAAGCAGTTGTCCGAAATGGCGGGCGACCGCTTCGTCGCCGCCTGCGACGTCGGCCAACATCAGATGTGGGCCGCCCAGCACTGCCGCTTCGCCCGGCCCGAAGCTCACATCACCTCGGGCGGTCTGGGCGCCATGGGCTTCGGCCTGCCCGCCGGTCTGGGCGCCCAGATGGCCGACCCCGAGGCGGTCGTCGTCACCATCGCCGGCGACGGCGGCTTCATGATGAATGTCCAGGAGCTGGCGACCCTGCGCCGCTACGGCGTGCCGCTGAAGATCGTCCTGCTGGACAACGCATCGCTGGGTCTGGTGCGCCAGTGGCAGGAGCTGTTCTTCTCCGAGAACTATTCCGAGATCGACCTGTCCGACAATCCGGACTTCGTGAAGGTGGCCGAGGCCTTCGGCGTCGAGGCCTTCCGCATCGATCGCCGCGATCAGGTCGAGGCCGGTCTGGCCCGCCTGCTGGCCGCTGAAGGCGCCTGTCTGGCCCACGTCGTCATCGACCCCAAGGAAAACGTCTGGCCGCTGGTGCCGCCGGGCAAGAGCAACGCTGAAATGATGGAAGGCGCATGAGCATGAGCGACACCATTCACATCCAGATCGACCGGGCCGACGGCTCGCTTCAGCGTCTTATCGGCCTTGTGGAGCGCCGCGGCTTCCACATCGACGGCATGAGCATGGCCCCCGATTCTGAAGTGGAGGGCGCGATGCGCCGCATCGCCCTGACCGTTCGCGGGCGCGACGCCGCCCGCTCCATCGACAACCTGGGCCGCCAGATCGATCGCCTGTTCGGCGTCGCGCGCATCCAGGCCCAAACCTTCCAGTCCGAGGCTGCATGATGTCCCGAGTAGAACGCGTATCCAGAACCGCCCAAATCGCGGCGTCCGACCCCAACCGCGTCATCATCTTCGACACCACCCTGCGCGACGGCGAACAGGCGCCGGGCTTCTCCATGTCGGCCGAGGCCAAGCTGAAAATGGCCCATGTCCTGCGCGACCTGGGCGTGGACGTGATCGAGGCGGGCTTCGCCGCCGCCTCGCCGGGCGACGAGGAGTGCATCCGTCGTGTGGCGGGCGAGATCGAGGGACCGGTCTTCGCCTCCCTGTCCCGCGCCAACGAGAAGGACATCGACGCCTCCTTCCGCGCCCTGGCTCCGGCGCCGAAATCGCACCGTCGCTGCCACGTCTTCCTGGCGACCAGCCCGATCCACCGCTCGGCCAAGCTGCGCATGAGCACCAACGAGGTGCTGGCCACCATCTCGCGCACGGTGGAATACGCCGCCTCCATGTTCGACGACGTGGAGTTCTCGGCCGAGGACGCCTTCCGCACCGAGCCGGAGTTTCTGGTCGAGGCGCTGACGGCCGCCGCCGACGCGGGCGCCCAGACGCTGAACGTGCCCGACACCGTCGGCTACGCCACGCCGGAAGAAGCGCGCCAGCGGTTCGCCTATCTGGACGGGATCATCCGCCCGCGCCACGCGGACGTGATCTTCTCCTCGCACTGCCACAACGACCTGGGCCTGGCCGTCGCCAACTCTCTGGCCGCGGTCGAAGGCGGGGCGCGCCAGATCGAGGGCGCCATCAACGGCATCGGCGAACGCGCCGGCAACGCCTCGATCGAGGAGGTCATCATGGCCCTGCGCACCCGCGCGGACCGCTATGGGGCGACCGTCGCCGCCGAGAGCCGCCACCTGGTGCGCGCCTCCCAGACCCTGCGCGACGTGACCGAGACGGTGATCGCCCGCAACAAGGCCATCGTCGGCCTGAACGCCTTCGCCCACGAGGCCGGGATCCACCAGCACGGCATGATGGCCGACGCCCGCACCTACGAGATCATGCGTCCCGAGGACGTCGGTTTCGAGGGCAGCTACTTCGTGCTGGGCAAGCATTCCGGCCGCCACGCGGTCGGCAAGCGGGCCGAGGCCCTGGGCCATGTGCTGGAAGGCCAGCGCCTGGCCGACGTCTTCGCCGGCTTCAAGCAACGCGCCGACCAGATCGGCGAAATCAATGACGCGGAACTGACCGCCATCATCGCGGCCGTCACGGCCTCCGCACCACAGGATACGACCTATGCAACCGCTGGCTAAGAACATCTGGATCAACGGCGAACTGATCGCGTGGGAAAAGGCCAAGATTCACGTCATGAGCCACGCCCTGCACTACGGCACCTCGGTGTTCGAGGGCATCCGCGTCTATGACACGCCGAACGGCCCGTGCGGCTTTCGCCTAACCGACCATATCCGGCGCCTGTTCGACAGCGCGCGCATCTACCACTTCCCCATGCCTTATAGTGAGGACGAGCTGGTTCAGGCCTGCAAAGACGTGGTCCGGGCCGAAGGCCTGCGCTCGGCCTATCTGCGCCCGCTGGCCTTCCTGGGCGAGTGCGGCATGGGCGTCAGCCCTTCGGCCGAGACGATCCGCAGCGATGTGATGATCTCGGCCTTCGCCTGGGGCGCCTATCTGGGCGAAGAGGCGCTGGAGAAGGGCGTCGACGCCTGCATCTCCAGCTGGAACCGCGTGGCGCCGAACACCGTCCCGGCGGGCGCCAAGGCGGGCGGCAACTATCTGTCCTCCTATCTGATCGGGCGTGAGGCCCGCGTGCGCGGCTTCGGCGAAGGCATCGCCCTGGGCGCCGACGGCCTGTTGTCCGAGGGGGCGGGCGAGAACCTGTTCATCGTCAAGGACGGAGTGCTGATGACCCCGCCCGCCGCCGCCTCCATCCTGCAGGGCATCACCCGCGACAGCGTGATGAAGTTGGCGCGCGGCCTGGGCTATGAGGCGCGCGAACAGGTGCTGCCGCGCGAGGCCCTCTATGTCGCCGACGAGGTCTTCATGACCGGCACGGCGGCCGAGATCACCCCCGTCCGCTCCATCGACGGCATCATGACCCGCGCAGGCGGCCCCGGCCCCGTGACCAAGGCGGTCAACAAGGCCTTCCGCGGCCTGTTCGACGGCACCACGCCCGACCGCTTCGGCTGGCTGGAGCCCATCGGCGAGGCGGCCGCCGCCCCGGCGAAGGAGCGCGCGCATGAGCCAGCCTAAGACCCTGTATCAAAAGGTGTGGGACCGGCACGTCGTCGTGCCGGAAACCACCGAGACTCCGGGCGTCATGTATGTGGACCTGCACCTGGTCCACGAAGTCACCTCGCCCCAGGCCTTCTCCGAAATCGAGGCGCGCGGGCTGAAGGTCCGCCGCCCGGACCGCACCTTCGCCACCCTGGACCACTCGACCCCCCCCCTGCCCGCCGGGCCCGACGGTCAGCTGCCCTATGTCACCGAACAGGCGCGCTCAGACCAGCGCGGCGTGGTTCACGTCATGGGACCGGAGCTGGGCCTGACCCAGCCGGGCATGACCGTCGTCTGCGGCGACAGCCACACCGCCACCCACGGCGCCTTCGGGGCGCTGGCCTTCGGCATCGGCACGTCGGAAGTGGGCCATGTGCTGGCGACCCAGTGCCTGCTGCAGCGCCGGGCCAAGGCCATGCGGGTGACCGTCGACGGGCGCTTGCGCCCCGGCGTGTCCGGCAAGGACGTGGCGCTGGCCGTCATCGCCGCCATCGGCTTCGGCGGCGGCACCGGCTACGTCATCGAATACGCTGGCGAGGCCGTGCGATCGCTGGACATGGAAGGGCGCATGACCCTGTGCAACATG
>NZ_DAMCNG010000014.1:0-28878 GCF_032107865.1 Brevundimonas sp.
CGGCGGACCGCCCGCCTGGGCGCAGCGGATGCGCCGCTCCCAGCGCATGACCCATGCCGTGCAAGCCACGGCCCATGCCGTCCGCTCCGGCGACGCCCACGGCGGCGGCTCCTCCGTCAACCTGTCCGAAGGCGATCGCTGATGTTCAAACGACCCACCACCCATTACGGCAAAGCCGCCGAACCCGAGACGCCGTATCAGCGCGCCGCGCAGGTCTGGGATGAGCGCATCGGCGCCTCTCGCATCCAGGCCAAAAACTGGCGGCTCATGGCCTTCGGCTCCCTGATCCTCTCCGCCGGTTTCGCTACCGCGCTCGTCGTGCAGTCGGCACGCGGAACGATCGTGCCGTGGGTGGTGCAGGTCGATCGCGTCGGTCAGGCTCAAGCCGTGGCGCCGGCCGAGGCCGACTATCGTCCCACCGATCCGCAGATCGCCTTCCACCTGGCGCGCTTTATCGAGCAGGTCCGCTCGATTCCTGCCGACGCGATCATCGTGCGACAGAACTGGTTGCGGGCTTACGACTTCACGACCGACCGCGGCGCGATGGCGCTCAACGACTATGCGCGCTCGAACGACCCGTTCACGCGGGTCGGTCGCCAGCAAGTCGCCGTCGACGTCTCGAGCGTGATCCGTGCCTCGCCCGACAGTTTCCGCGTCGCCTGGGTCGAGCGCCGCTACGAGAACGGCCAGCTCGCCGAAACCACGCGCTGGACCGCGATCCTGACGATCGTCGTGCAGATCCCCCGCAATGCCGACCGGCTCAGGGCGAACCCGCTCGGCATCTACGTCAACGCTATCAACTGGTCACGGGAGCTTGGGCAATGAAGCCGTCTTTCCGTAAAGCTGGAAATCCGGCTTCACACACAATCGTATTCGCAGCTCTCCGCAGAGCCGCAATTCCGATGGTCCTGCTGGCGACGACCGCGCTCGCCGGCTGCGCCACCACGAACCCACCGCCCGAGATCTCCTACGACAACGCGGCGCCGGCTGTGCAGACAGTCGATCCGCCTGCGCCCGTCACCGTGGTCGAGCTGCCTAGGCCGCTGCCGCTACCCGGCCAGTTGCAGCGTGTGCCGGAGACGCGACGCGCGCCCGAGCCGACCAACCCGACGGCGCGCGTCAATCAGGCCAATGAGGCGGCCCGCGTCCAGCCGGTGCGCGACGGCTTCATCAACTCCATGCAGGTCTATCCCTGGACGCAAGGGGCGCTTTATCAGGTCTATACCGCTGTCGGGCAGATCACCGACATCGCGCTTCAGCCCGGCGAGCAGCTCGTTGGCGCCGGTCCGGTGGCGGCCGGGGACACGGTCCGCTGGATCATCGGCGACACCGAGAGCGGATCGGGCGCGACGCGCCAGATCCATATCCTCGTGAAGCCGACGCGGGCCGACCTGATGACGAACCTCGTCATCAACACCAACATGCGCACCTATCACATGGAGCTGCGCTCGACCGAGCGGACCTATATGGCATCGGTCTCCTGGCAGTATCCGCAGGACCAGCTCATCGCCCTGCGCCGGCAGAACGCCGAGGCGCAGGCCGCCCAGCCGGTGGCGAGCGGAGTCGATCTCGCCAACGTCAACTTCCGCTACGCGATCGAGGGTGATCGCGCGCCCTGGCGGCCGCTGCGCGCCTTCGATGACGGCCGCCAGGTCTTCATCGAGTTTCCGCGCGGCATCGGTCAGGGCGAGATGCCGCCGCTCTTCGTCGTCGGCCCCGAGGGCAATACCTCCGAGCTGGTGAACTACCGCGTTCGCGGCCACCACATGATCGTCGACCGCCTGTTCGCCGCCGCCGAACTGCGTTTCGGCTCCGGTCGCGAGCAGAAGCGCGTCAGGATCGTCCGCACCGACGGAAGGCCGACCTCATGAGCGAGAACCCGCCCCGGAATGAGGAAGTGCCCGACGACGATGGGCAGCCCTTGACCGGCGAGCCGGTCGGGCCAGCGCCGATGCGCCTGCGCGCCGAACCGCCCCGCGTCACCCGGTTATCGCGGAAGGTTCTCGCCGGCCTCGGTCTTGTCGCCAGCGTTGGGCTCGGCGGTGCGCTGATCTACGCGCTTCAGACACGCGACGGCGGTCGGCCGAACGACGAACTCTATTCGACCGAGAACCGCTCGACCGCTGACGGACTGGCCGGCCTGCCGCGAGATTACAGTGGCGTGCCGCAGCTCGGTCCGCCACTTCCCGGTGACCTCGGGCGGCCGATCCTCAGCACCCACGATCGCGGACAGCCGGTGCCGACACCCGGAATCGCCACGCCCAATCCCGGCATCAGCCCGGAAGAGCAGCGCCGCCTTCAGGAGATCGAGACCGCGCGGACCAGCCGCCTTTTCTCCGGATCGGAAAGCCGGGGGGCGCCCGCTGCGGCGGGAGGTGTCCCGGCACTCCCGCCCGCGCCGGATTTGACGAGCCTCGGCCTCGCGCCGCCGCCGGCCACACCCTCCGCGCAGGATCGCCAGAATGCCTTCCTCAACGCAGCGGCCGATCGCCGGACGGTTGCGCCCGATCGCGTCGTTGCTCCGGCGTCGCCGAACATCCTTCAGGCCGGCGCAGTCATCTCGGCGGCGCTCATAACCGGCATCCGATCCGACCTCCCGGGACAGATCACCGCCCAGGTGACGGAGAACATCTACGATAGTCCGACAGGCCGCATCCTTCTGGTGCCCCAGGGCACGCGCGTCATCGGCCAGTACGACAACAACGTGCAGTTCGGGCAAAGCCGTGTGCTGCTTGTCTGGAACCGGCTGATCTTTCCGAATGGCCGCTCGATCGTGCTCGAGCGCCAGCCCGGTGCCGATGCCGAAGGTTTCGCCGGCCTGCAGGACGGCGTCGATTACCACTGGTGGGATCTCGCCAAGGCGGCGGGACTTTCCACGCTGCTCAGCGTCGGCGCCGAACTCGCCGTGGACAATGATGATCGCTTGATCCAGGCGATCCGCAACGGCGGACAGGACACGCTTAACGACGCGGGTCAGCAGATCGTCAGACGGCAGCTTAATGTGCCACCGACGCTCACCGTCCGGCCAGGATTCCCTGTCCGGGTTATCGTGACGCGCGATCTCGTGCTCGAACCATATGGGGGATGATAATGTCGAAGCTCAAGCTGGGGCCTATCGCGGAAGAAAAGCCGATCAAAGTTCAAGTCGAGTTGCCTGCTGCTCTTCATCACGACTTGGCCGACTATGCCGATCTGTTAGGGCGCGAACAAGGGCAGCCTGCGGTTGATCCGGCTAGGTTGATCGTTCCTATGTTGCAGCGGTTCATCGCGACCGACCGCGGTTTCGCAAAAGCTAGGCGAGCTACGACGCAAAAGACCGAAGATTAGCCAACACTCCTCCCCTTCGACCCTGAGAGGGTGTCGAGACATTTCAGCAGCAGTGGTAGGGCGGGATTGTCGTTGTCGCAGGATGAAATCGTAGCAGCCGTGGGCGCTCGGGCCGATGAAAGCGGGACCAACGCGATGTCAGTTTGGCGAACCAACGTCGTGATGGTCAAACCGAAGCCCTGCTCGACCATGGTGAGGAGTGTCTCCCGGCTGACCTGTTGAATGGATAGTTGAACCTCTCCTTCTACGGCTCCTACCATGCGCTTGAGCAAGTCAGAGAGTTCACGTCCGGCACCGTCGGAACGAACGAGGAAGACCTCGTCGCAAATGTCTTCCCAAGCCAATTGCATTCGCGACGCCAACTGGTGACGCTGGGACAATGCCACAAACAAAGTGGGATCGCAGAAGCGTCGAATGTGAAACTGGCGGTTGCTGTTTGTGCGAAGGCAAATTGCGGCATCCAGTAATCCCCGCCGCACCCGCGATGTATTCTCTTCTGACGTGCCTTCCTCGAGCTTCACCTCGATAGTCGGATATTGATGTCGAAAGTCCGCGAGAAGGTCGATGATTGGGCCCGCCGGAAACGCTTCGAGCATCCCAAATCTGATAAGCCCGGTCTTGAGGTTTCGTGTGGACCGGATCTCCGTCGCAGCCTCGCGCAGGTATCGCGCTCCTACAGCCGCGTGCTGAAGAAAGCGTGCTCCCTCGGGCGTTAGCGCGGCACCTGTTCTTGTGCGCTCGAACAGCGAAACGCCAAGCTGACGCTCTAGCATCTGCACCCGACGGCTCACGGTAGATTGGGAGATCGCAATGCGTTCGGCCGCCCGGCGAAAGCTACCTGCCTCGGCGACCTGGATCGCGTATTTGAGGTATCGCAGATCAAGCGTCAGATCGGGCATGACGCCCCTCCGTGGCTGCCGCCATTCAAGCGCACGAGCAGCGCGCGAAATTTTAAGCCGCCAGTGGACGGCGCATCTCTTTCGATCTCAGGCGAGGAATCCGAGCCGAGTCCTTCGGTGAGCATGACCATCTCCGAATCCCAGAAATGTATGCGGCAGTCATACATCTTCGGACACTTGATGTCTATGCGTCACGCATATATCGTAGACGGATGGAGCCGGCGGCAGCCAAATATCATTTTGGTGCACTAGCGCTCGCGGTGGCTGACAACATCGCGAGTGCCTCAGCCTCGCTTTCGCCGAGCGGACCAGCGGCTGCGCTGATGATCCTTCTTAGTGTTGAGCCTGGGGTGCCTATCGGCGTCCTAGCTAGCCGGCTTCGGCTTTCCCATGCCGGGACGGTGCGATTGATCGACAGGCTTGAAACCGATCATCTGGTCGAACGGCGGCGACACACCGTCGACAGACGGGCGCGTTTCATCCACCTCACCAATTCCGGTGAGGAGATGACTAGAGCTTTGCTCAGAGCGCGCGAGCAGGTGATCGCGGCGTGGGTCTCGCCCCTATCACCCATGGACCTGAACGACCTAGGCGCGTTGTCCGAGCGGCTTCTCGAAAACGGGTTGAACAAAAATGAGCTCGCAAGCCTCCGGCATCTGGGCGGCTACCCGAGGCGACGACCTACTGAAAGCGCAACGCCGCCAGCCCGCTCGCCACCCCGGCGTCCTTCGAAGAACGACTGACGAGAAAATGAATCAGGCTTGATACCTTGGAATCCATCGCGTTCGACCTTCTCATATGCATGCTGGCATTCTGGTTCGGGTATTCCGCAAACCGAGGTGGAACATGTCTGGTCGTAGCTGCTCACGAGTTGCAGAAACGACGCCCACCAAGAATGTTCGTCGGATTTGTTGCGGCGTCTGCAGCGGCGGGCCTCGTTGCTATTCCGCTCGCTTGGTCTGGGACGCTGAACGCGACCCTTGCACCCTCGACGAACGTCAACGCCTTTCTCCTAATCGGCGCCATCGCCTTCGGCTTTGGGGCGCTCATCAATGACACTTGTCTGCTTGGATCGTTGGCACGGTTAGGCGATGGGGAAATGCGACTGCTAGCTCTTCCTGTGGGACTAGCAGTCGGGATCTTGATTGCCGATCATGGTCGGCCCGGCTCTCTCGTGACATGGACAAGTCTTATCGCGAGCCCAAGCATCTCTGGGGCCGCTACGGTTCTCGCCCTTGCGGTTGTACTAGCGCTGGCGGTGATGTTCGTATCGACGAAGGGCGCATCGCGAAGAAGACCGGGTTGGGCGTTTGGCGCCTCAATGATTGGCCTCGGTATCACTGGTGGACTTCTTTACGCCCTGTCACCGGCATGGACGTTCGCTGACCTGATCCAACGCGGCCTTCCTCTTCGAATGACGCCAACAGGCGAGGTCGCACTCGTTGCGGTCATTGCCTCTGTTGCGGGAGCAATCACGGCATCCGTGCGTCAGGGACGTTTGCGTTTTCAACGGCCGACGGTTGCCGGCATTCTGCGATCGATTGTCGGCGGAGCGTTGATGGGAATAGGTATCGGCCTCATACCCGGTGGCAACGACGCTTTGATCCTCGCCGCAGTGCCTACACTCTCTCCGGGCGGCATAGTTGCCTACCTCGTGATGACGACGACGATCGTTTTCGGATTTGCAGCGCGTGACAGGCTTTTCAAGAAAGGCCCATCAGGCCACGGGAGAGGGTAGATGGTCTTGGGCCGATCATGAGACCCGTGAATATCGACTTATCAGGTAATACGCCTGCGTGGGCCCATCCCTCTGATTGCCGTCTCGAAGGATAGTGCGTCGAGCATCCGGTGGTGTCATGATAGGCGTGGTCACGGCAGGAATGAGTGTCTGTCGCCTGATACCCCAGCTCCGGCGCGAGAATCTGAGGTTTCAGACATCGTCGGTGCCTACCGGCCCGCCTTCGCCCTCCAACCGATTAATGGCACGCACGTCCTTGGCGTTGAACTTAAGCCTCACGCCCGATCCCGCGCGATGATCCTCATCGATGAAGACGGCGCCGCCCCGTTCGAGCGCGTCACGCAACCGCATCAGTTCCGAAGCTGCAAGCACGCTACCGCCGGCCTCGAACCGAGCTAACGTCTCCTCGTCCAACTCAGCGATCTTGGCGACATGTGATCGCGGCCACTGAATCAGGGCTCTCGCTGCGCGCGCCAATGGTCCATTCATGCTCATCGATGCTTCCTTTTTTGGAAAACCCACCTTTTCGCCGAGTGACGACTTTGCCGGCACTCGATCGGCTATATGAGCTTCGCCATTGCGACCGCGGTATCCGCCATACGCGTCGCAAAGCTCCATTCGTTGTCGTACCAAGCAAGCACGCGAACCATCCTGCCGTCGACAACATCTGTCTGGGGAAGTGCGACGATTGAGGATTCGGTCCGATGGTTCAGATCGACCGACACCAAGGGCTCCGTCGTGAAGGCAAGCACCCCACTCATTGCACCGGCGGCAGTCTGACGGATGGCGTCGTTCACATCGTCTATCGAAACCTCACGCGACGTCGAAACAGCCAAATCTATGACCGAGACGTTCGGCGTTGGGACGCGGATCGACGAGCCATGAAGCTTACCTTTTAGTTCCGGCAGCACGCGGCCGATCGCGTTCGCAGCCCCGGTGGACGTCGGGATCATTGAGAGTGCGGCTGCGCGGGCGCGGTAGAGATCCTTATGGACGGTATCCTGCGTCGGCTGGTCACCGGTATAAGCGTGAACCGTGGTCATATAGCCTCGCTCTATGCCACAGAGATCGTTCAGTACCTTCGCGACAGGCGCGAGGACATTGGTCGTGCATGAGCCATTTGATACGACGACATCGTCAGCGGTCAGCGTGTCGTGATTGACCTTGAAGACGATCGTCTTGTCTGCCCCATCGCTCGGCGCGGAGACGAGCACGCGTTTTGCTCCCGCACGAATGTGCGACTCGGCCTTCTCCCTGGATGTGAAGAAGCCCGTGCATTCGAGCGCCACGTCAACACCAAGCTCATCATGGGGCAGGTTTGCTGGATCGCGTTCCGACGACACCCTGATTTTACCGGACCCGACGTCGATCCAGTCTTCGCCGAGGTCGATCGATCCACGAAAGGGACCATGAACCGAGTCGTACCTCAGAAGGTGCGCCAAGGTAGCGACCGGCCCGAGGTCGTTGATCGCAACCACTTCGACGTCCTCTCGACGTAGTTCGACGATCGACCGTAAGGCTAGTCGCCCGATCCGACCGAAACCGTTGATTGCGATCTTAACCGTCATGCCTGTCTCCCCTGGCTCGCCTTACTGACTGAAGCATCCGCCATTCGCTCAGTGAAACATGGCGCACGAAATCGGCTCTGGCGGCGTGTGCGCACCAACACATTATGTATGCGTCACGCATAGACTTATCTGCGTGGGCACTCGGGGTCAACGCGGCAGTGTCAGCACGGACGATCCAGCTTGCGCCGTCCAAACAAGCAGCCGTTCTTCGGGGGGGCTGCGTGAAACGCGTTCAAGGCCTACGCGTCCCCAAGACGGATAGGGGGTTTGATATCCATCTGCCGGCTGGCTGCGGCTAAAGCACGGTCGTGGCTGACCAAGGTGAGTCGGTTGAGGTGGGACGCAGAAAGCGAGCTCCCAGGCCTGCCGATAACATTTGGCCACAACGCGTAGCTGGCGCTGGAACGATGTGATTCGGCGCCAAGGCAGCCGAAACCACGGCAAACGACACCGATCTATAGCCGCCAGGTATCGGCAGTCCGTGCGCGCCATGATCTAATTGCGGAGTTTCAATCTCCCGCGTCATCGGCGGAACGTCGTAAGCCTCTGGGAATCCGGCCTTTTTTCCTCACGCTTGCCGACCCGCACCACACGCGTATGACTTGCTGTCTATGCTTCGCGCACATATAGATGTGACAATGGATGGACCTCGAGATCGAAATATCTTCGGGGCGTTCGCACTCATGATCAGCGACGACATCGTTCGCGCTAGTTCATCGCGGGCGCCGGAAGCTGGACCCGCAGCATCGGCCCTGGCGTTGATTGCGCACATGCCTGGGCTCTCGATTCGCATGCTCTCCATCGGCGTCGGCCTCTCCCATGCAGCGACTGTCCGTTTGGTGGATCGGTTAGCTGCTGAGGGATTGGTCGAACGCCGTGAGCATTTCACGGATGGTCGCACCCGGTCTCTCTATCTCACTGCGGCGGGCAAGGTAGCGAGCGACGAAGTCCTTTCCTCACGCGACGAGGTGATCGCTGAGGGGTTATCCATCCTAAGCCCAGACGAATTGAGAGTTCTTTGCGACATCGCGGAACGCGTCTTACGGCATCGCCTGGAAAATCTTGAGCATTCCTATCGTATCTGCCGCTTGTGTTGCTATGAGGGTTGCACGAATTGCCCGATTGATGCCGAGTTGCATGAGCGTGGCGTAGATCGCGAAAACAGCGGCGAGGCGTAGGACTATCGCAATCGCATGAATCAATGTTGAGCGATGAGATATGCCGCCAGAAATCCCACGACCGTGATGAGCCCTATGAACGGCGGCGCCTTTTCGAACGCTTCGGGAATCATAGCTTCTGCCAGCATCGCTATGACGGCGCCGGCCGCGAAAGAAAGGATGGCTGGCGCCTGAGTCGATGCCGAGCCGAGGATGAGATTTCCCACACCGGCGGCAACGCAAACGAGTAGGGGAATGCCGATCCAGACCGCGTAGATATAGCTTCGGGGTCGGCCCGCAACCTTCATTCCTGAAGTGCTCGATAGGCCCTGGGGCACGTTTGCAAGAAAGAAGCCTGCCACGACGGCCAGGCTGATCCTGCCGCCACCAGCCACCGACATCCCGATCACAAGGGCCTCTGGAATTCCGTCGAGAACGCTGCCGAGCGCAATTGCAGCACCACTGCCGCGGTGCTCCTGTTCAGTGGCCTGCTCCGTGCATTCACCGCATCGCTTTCGGTGCTTCGCGCCTTGGCGAGACAAAAACCAGTTCGTGCCGCTGAAGATCGCAGCTCCGGCGAGTAGCGCGAAGATCGCAAATGGGCCCATCCCGGCCGAAACGCGATCGCCGATGAGTTCGGTAGCGACAACGGCAATCAACACGCCGCCACCAAAGCCCATGACTGCGGAGATCATGCGGTGAGTAAGTCGCCCGAAAAGCACGTCCGCCAGCACCGCCCCCACCAGCAGTCCGCTTCCCGACAAAAGGCCCCACAAGCCGGCGATCACGTATTCCGGCATCATGACGGTGACCCGGCTGGCAGCACGACAAAGCGCGAGCACCCTTGCAGCAGTATTGTCGATGATAGTCGAAGCTCGCTCATCGGTTCGCTCGGTCCAATCGCCAGGTCGGTCGCGCGAAGTGGCAGCTATAGCCACCGGGTTGACGCAGGAGATACTTCTGATGCTCGGGCTCAGCCTCCCAGAAGGATTCTTCCGGGTTGATCTCGGACACGACTGGCCCAGGCCAGCGACCCGAGGCTTCGATCTCGGCGATCGTCGCTAAGGCGATGTCCATCTGCGCTTTAGACGTATAGAATATCGCCGACCGATAGCTTGGGCCGACATCGCTGCCCTGTTGCTCGTAGGTCGTCGGATCGTGAATCTGGAAGAATAGTTCCAGTAGAGCCCGATACGTCAGAATGGACGGATCGAAGGTCACCTCGACGGCTTCCGCGTGGCCGTAATGTCTCGCATAAGTCGGATCTGGCATTTCACCGCCAATATAGCCGACACGCGTGGCCACGACCCCCTTGGCGCGGTGCAGCAAATCCTCCAGGCCCCAGAAACAGCCACCCGCGAGTATCGCTCGCTCGGTTCGCGTCGGCGTCTGGTCTGTAGCTGGCAGGCTCATCATCCGATCACCCTAAACGCTGTGTGCCAATCAGTTCGACGGCCTTGCACCTGCAGGCTGGCCGCGGCTCGAAAGCTCGGTCTGCACATCAGAACCCCGGACGAGCGTCAGATCGACGGGACACCGATCCGCGATCTCAAGAATGCGCGCGCGTTGATCATCACTGAGCGGCCCATCGAGAACGATGGTGCGTGTGAAGCGGTCGGGAGGCATCATGTCCGCCACCTTCTCGTGCCGCACGCTCGTCGTCGCTCTTTCGAGCGGGAAGCCCTTGCGGTTGGCGTAAAGGCGCATCGTCATCACCGTGCAGGCAGCTAGCCCGGCTGACACCAGTTCGTAGGGAGACAGGCCGCTCCCAAGACCTCCGACCGATTCCGGTTCGTCGGCGAACAGAGTATGCTCGCCACTGCGGACCGTGAGCTGGAACTTCCCCGCTAGCGTCTCCGACGCAACGACACCTTTTGCCGCCTCGACCTGCGGAAGATCCGCCGCTAGCGGCGGAAGAAAGCGGCTGGCCCACGCGGCGACCATAGCTGAGGCGTAGTTCGCATCGTCGACGTCGGTGAGAAGGTGATCCGCCGTGTCGAGCGAGACAAAACTCTTAGGATGGCGTGACGCGACGAAGATGCGCGAGGCGTGCTCGATGCCCACGACTTGGTCCACCGGCGAATGCATGACCAGCACCGGACGTCGAAGCGCGGCGATGGACTTCTCGATGTCGGCTCGCTCTACCGTTTCCAGGAAGGTGCGGCGGATGAGGAAGGGCCTGCCAGCGATCTCCACAGAGGCCTCGCCCTCGCTCGCTATCGCGTCAAGGTCGCCAGGCCGGAAAACGCGCAAGATATGCTGAAGGTCGGCCGGCGCACCGATCGTCACCACCGCGGCGACATCCGGCAGCGCGGCAGCGGCTACGATCGCAGCCGTTCCACCCAGGCTGTGCCCGACAAGGAGGGCGGGTGGCATACCGGCGGCCGCCATGGCCTCCGCGGCTGCCCTCAGATCGTCGACGTCAGAAGCGAAGCTTACCGCTTCTTCCGCGGAACTCGCGATCCCTGTGCCGGCGAAGTCGAACCGCAAGACGCCGATACCGGCCCGCGAAAGCGCGCGTGCGATGTGCACGGCGGCGCGGCTGTCCTTCCCGCAAGTGAAACAATGGGCGAAAATCGCCCAGCCGCGAGGAGTGCCTTCTGGCGCCTCCAGGTGCCCGGTTAGTTCAGACCCCCCTCCCCCGGCAAACGTGAACCGCGTTCCTGCCATATGCGTCGAGCCTCCAACGGCGGCTTAGCAGGAGCACCATCGACCCGAACTAGCAGCCCAAGACATTCTTTCTATATGCGCGGCGCATATAGACAAGCCCCTAAACCATGATTATATGCGTCGCGCATACTTCTGAGGCTGTAGTCGGATCGGTCCTCTGGGGTGGCACTCGTCAGGGCGCAGGCCAAAGGGCTATGGAACTCAACCAGGTCAGCTATTTCATCAACTTGGCCGAGACGCTGAATTTCACTGCGGCTGCTCGTCTCAGTGGTGTCTCACAACCAAGCCTGACACGAGCGATCCGCCGCCTGGAGGAGGAACTCGGTGGACCGCTCATCTATCGTGACGGGAAGAACAGCCGGCTGACGAGCCTGGGTCAGGACGTCGAGTTGGAATTCCGCCGAATGCTGGTCGCGATGAAGAGCGTAAGACACCACTCGGAAAACTGGGCAATGGGGCGGCATCGCGTTCTCGACGTTGCTGTCGCCTCCAGCGTCGGCCCGAGGATCTTCACAGCCTTTTTCGACAGCGCGCTGGAAGAGGTGCCGTCCATCGAGATCAAACTGCACTCGCTCCAATCGGGCGAGGACACGTCGGAGGTGCTCTCAGGCAAATATCACGCGTGCATCCTGCCTCGCGAATCAAGGCCGGATCGTAAACTTGATGTGCGTCCTCTCTTCCGGGAGCGCTTCGTGCTCGGCTGCGCTGCAGATCACCCCTTGGCGGCGTGCGAAGTCGTTCGTGGTGAAGACCTGCTTGCTTTCCCGTTCGTCGATCGACTGAAATGCGAGTGCCGCGATCAAATCTTCGAGCACTTCGCGCGTCGAGAGGTGCGCATGCGCCCTCGCTTCCGCTCAGATCGAGACGACTGGGTGCAGCGCGTCGTCGCCGAAGGGCGGGGGATATGCATTTTGCCCGAACGCGCGGCCACCACCCACGGCCTGATCACAAGGCCGATCGAGGGCTTCGCGTTGGAGCGTGAGATCGTGATCGCCACCGTGTCCGGATCTACGGCACCGGTCGAGATACGAAAAGTCGCTCAGCTTGCAGCCCGTTACGATTGGAGTTGACCCGCCAAGCAGAAGGCATGTGCGGTATAGAAACTATACGCACGACGTATTGGATTAATGTTGGAGCCACTGCGATAGTTGATGTGAGTATCGACGTGATAAATTGAACGTAGTGTGCCTGGCCCTCTAACTAAGTAATGGAGACTCACCATGAAGTTTGAAAAGTCGCAGGCAGCAATCGAACGCCTGACCCCGGAACAACGCCGGATCACCCAGCAGGACGGCACCGAGAGACCCTTTACCGGCGAGTATAACGACAACAAGGAGGCGGGCATCTACGTTGACGTCGTATCCGGCGAGCCGTTGTTCGCGTCGACGGACAAGTTCGAGTCCGGCACTGGCTGGCCGAGCTTTACCAAGCCGATCGTCGCGGCTCACGTGAACGAAGTGCGAGACAGCTCGCATGGCATGGTCCGGACAGAGGTTCGCTCGGTGCACGGCGACAGCCATCTTGGCCACGTGTTTCCGGACGGGCCGTCCGACCGCGGCGGCCTGCGCTACTGCATCAACTCGGCATCGCTTCGATTCATCCCGCGCGATGAGATGGAAGCCGCGGGCTATGGCGAGTATCTCGACCAAGTAGAGGAGGCTTAACATGCATCAGCGCGCTGTTCTCGCTGGCGGATGCTTTTGGGGAATGCAGGATCTGATCCGCAAGCAGCCCGGCATCGTTTCGACCCGCGTCGGCTACACCGGCGGCGACGTGCCGAACGCCACCTATCGCAACCATGGCACTCATGCGGAGGGGATCGAGATCACCTTCGACCCGACAGTGACGAGCTACCGTAATATCCTGGAATACTTCTTCCAGATCCATGATCCGACGACAAAGAACCGCCAGGGCAACGACCGCGGCCTCTCCTATCGATCTGGCATCTATTACGTCGACGAGGAGCAGAAGCGCATCGCCGAAGATACGATAGCCGACGTCGACGCGTCCGGACTGTGGGACGGCAAGGTCGTCACCGAAGTCGAGCCCGTGGGTGACTTCTGGGAAGCAGAGCCGGAGCACCAGGATTATCTGGAGAAGAGGCCGGGCGGATATACCTGCCATTTCCCGCGCGCTAACTGGGTGCTCCCGAAGCGTAAAGACGCTGGCGACACCCAGGCTGAGGCCGGCGCGGCAGCGGAATAGCTGCAGCCACATTTGCGGCTGAGCCCCTGGGTCGCACCATCGGACCCGCATCCACTGATGGTGCGGGCCCGAAACCCAGCTAATCAAGCGGTCATACCGCTCCTCAGCCATCGAGTTGTTAGGATCGCCACATCATGCCAGACCTTTCGTCGTTTCCGATCGCACAACGCTGGCCGGCATCCAACCCTGATCTCCTGCAGCTCTACGCCGCGCCCACGCCCAACGGCGTCAAGGTCTCGATCATGCTCGAGGAGATCGGCCTGCCGTACGAGCCGCACTTTATCGACATCTCTAAGAACGAAAGCAAAGATCCGGCCTTCGTTTCGCTAAACCCGAATGGCCGCATACCTGCGATCATCGACCCAATGGGCCCGGACGGTAAGCCGCTCGGCGTTTGGGAATCCGGCGCGATCCTCGTTTATTTGGCGGAGAAGGCCGACCAGCTCATCCCGAGAGCATCAGCCAAGCGCTACGAGGCGCTAAGCTGGGTATTCTTCCAGATGTCGGCGATTGGCCCGATGTTCGGTCAACTCGGCTTTTTCCTGCGCGGGGGCGGCAAGGACTATGAGGATAAGCGTCCTCAGAAGCGTTTCGCTGATGAATCCAAACGCCTCCTGGGAGTCTTAGACCGCCAACTGGACGGGCGCGACTGGATCGTCGATGACTATTCTATCGCCGACATTGCGACCCTCGGCTGGGTCAACGCCTTGGTTGGCGCCTACGACGCCGGCGACCTACTGCGGCTTAGCAATCATTCGAATGTCCAAGCGTGGCTGGATCGCGGCCTCACGCGCCCAGCAGTCCAACGTGGGCTGCTCATTCCGGCGAGGTCAGCATGAGTGTCATCGCTGCATATTACTACAACGAGGGTCGGCGTATCCGGGAAGTAGCTATCGACGAGCGCGTCGAACTCGACAAGAACCGTTCGGGCTTTTGCTGGATTGGGCTCAGCGAGCCCTCCGTCAACGAACTGAGGGCGCTTCAGGCGACCTACAATCTGCATCCTTTAGCGATCGACAATGCGATGCACCCGATATGCCCGCCCAAGCTCGAAGTTTATAACGGCGAGCTTTACGTCGTCGCCCAGACGGCTGAGCTGGTCGGGGACCGCATACGTTACGGCAAGACGGCGATCTTTACTGGCCATAACCATCTTATCACCGTTCGCCACGGCAACGCTGGTGCATTGGGCAACCTTCGAGAGCAACTCGAGCGTTCGCCCGCCCAGTTCGGAAAAGGCGTCGATTACGTCCTCCACGCGATCCTTCACCGGATCGTGGATCAGTATCTGCCCATCTTCGAAATGATCGAGGATGACGTACTTGCGATGGAAAGGCGATCGCTCGACGACTTCCTTGGGCGAGAGGACGTTGCTCGCATCTTCGGCCTGAGATGCGAGCTGACGCGGTTTCAGCGCACCCTTGGCGCTATGGCCGAGCTAGTGCGCAAGCTCGTGCGCGGACACTTTCCCTGCATCAGCGCTGAGGTGCGGCCCTACTTCAACGACGTTGCCGACCATGTTGATCGTGTCCAGTCCATGGTCGATGGCCTCCTGCAGGTGCTATCCACTGTATTCGAGTTCAGCAGCCTTCTCGAAGCGCAAAGAATCGGGGTCGTCACCCGCCAACTTGCGGCGTGGGCCGCGATCCTCGCAGTGCCGACAGCGATTGCAGGCATATACGGCATGAACTTCAAGAACATGCCGGAACTGGACACGCCTTACGGCTACTTCGTCGTGCTTGGTGTCATGCTGATGTTCTGCCTCTTCCTGTTCGTGCGGTTCAAGAAGGCCAAGTGGCTGTGATCGCTACGCGCGAGCCGCGACTAGACCCAGCAGGCTGCCGCGCGCCGGCCACGGCCGCTCTTCCGTCCCAACGTGAACTCGAGGTGCATCAATGACAGCCCAAGTGACCGACGTTTTAGAAGCAGTGCAGTCCTTCGTCGCGAAGGGCTATGACCGCGAGTACCGCGTCAAGGACGGCAACCTGGTCGATCTCGAACTGGGATCGATGCTCGATCCATGCTCCATTCGCGTCGACGCAGCGCTGCGTCTCGAAAGCGGGGACGGTGCCGAAGATGCTTCGAACATCTACGCGATCACCGATCCCGCGACCGAGCGAAAAGGTTTGCTGATTGATGCCTTCGACGTGTTCGACGAGATCTGCCACCGTGATCTTTCCGAGCGCCTCCTGGAACATCGTGAAACAGCGCCCGCGGGCGACGAAGACGTTCCGAGCAAGCATGGGCTGCGGAAGGTCTACAAGGCCGAATTCGATCGCGAACCCGAGCGTTACGTTCTTCGAGAAGGCTTCCCCGACTTTCCGGCATGCCCGTTCGGCGGCGCATTCAGCATTCTCGGCTTCGATACCGCAGAACAGACGTATGTCTGGCTCGTGACCAGCATCATTCGGGATCCTCGGCTGATCAGGATCCCCTACCAGGGCGAAGACGTCATCATCGACGAATGACGGCGCCGGCTGCGGAACGCGGCCTTTCAACGGCTTGCTCCGATAGATCGGCTTATCATTTCAAATTGCAATGCGACGAGGTGCAGATGGATTGGAATAAGGACCACATCCGGGAAACGATGCTGTCGTTGGAGACCGCTGCTCTGCAGAGCGCTCGCGACAAGTATCTCGATTATGTTTCCACCGCTCGCTTGGATCGGAGCGAGCCGATCGAGAACGACGAACAGGCACAAGCCGAGATCGCGAGCGACTTCGCCGAGGCGCTCGACGATACGCTGGACGATTACGCCGACAAGCTCGACAAGCTGAGAACAATCGACTTCGGACCGAAGACGGCGGTTACAGAAGGGGCGGTCATCAAGTTGTCGGGTCGCTACTTCGTCGTCGCGGTGTCAACGGACAAGTTCGTCTGCCATGGGCGCGAGCTTATGGGCATATCGACGATGGCGCCGATCTTCGAGGTAATCGACGGGGCTCAGGCCGGCGAGACCGTTCAATTCAACGGCCGAGAGCTGAAGGTCGAAGCTGTCTCATAGCAAACGGTCGCCAGGGCCGCAGCGCTAGTTCCGAACGCTCTGCGGCTCGTCCTGGGTTCGTATCATCGCATCGAGAGAGGCGGTGATCATCGGCGTACTCGGACAACGTGTCGCCTTTACCTCGATTGCGGAGCGAGAGCGACCGCGTAGGCCCGCTAACACCGCTAGCATGGTCAGCAGGACAGCAGCATAGACGAACAGCCCACCGGGCCCGACACGATCCATCACCACTCCCCCGACAAGTGGTCCGGCCGCCGTTCCGATCCCGTTGAGCAGCAGAAGCCCTCGCGCGGTGCCGAGCAGCCGCCCTGGAGGAAGGTCGTCGTTCGCGGCGGCGAGACACAGCGAGTAGATCGGGATGCCAAAACCGCCGAAGAGCGCTCCCGCCGCAAGAAGGACGGGCAAAGGGGCGTCTGCCGCCACCGACACGCCGATGGCTGCCACGGCGGATGCCAGCGCCGCTCCTGCGATGACCAGGTTCCTGGACACCCGGTCGGAGAGCCAACCGAGCGGCCATTGCAACAAAAGCGTTCCTCCGAGAACTGCGGCCATGAAGGCGGAGATGCCGGCGACGTCGAGACCGATCCTTTGCGCAAAATTGGGCCCCATGCCCCAGAAGCCGCCTATGGCCAGCCCGGCCAAGAAGACGCCGATCGACGCCAAGGGCGAAACAGAAAAGAGATCCCTGAATGCAACCGACTCGTGCCGCACGTCGGCCGGCGAATGACTGGGAAGTAGAGTGATCGGAACCACTGCGGCAGATATCAGCAGCGAGACGATGAGGAAAAGTGTAACATCGGCGGGTGGAGCGATGTTGAGGAGCGCCTGTCCGGTCGCCCAAGAACCCATGGAGACAACGCCGAAAATCGACAAAAGCTGACCGCGTGTGGATTGAACCGCGTGGGCATTGAGCCAGCTTTCCGTTGCGAGGATCATACCCGCATATGCCAAGCCGGTCACGAGCCGAAGCGGCATCCAAGCTACCGGATCTACGAACGCTACATGGAGAAGGGCGGTCATCGATGCGATCGCCCCAAAGCCGGCGAAGGTCCGTACGTGCCCCACCGACACAATGATGCGAGGCAAAACCAGCGCGCCAATCGTGAAGCCTGCGAAGTAGAACGACATCATCGCGCTGATCGCGGCGGCCGAGAAGCCCTCCTGACCAGCTCTGACGATCAAAAGCGTGCCCAGCAGCCCGTTGCCGAGCAGCAAGATGGCGACGCTCAACAGCAAGGCGGCTACTGGCGCGAGGACGAGACCACGCGTGCAAGCAGCCTTCACATTGTCCATTACCTGGCTCATTTCAGAGCCTGATGTGGAACACGATACTCTGCAGCGCTGATGAATTGATCAAAAGCCTCGCACCAGATGACAACTGCACTGTAATCGTCAACATCGACGCCTCTGGGCACCTGCAATATAAACCCATTGAAGGTCTTCACATCGCCCAGCCTAACCGAAGAGCTTTTGATCTCGAGGAAGGCCGCCTTGGTCTCGACGAACCGGGGCGCGAGGTAGAGCTTGTAATCCGGACCAGGCGAAAGACGCCCTAGGTGCGCGATCCGATCGGGCGCAATCCGAACTTCTCCAGTGCCCCAATGGAGGAGATCACTGCCTTCCAGATCGCGCGCAAATCGACCAAAATAGACCGCTTCAGAAGCAGAGTTTTGAAGCGCAACTTCAGTGGGCGAAGGCGGCGCTGTCAGGATAGGCAGCAGGTAGATCCCGCCGGCGAAGCCTACGGACAAGACGAGGATGTGAGTGGCGGTTAGGATCAGCCAACGCGGCATAGATCACGCCCGCTCGAATTCTGCCACAAGACGATCCGCATCGAGATGAAAGTCAGAAAAGACAATGTGACCATCGGCATCGATCACCACGAACCACGGCGTTCCCCGGGTGTGGTAATCCCCCATAAACGTTGGGAACGGCGCGCCTGGCGGTGGCTCGTCGTGACCGAAGGCGACAGGTAAGCCGTACTGAAGCTGATTGACGCGCAACTTTTCGAACGTATTCTCTTGGGCGCCTTCGAAGACGGTTTGGATGACGGCAAACCCGACGCCCCTGGATTCCAACGCCCCATGCAACCTTTGAAGCGTGGGAAAGCCATGCAGATGGCAGCCACGGCACCAGTGCTGGAATGCGAACAGAATCTTCGGCCCGGGACCGATGTCTGAAAGCTTGATGGACGCATCGAGGCGGTGTCCATCCTCGCCGATCCAATGCTGCACACGAAGCTCGGGCGCTTGCGGTCCGGTCTCTCTCACCGATTTCTCCAACCTCAATGCAGCAGGCCGATGTCTGGCCGGTCATGGCGGCGACAGACGAACTGCTGCACGTATCTGCGCTCTTCGTCTTGAGGTCTCTTGATCGATAAGATCGGGATTTCTTTCGAACTATGCCTCAGAAAGACAGGATTTCGGCAGCCACGACTATGAATTGTTATGATAGACAATTCCAATAGCTGCTCAGCATAGTTTCTATACCCTTGGCCGACGCTGGCCGCCTCTCGCCTCAGCGCTCCCTCGACTATTCCATGAAGCTATCGAAACTATAGCGGACAGGCATTGGTCAAACTTGGCGATATGCCTCTATAGTATCTAGGCAATCGTCGTAACTCATAGTGGGCGCAATCATCTTAATACTGCAACGAACACCGGTGATCTAATATCCGACCTATCGGAAAGCATGACCTTTGCTTACGCTACGTTCTTGCTCCTAATAGTCTGTGATGAACCCGGTTTCGGTCTGTCGTGACAAGCAAGGGGGTTCGACATGGTCACCAGAGGTTTTACCGGCCGCGGTTCAGGCGGCGACCACTCGAACCGAGTCCCGCCTGGTCAGCACCTCGTTGAAAATTTTCCCGTTCTGACAGCGGGACCGACGCCGCGCATTGAGACATCCGACTGGAAGTTCACGGTCAAGATCGGCCCGAGACCCATTAAGGTCTGGAATTGGGGCGAGTTCAACGCGCTGCCCAAGACGAAGGTGACCAAAGACATTCACTGTGTGACGTCCTGGTCCAAGCTCGATACTGCATGGGAGGGCGTGCTCATCGAGGACATCCTTGCGGCAGCAGGGATTGAGCGGCCAACCGACTTCGTCTTGGCGCATTGCTACGACGGGTATTCGACGAATGTTCCCTTGGCCGACATGTTGTCGGGGAAGGCGATGATCGCTCTGAACTACGAGGGCCAGCCACTTCCACGCGATCATGGAGGACCGGCGCGCCTACTCGTTCCCCACCTATACTTCTGGAAGTCCGCAAAATGGGTGAACGCGCTGCAATTCACAACGCGTGATGAAGCCGGCTTCTGGGAGCTGCGTGGATACCACATCTACGGCGATCCTTGGCGCGAGCAGAGATACACCCATGACTGAGATCGGCGCGCAACCCGCGTTTTGGCAGTCCTGCTTCATCGACGAAATCGTCCAACAGACTCCGAGTATCAAGAGCTTCTTCCTGCGGTTGGGGAACCCGTTCGCTCATGTCGCGGGCCAGCACGTCGATGTCCGTCTGACCGCGCCCGACGGCTACACCGCGATGCGAAGCTATTCGATCGCCTCGTCGCCCGCTTCATCTCCGATCCTCGAACTCGCCATCGAGCGCCTTCACGATGGCGAGGTCTCACCGTTCTTCCATGATATCGCAGCAACCGGCGACGAGATCGAACTCCGTGGGCCGCTCGGTGGCCATTTCCTATGGCCGGAGCCTGCCGACGAGCCAGTCCTACTGATTGGGGCGGGCTCCGGCGTGGTGCCGCTAATGGCGATGATCCGCCAGCGCCGATCCCTAGCGCAGACGGTCCCAGTTGCATTGCTCCTGTCCGCGCGGACCGCCCAAGACGTGCTGTTCTCCAGGGAACTGCACTCAATTGAAACGGACGATCCAGCATTCAGCTTGGCGCTGGCGATCACCCGCGAGGCGCCCTTGCGCGCGTCGGACTTTGATCGGCGCATCGACGGCTTGATGGTCAAGGAGACAATCTCCCGTCTCGGCCGAAACCCTTCGCAGGTGTTCGTCTGCGGCTCCAACGGCTTCGTCAACATCGCAACGGACGGTGCGCTCTCGGCAGGCCTCGACCCCTCAATCATCAAGACTGAGCGCTATGGTGGTTAAACGCAGCGAACCGCCCACGCTCATCCTTCTTCAACTTCCGATTCCCAGGAGATCAGTATGAGTCGCTTTGCTGAACCTGTTTTCGTAGCGGCTGGGCTGCGGACACCCTTCGGCCGAGGTAGCGGGGCGTTGGCCAACTACGACGCGGTCTCGTTATCCGTGCCCGTGGTCCAGGCGATGGCGAATTTAGCCGAGCCCGATCTGGCTGTTTGGGGAACCGTCATACCCAACCTGGGATGGAGCAACATCGCTCGGGAAGTTTGGCTGGACGCCAAGCTCAACCCCAGCATCCCCGCGTTCTCCGTTGTCCTAGCGTGCTCGACCAGCATGACTGCAACCTTCGCTGCGGCAGGACTGCTTGGCGGCGGGACGGACCTGACAATGGTCGGCGGCGCAGAGGTCATGAGCAGGCCGTCGCTTGCCTTAACCGCTGAAGCATCCAAGCGACTGACCGATCTGTTCGGGCAGGATCCGGCCGCGGCACTTTCGGCGCTGCAATCGCTGACGCCGCGCGACTTCGTGCTCCCAACCAAGGGGTGGGCCAACCGTATCACCGGCCGGACGATGGGCGATCACATGGAAGAGACCGCCAAAGCTTGGCGGGTCTCGCGCGAAGCACAGGACGACTGGGCTCTGAAGAGCCACCAGCGAGCCGTCGCCGGCTGGGACAACGGCTTCTTCGACGACCTTGTCATCTCTCTGCCGGAGCTGGCGCGCGACGCGAACCCGCGAGCAGATACGTCTGCGGAGCGCCTCGCCGCCCTAAAGCCAGCCTTCGATCGGGAGAGCGGACAGGGCAGCCTGACGGCCGGCAACAGTTCCCCCATCACCGATGGAGCGGCCGGCTGCTGGGTTGCCAACGACGCGGGTCTGAGGAGACTCCCCGCCGGTACGCCTTTCGCGCGGCTCGTCGACTACGAAGTGTCGGCAGTCGACCTCCATACGGAAGGGCTCCTGATGGCGCCTTCCTACGGGATACCGCGCTTGCTCGCGCGGCATCGCCTCGGCTTCTCCGACATCGCTCTGTGGGAGATCCACGAAGCGTTCGCCGCCCAGGTGTTGGCCAATGTCGCGGCCATCGCCGATCCGGATTGGGTACGCGAAAAGGCCGGCGTCGAGGCCGCCATGGGCGAGTTCGATTGGAATCGAGTCAACCCCAATGGCGGTTCGGTAGCCATCGGACATCCCTTCGGGGCGACCGGCGCGCGCGATCTTAGCCAAGCGGTGAAGGAACTGTGGGCCCTGCCGGTGGGGTCGCGCGGGATCGTCAGCATCTGCGCTGACGGCGGCCAGGGCACCGTTGCTCTTCTTGAACGCGTTTGACCGGAGGATATTGATGAAGGCAATCCGCTTCCACGAATTCGGTGCTCCCGGCGTACTCCGCTACGAGGATGCTCCAAAGCCCGCCGTCAGGCCAGGCGAGGTTCTCGTCCGAGTGCATGCGGCTGGCCTCAATCCTCCAGATTGGTATCTCAGAGAAGGGTACAAGGCGCTGCCCCCCGAGTGGAGACCGCCGATCGAGTTGCCGGCCATACCCGGCTCGGATGTGTCCGGGATCGTTGAGGCTGTCGCCCCGGATGTCACAGCGTTTTCGCCGGGTGACGAAGTTTTTGGAATGATCCGATTCCCAAGTTTTGGCGAAAGCCTGGGATATGCAGAGTACGTTTCGGCACCGGCATCAGATCTGGCGCTAAAACCTCGCGGCCTCGACCATGTTCATGCCGCTGCAGCGCCGATGTCGGGACTGACCGCGTGGCAGTACCTGATAGAGCTGGGTCATAGCGAACCCAATCCCCTGCAGCCCGGGAGGCACGACCCGGTCCCGTTGGAAGGCAAAAGCGTCATGATCAATGGCGCCGGCGGCGGTGTCGGTCACCTCGCACTGCAGTTAGCAAAACACAAGGGCGCGCGCGTGATAGCTGTCGCGTCAGGCCGACACGAGACATTTCTGCGCGATCTCGGCGCAGACGAATTCATCGATTACACGAAAATCAAGGCGGAAGACTCCGTGCGCGAGGTCGACCTCGTCGTCGATGCGGTAGGTGGCCCGACAGCCAGTCGTTTCCTGCGCTCGATACGTCGTGGCGGCGCGCTTTTTCCAATCTTTCCGCTTGGCTTCGCGGGACACGATGAAGCCGCTAACCTCGGCGTGACGGTCTCTGCGACACAGGTACGGTCCAACGGAGCCCAACTCGCCGAGCTAGGTCGATTGCTGGACAGCGGGACTGTTCGCGTCGCGGTCGATAGCACATACCCCCTCTCGGAAGCGGCCGCCGCTCACGAGCGAGCTGAGGCGGGCCACATTCAAGGCAAGATTGTCCTCACCGTCGACGGTGGCGATGCTGCAGTGACGCGTGAGGCCGAGACATCGGCGCCGCAGTGGCCGCCTCGCGTGCAGGGACATTAAGGTGCCGAACCTAAGCGCCAGTGCGACAGACGCGGGGGCTGTTCAGCGAGTGAAGGCCCTTGCTGAACTCATGGTTCTCGACACACCGGACGAGCAATCCTTCGACGATCTCGTTTTCGTTGCGCCTAAGGCCTGTGGCGCTCCCATCGCTCTGATCACACTCCTTGACACCGACCGACAGTGGTTCAAGGCCAAGTACGGGCTCGACGTATGTGAGACGGATATCGAACATTCGGTCTGTCGGATCGAGATCGATCAAGGCGAGCTTCTAGAGATCGTCGATCTGACGGCCGATGCGCGAACGAAGCGCAATCCGCTTGTCACGGGCGAAAGGCACTTCCGGGCATACGCTGGCGCGCCGCTTGTTCTTCGATCCTGGGCGGTAGTCGGTCGGCTGTGTGTCATCGATACCGCTCCGCGGCCGGCAGGACTGAGCGAGATGGAAAGGGCGATGCTCCAGGCACTTGCCCGTCTCGCCAGCGAGAACCTTGAACTGCGGCGGATCGCCAAGACTAGCGAGCGCGTAACTCAACTGCAGACTGCACTTGTTGAGATTGGTGAAGTTATCCGCAACAGTAGCGACACAGAGGAGATGGCTTCTGGCACCTCGGCCATCGTCGGTCGAACACTCGCCACGGACCGAGCCGGGTTTGGAACCGTCGACCATGACGTCGAGACGATCGACGTTGAAACACACTGGACTGCACCGGGGGTGATGAGCATCGCCGGTCGACACCGGCTTGACGAATTTGGGAGCTTGCACAAGCCACTCGTCGACGGCGACCCTCTAGTAGTAAGAGACGCCCTGTCTGACGAACGCGCGCTGCACAATCTCGATGGCGCGTTGCGTATCGGTATTCGCGCAGTGATCGACATGCCTGTGCGCGATCATGGCAAGACAATTGCCGTTTTCTTTGTGCATTGCAGTATCCCCCGGCTGTGGCCCGACGAAGAGATTGCATTCCTGCGGAGCGCTGCAGACCGACTTGAAGCAGGGGTTGCGCGGCATCGTGCCGAGCAGCGCCAGCACATCGTAAATGGTGAAATAGCGCATCGCCTGAAGAATACGCTCGCCATGGTTCAAGCTATAGCGAGCCAAACTCTGCGAACCGTGACCGACCGCGACGCCGTCTACGCCTTCGAACGCCGGCTGATGGCCCTGAGTGCAGCGCACGACACCCTGCTCCAGACGAGTTGGACAAAGGCTGATCTCCAAGTGGTTGCGGCGACCGTCATAGAAGCGATTGGATTCTCTGATCGGGTTAAATTGGCTGGACCGCCAGTGGCGCTAGGCCCAAGAGCGGCGCTGTCCTTTTCGCTCATCGTGCACGAACTGCTGACCAACGCCTGCAAGTACGGCGCTCTGACGAACGACTATGGGAGAGTGTCGCTGTCTTGGGGCGTCGAAGACAGCCAGGACGGCGGCATGCTGAAGATCCAGTGGCGAGAGCAGGGCGGGCCTCCCGTTATGCCGCCGTCGCGTAAAGGCTTCGGCTCAAAGCTAATCAGCATCGGTTTGGTCGGTGCTGGTGGCGTCGATCTCCGCTTCGATCCAGCGGGTCTCGCGGCGGACCTGCATGCCTCTGTGCACCAACTGGTCCACGCTTGATGGAGTACATGCGTGGAACGAACACTCCTGTGGTGCTTGTCGTGGAAGATGAGCCACTTCTCCGTCTCTTTGCATCGGACATGATTGAAGAAGCCGGCTTCGAAGTGCTGGAAGCATCAGATGCCTCTGCTGCGCTCGTGGCTTTGGAAGAACGGCGCGACATCCGGGTCGTCTTCACCGACGTGGACATGCCAGGTGGCATCGACGGCATCATGCTGGCCATGCGTATTCGAAACAAATGGCCGACCATTCAGATCATAATCACGTCCGGAAGGCCGTGGCCGGAAGAGGCTGTTGTCCCACCCGATATTCCATTCTTTTCCAAGCCATACCGGCAAGACCGGGTACTGGATGCGGTCAGGAAAATGGCTGCGTGATGACCTGGATCTTGCGGCGGCCTCCTCAAATCAGGCGTCACGTAGGTTTGCGCCGGCGCGCACAGGCGTTCGAGAACCGCGGTGATACTTAGGTTCTGCCCTGAAGGAACACGTCACGCGGCAACGATTGGAGATGCAAAATGAAGCCAGAGGTCCTCCTCTATGTCACGAGTTGGTGCCCCTACTGCCGCCGAGCGAAAGCGCTGCTTACAAAGAAGGGGGTGCCGTTCAAGGAGGTCGACATCGAGGCTAGTGCGGAAAACCGAAAAGCGATGATCGACGTCTCAGGTCGTAGCACCGTACCGCAGATATTCATCAACGGGACGCATGTTGGCGGCTCTGACGAACTCCATGCACTCGATGCCAGGGGCGGGCTCGACAAGCTCCTCGCCGTCGAACGGCCACCAGTGATGTGAAATGGAGGAGAAAGAATTCGATACCGCTTTCGCTAGGCTACCGGACGGATATAGCGAGGGCACTTACAAAGCCCGGCGCTTCGGCGTTACAGTCCGCCGCTCCAAAGATGGCCGACGTAACAGCCTTTTTGCCCGAGAGCTGGCTGGAACCGACATCGTCAGCTTCAACCTGTACCGCGTCTCAGCCGGCAAGGCTTCACTCAAGCCGTGTGAGATGTCTGCAGAAAAGGTCGTGGCGTTCGTGCTCCACTTTCGACCGGACGCATGAGCTTGGCTTCACAGCTAACGTCATGACCGTGATGGCCGCGAACGTGGGCATCTGTGCTCACGTTTCTCCGCAGACTAGGTCTGCAACGCGGATCATGGCGTCAAACCTCAGTGGTCCGAGTCAAAATGTACGCATGCGCGCAGGAGCTGAGAATGGCGAAAGTTGGTTTCGGAGGTGGTTGCCACTGGTGCACCGAAGGCGTGTTCCAAGCATTGCGCGGCGTTGGTCAGGTCGAGCAGGGCTTCCTCCAATCTGAGGCCCCAGCGGATGCTTGGGCCGAAGGGGTGATCGTCACCTTCGATCCTTCGGTCATTGGTCTGACGACGCTGTCCGAGGTCCATCTCAGGACGCACTCCGCCACGCGAGCCCGTTCGCCCCAAAGCAAATACCGTAGTGCGATTTACGTATTCGAAGAGAGCCAGCGACATGAAGCTGAGCAAGCGATTGCCCGGTTGGGCGAAGAGTCTAGCGAGACAGTGCATACCTTGGTGCTATCGTTTGCAGGCTTTAAGGCGTCGGATGCGCGCTACCAGAACTACTATCGAACCGATCCGAGCAGGCCTTTCTGTCAGCGCTACATTGATCCGAAGCTGGCATATATTCGACAGCACTATTCAACGTTTGCTCTGCCCAGATAGCCTGAAAAAGCGCAGAGGCATCCTTCCGCCGAGCCAGCCCCGTATGCCCGGTGAACGCGATGGCTAGTCCAACATAGATGGCTGCTCGCAGGACGGGGTAACGGCTGGGCCGAGCCTCATATTTGGACAAGGGTCGTGTCTTTCCTCGCCCGCACACCCACTACAAAGTCCCCACCGGAACTGCCCACAAATCCGTAGCGCAGCATCTGACCGGCGCCTGGCGCTACGGCCGAACCCGCCTATGTGCCCCCTATGCTATCCGTTTCTCCGACACCTGCCCGGAACACCTTCCACGGCTGTGAATGACGCAGCATGTATGTCCGTGCGGAAGCGTGAGGCACCGATTCCGGGCGCTCAAGTGCAAGCCCGAAAGCGGCCTCGAGAGACTACCGCTACGATCAACTCAAGACGCGGCGGGACGGCCTGGATCGTGCGGCCGAAGGAGGCGGTAGTGCCAGATAGCAAATTCCTTACCCCTGACGAGGTGGCTGAGCGCTACCGCGGCGGTATTTCAGTCGGGACCCTTCGAAATTGGCGCGCGATGCGCCTGGGGCCGTCCTACGTGAAAATTGGCAAAGCCGTGCTTTACCCCCTCGATGAGCTTGATGCGTGGGACGAAAAGAATAAGGTCCAGTGCCGTGCATCCAAGGGCCTCGGAGAGCGTACGTATGATCAGCCGTGATGATTACGCTCGGTCATCGCGAACCGCCCCCAATCCCCGGCCCCATTTTGCATCACATTTCGAATTAGATCATATAAATCCACACGTTACGAAGCCTGTTTGGATGGTTCACAACCACCCCTCGGGCGACCCGACCCCCAGCCGGGCCGACATCGACATGACCAGACAGGTGATCGAGGCGGCGCGCGCCCTGTCCGTCCAGGTTCACGACCACCTCATCGTCGGCCGCGAAGGCGTGGCCAGCTTCAAGCAACTGGGATTGATGTGACTGTTCTTTCGACCGCGCGCCTGACCCTGACGCCCGTCGCCGTCAGCGACCTGAACGACCTGATCGCCCTGTGGGCCGACGCCGAGTTCACCCGCCACATCATGGGGCGCGGCCTGTCGGAGGAGGAGGTCTGGTTCCGCCTGCTGCGCGACATCGGCCACTGGCAGGCCAAGGGCTACGGCAACTGGTCGATCCGTGAGACGACGACGGGCGCCTATGTCGGCAGCGTCGGGGTGCTGGACTACCGCCGCGAGATGGAGCCGCCCTTCGACGCGCCGGAACTGGGCTGGGGCGTGGCCCCTGCCTTCCAGGGCGCGGGCCTGGCGCGTGAGGCGCTGGAGGCGGCTCTGGCCTGGACGGACGCCTATCGGCTGGAGCCGCGCACCGTTTGCATGATCTCGCCCGAGAACGCGCCTTCGGTGCGGCTGGCCGAGCGGGTGGGCTATCGCCCCTACGCCCGCGCCGACTACAAGGGATCGAGCGTCGACCTGTATGAGCGTCCCCGCGTCGGATGACCGGCTGACAGAAGGGGCGCGGGGCGATAAGCTTTACAATTCAGGCCCTGAGACGGCCTTCTGCGTTCTAGGAGTTCTGTGATGCCCATGTCCGTCGACGACCTTCGCGCCCATCTGGTCGAGGCCTTCCCCGACGCGGACATCGCCATCGAGGATCTGGCGGGCGACGGCGACCATTATCGCGCCCGCATCGTGTCCGAGGTGTTTCGCGGGATGAACCGCGTGCGCCAGCACCAGACCGTCTACGCCGCGCTGAAGGGCAAGATGGGTGGCGAACTGCACGCCCTGGCGCTGGAGACCTCGGCGCCGGTCGAGGCCGGCTGACCCCGTGCGCTATCGCCCCTTCGGCGCTACGGGGGCCGCGGTCTCCAGCCTGACGCTCAGCCTGGGGGCTGAGGCGGCGGCGCGTGGGCCGAACCCTGTCCGCGACCTGGTGTTCGCGGGGCTGGAGGCGGGGGTGAACGCCTATCATCTGGAGCGGCTGGACCCGACGCTGCTGCAGGCCGTCGGCGAGGCCCTGGGCCATGTCGAACGGCGGCTGGTGTGGGTCAGCGCAAGCCTGGGGGCCGATCGGGATTTCTCGGCGGAGAGGCTGGGCCGCTCGATCGAGCAGGGACTGCACGTTTCGGGGCTGGGCTGGTTCGACATGGCGGTGCTGGATCGCCCGGCCGAGGATGAGCTGCCCCAGACCTCCCTGACCGCCCTGAAGGCGATGCGGAAGGCCGAGTATGTGCGGATGCTGGGCGTGTCGGGCGATGAACCGGTGACGGATCTCTATGTCTCGACCGGGGCGTTCGACGTCCTGTTCACCCCCTTTCACGCCAATGTGCCCTGGCAGGTGCGCTCGCGCATGAAGGCCGCGCGCGATCGGGAGATGAGCTTGTTCGCCTATGACTATTTTCCCGAAAGCCTGGCCACCGAGCGCCGCGCCGCCGATGCGGGCGGGGCGAAGAAGCGGGGCCTGTTCGGCGGCTGGGGCGCGGGGCGGGGCGAGGCCGATCTGGAGC
>NZ_DAMCNG010000015.1:0-15772 GCF_032107865.1 Brevundimonas sp.
CCCTCGCGCCGGTCGAACCGCCCGTTCAGGCCGCCGCGCCCAAGCCCGCCGCCGAGCCGGTTAAGCCGGTCGAGGCCCCCGCCCCGCAGAAGAAGGGCTTCTTCGCCCGCCTGTTCGGCTGGTGATCGGACGCTGATCCCAAACGCAAAGAAGGCCGGAGAGGACGCCCTCTCCGGCCTTCTTCAATTCTCATAGCCGTGTGGGCTTATTCTGGCAGGTCTTCCGCCAGGATGGCCATTTCGAACATGAAGGAGCCGGCTTCGTCCTCATCTTCGAACACCACGCCGATGAACTCGTCGTCGACATAGACTTCGGCGGAATCGGCGACCTTGCGGGCCTTCACCTTGATGCCGCCGTGGTTGAAGGTGCGCTTCAGGTGCGTCTCGACGCGCTTCAGATCATTCTCGGTCACGGGTAGCCTCGTTCATCTCGTTGGCGGCGGACCCTAGAGAAGCCCTCTGCCGATTGGAAGCCCGCACGGCATCAGCCCACAGCCGCGTCTCAGATCACGAAGTCATAGACGATGTCGGACAGCGTATGATCCATGGTCCGCGCGGGCGTGGCGTCGGTCGGGCAGTTGACCAGCCGCGCCGGCACCCCCGCCACGGTGCAGCCCGCCGGCACCGGCTTCAGCACCACCGAGCCGGACGCCACCTTGGCGTAGTCGCCGACCGTGATGTTGCCCAGCACCTTGGCCCCGGCGCCCAGCAGGACGCCGCGCCCGATCTTTGGGTGGCGGTCGCCGCGCTCGGCTCCGGTCCCGCCCAGGGTCACGGCGTGCAGCATGGACACCTCGTCGCCCACCACCGCCGTCTCGCCGATGACGATGCCCGTGCCGTGGTCCAGGAAGACGCCCGAGCCGATCCGCGCCGCCGAAATCCGGCTCTGGAAATGGAAGGCCAGGGTGTCGCGGTCCTGGGTCCACAGCCAGTGCGCCACGCGCCAGGCCTGCAACGCCTGGAACCCCTTGAAATACATGAAGGGCTGCAACAGCGACCGGATCGCCGGATCGCGCTCCTGCACCGCCTTCAGGTCCGCCTCGGCGGCGGCGACGATGCCCGGATCGGCGGCGAAGGCCGACAGGGCCACCTCGCGCACCGTCATGGCGCCCAGCTCCGCATCGCCCAGCTTGCGCGCGATCTGGAAGCTCAGCGCCCCGGCGAAATCCTCGTGCGCCAGGACGACCGCGTTCAGCTGAGACGCCAGACGAGGCTCCTCGCGCGCAGCGTCCTCGGCTGCGGCGCGCAGTTGCGCCCACAGGTCCGGCTGCTTGGGCACGACTTCCAGCTTGGCCATCAGGCTTCCTTCGACTTCAGGCGGCGATCCTACGCGCCCAGCATGGCGCGCGCCAGCGCGGCCGGCAGTTCGCCCTCCCGCGCCATATGGTAGGCGCGGTACGCCGTCGCCACCGTCAGCCCGTCGCGCACCGCCCCGCGCGCGATCTCGGCCATCAGATCGCGGAAGGGAACGCGCGCCGTCAAAAAGACCTCGGTCTCGTCCGGCGCCGTCTCGGTCGCCTCCAGGCCCCAGGCCACCCAGGCCATCGCCCGCTCGTCCGTGATGGAGTTGGACAGGTCCAGGTCCAGCGCCGCGCGCCAGTGCGTCGCCGTCAGCCCTGCCTCCTCGGCCAGTTCGCGCTTCACGGCTTCAAAGGGGTCTTCGCCCTCCGGCGCTCCGCCCTCGGGCATCTCCCAGGAATAGCGCATCAGGGCGAAGCGGTGCTGGCCCACCAGACTGACCGTCCCGTCGTCATGCAGCGGCAGCACGCCCGTGCCCACATTCCGGGGCCGCACGACCACATAGTCGGCGTCAGCCCCCGTCGGCGCGACGGCCGGATGGCGCGTCACCCGCATCCAGGGCGTGTCGACCAGGACGCTGTCGCCTAGGCTGCGCCACGGCGGCGTGTCCGGCAGGCCCTCGGCCCAGCGAGGCTTGATGTCGCGGATCTGACTCATGCCCCTGCTATGGCGCAGCGCGCCCCGAAAGCCTAGCTATCGGCCATGAGCCAGTCAGACCTCGCTTCCGCCCTGCCCCTGCCCGTCCGTTCGGACGAGCTGCTGTCGCGCCTGGCCGTGCGCCGCTCGGCCCCAGCCCAGTCGCTGAGCCTGCCCGGCCCCTCGGACGCCGAGATCGAGCAGATGCTGCTGCTGGGCGCCCGCACGCCAGACCACGGCAAGCTGTTTCCCTGGCGCTTCGTCATCCTGGGTCCGCGCAGCCGCGCCGAACTGTCCGAGGCCCTGGCCGTCCTGGGCGAGGCGCAGGCCCGCACCGGCAAGGAGATCGCCGCCCTGGCCAAGCTGGCCAATCCGCCGCTGACCATCATGGTCGTCTCGACCCCGATCCAGGGCCACAAGGTGCCGGTCTGGGAGCAGCAGCTGTCCGCCGGCGCCGTCTGCATGAACCTGGAGCATGCGGCGAACGCGCTCGGCTATTCGGCCAGCTGGATCACCGACTGGTATTCCTACGACCCCGCCGCCGTCGCCCTGTTCGGCGTCGAGCACGGCGAGAGCATCGCCGGCTTCATCCACATCGGCTCCCTGTCCGAGCCCCCGCTGGAACGCCCCCGCCCCAATCTGGATCACAAGGTGACGGCGCGGCCCTAACGCCTCACGCCCTACCCCTCTTCCTCCTCCGGCCGGTGCACGATCGACACCAGCACCACCGAGATGATCATCAGCAGGAACCACGCCCCCAGCTTGTTCAGGCTGACCATCTCCCATCCGGTCTCCTGCCCCGGATAGACCCAGGCCCGCGCGAACGTCCCCAGGTTCTCCGCGAACCAGATGAACAGCGCCACCAGCCCATAGCCCAGCAGCAGCGGCATCGACCGCCGCGTCCGGTCGGCGGTGAAGTAGAACCACCCCCGCATGAACAGCAGCCCCGTCGCCGCGAACAGCGCCAGCCGGATGTCCGGCAGCCAGTGGTGCGCGAAGAAGTTGACGTAGATCGCCGCCGCCAGCACCCATGTCGCCCACAGCGGCGGATAGTTCCGCACCCGGATATGGAAGATGCGCTGCACCCGCGCGATGTAGCTGCCCACCGCCGCATACATGAAGCCGGAGAACAGCGGCACGGCGCCGATCCTCAGCACCGACTCTTCCGGATAGATCCACGACCCGTGATAGGTCTTGAACAGCTCCATGATCGTCCCGGCGACATGGAACAGGAAGATGACCCGCGCCTCCTCCCAGCTCTCCAGCTTCAGGGCCAGCATCGCCGCCTGTATCCCCAGCGCCCCCAGCACCAGAAAGTCATAGCGCGCTAGCGGCGCTTCCTCAGGCCAGAACAGAAACGTCCCCAGGATCAGCGCCAGCATCGCCCCGCCGAACAGACACGCCCACCCCTGCTTCAGCCCGAACCACAGGAATTCATAGGCGTAACGACGCAGCCGCGACCGATCGGCCCACGCCTCTGCGCGGATCATCAAGCGACGGCCCCAGACTTCGAGCGGGAGGCGGGAGGATGAGGTCATGGGCGGAGAATAAGTGGATAATCGAGACGACGTCAGGTCAAGCTTGTCAGACTGACCGCAGCCGCTGTCCAAAAGCATTTAAACTTCGGTTGCGAAGAGCGGCCCTTCCGCCCGCGGAAACTTAAGGCTTTCCGCCCCAGCCACACGTGGACATCTGGACAGACTGACGTTGAAAGGCTTCGCTTCAAAGTAACCCGTCGGCGATTCGATGACAATCAGGTGTGAGACACAGAACATCATGCAACTCATTCGTCGCATCGAAATCAGCTATCTTCGATCACTCTATACAGCCGTGCTGGATCATCCGGGCGACATGAATGTCGTGTTCGGTCGCAATGACAGTGGCAAGTCAAACTTGCTTCGCGCTCTCAATCTTTTTTTCAATGGGGAGACCGAACCGGGCCGAGGCGACGTCGAGTTCGACTTGGACTTCAGTGACATCCGACGGAAGGCAGCGAAGGCCGCGAAGGGTCGGCAGTTCATCGCGATCCGTGTCGACTTCAACGTCCCGCTCAACTTCCGCCGGTCGCTGGGCAAAACGATCTCGCTCAAGCGGCAGTGGAACATCGACGGCGATATGACTGAAACGCCGCCCCGCGGCATGACCACCGGATCCAAAATTCAGCTGACCCGTTTTCTGAACCAGATCGATTTCACCTACGTTCCGGCCATCAAGGATTTAAACGTCTTCGGCGACTTGATCGAACGAATGTACGCCACCACGGCAGAGAGCAGCGGATTTGAAGAGGCAACAAACACCTTTGTCGATGCGATCAGAAAGCAGACGAGCGGTCTATCAACCAGTTTGAGTGAACTTTTCAGCTCTAAGACCAGACTGGCAGCCCCGACTGATATGGGCCTTCTTTTCCGATCTCTAGACTTCTCTCATGGCGAAGACGGGCACTCCCTCCTCCGGCAGAAGGGCGACGGGGTTAAGGCCCGCCACTTGCCGGAGTTGCTGCGCTACATCAACGAGAACGAGGCCAATAAGAAGTTCTTCGTTTGGGGATTCGAAGAACCGGAGAATTCGCTCGACCTCGGCGCAGCAGATGCCGAGGCCGAACGCTTCGCGGTAATTGCCGGGCGCACCGACACGCAGGTATTCGTTACGAGTCATTCGCCAGCCTTCTATCTTGCCCGGTGTAAGAAATCGAAGGCTGCAATTCGGCGGATCTTCATATCAAAGCAGCAGGTCGGCGCTGACGATATCGTGCACCCGAAGAATGCAATCAGCCTTATCGACAGCCTCGATGACGCCGAGAGCCGCATGAAGGAAGCGAGCCTTCTGCAGTTACCTTACCTGATCCGTCATTGGGACGAACTCAAGAAGGATCGCGATGCCCTTGAGGAACAGTCCAACAAGCTCAAACATCAACTGGAGGCACTTAAAGTCCCGACACTTTTTGTAGAGGGTCGCTTCGACAAAGAGCTTTTCGACGAGGCCTTCGCGAGAGCTGATATCGCGAAGTCTGCCGTTAACGTCCGGATTCTTGAGGGCACGCCCTCGACCATGCCGGAACTGCTGCCGCGGCTTCGCCGAGCCGGTGCTTTGCATCCGGACGCGAAAGTGTTGTTCCTATTTGACAACGACAACGCTGGTCGCAGAGCTCATAGGAATCTTTGCGGCAAGATTCCCCCAACGACAATCTGTGAAGTCTCCGACGGTATCGGCGTGTGGGTCTTGCCGCAGTCGGCTGAAAGCATCGCCTTCTGCAAGAGCCATGCGATCCGCCCGGAGCAGCTCTTCTTCACCTCCGAGTTTCTCTACCCCGCCCAGGCCGCAGCAGAGCTTTGCGTCAAAGTCATGGGAGCCAAAGAGGCGGCCGCATCGCGAAACACTATCCACGAAACCTATCACGGCGCACTCACCCAAGCGGGCGCGGCCCCCCTTCGCGGGGCCGAGCCAGGCTCAGTGGATTGGTTTTTCGCACGAGGGGTGCCTGCTTCCCACAAGGAAAAGTTCGCAACTGCCGCGAAAAACTTACCTCAGGATCAGGTAGATGCCGTAGCGGTTGCCGCTTGGGCTTATCTGTCGAGCTAGCGGGGAATGGGTTGAATCCCATGCTTGCGAGCCAGTAACTGGCTACCCTCGGCTCCGCTTCTCGAGCGGCGTCCGGCAGCGCATAGCCAGTTGCTCACCCCCGCCCGCGATACGTCGCAACCCCCTGATCGGGCAGCCACACGCCCTCCAGCGGCGCGCCGGTCTGCCAGAAGACGTCGATGGGGATGCCGCCGCGCGGGTACCAATAGCCACCGATGCGCAGCCATTTCGGTTGCAGCAGCTCGGCCAGGCGCTTGCCGATGGCGACGGTGCAATCCTCGTGGAAGGCGCCGTGGTTGCGGAAGCTGGTCAGGTACAGCTTCAGGCTCTTGCTCTCGACCAGCCAGTCGCCGGGCACATAATCGATGACGATGTGGGCGAAGTCGGGCTGGTTCGTCACCGGGCACAGGCTGGTGAACTCCGGCGCGGTGAAGCGCGCCACATAAAGCGTGTCGACGTGCGGATTGGGCACGCGCTCCAGCACCGCTTCCTGCGGGTTGGTCGGGGCGGCGGTCTGGGCGCCGAGCTGGCTGAGGCTGTCGGTATAGTGGGTCATGGGGCGGGCTCTTGCGGGCGGCTCGATCGGTAATGCTTGCGCCGAACCGTCAAGGTTGGTCCATTGGCGCGCTGGGGTCGGGGGCCAAATAGTGTGAAGACCTTCTGGACACAAATCCTGACCCTTCTGGGGTTGGCGGCGTCCCTGTCGGCCGCCCTCTATTTCGCGCGCTATCCGCAGGCGGCGCCGACGCTGACCCTGCCTTCGCTGCATTTGTCGAACCCGTGGGAAATCCCGACCTCGGTCGAACCGCGCTGGGTGCGGCCGCCCGCCCCCACCGCCGCCGACTATCCGGCCAAAGCCCTGCGCGCTGCGGCCAGCGGCGAGGCGATCATCACCTGTCGCGTCTCGCCCCGAGGACGACCGACCGACTGCGTAATCGAATCTGAAACCCCTTCCGACCTGGGCTTCGGCCCCGCCGCCCGCCGCATCGTCGAGCGCGGCCAACTGACCCGCCCCGTGCTGGAAGACGACCAGAGCGTCGGTCCACGCTTCACCGTCCGCGTGCCCTTCACCCTCGACTGACCGCAATCGGCCAGCCCCCCCTTTTCACCTGTGCTAGGCTGCGCCTCCGCCAAGGGAAGAGCCGTCACGACGGAGGGGCGATTTCAGACGATTCAGACGAATTGGACTCTCTTTTTTCCTTCTCCCCTTGTGGGAGAAGGTGGGCGCCGGAGGCGCTCGGATGAAGGGTGTCGGCGCGACGCCCGTTGCTCTGCGCCTCCCTTGTGCGATAGCCGGACACGGGGTCGCTCACACCCCTCATCCGTCTCGCTGCGCGAGCCACCTTCTCCCACAAGGGGAGAAGGATCACGGATTGCCTTCCCCGACGACACTCGGTTAGCGTGGCTTAAAACAACGCATTCCTTCAGGAGAGACGACCCGTGGCCATTCCCGCTTCCCTGCAGTCCGGCCTGAAGCTGCCGGTGATCGCCTCGCCCATGTTCCTGGTGTCCGGGCCGGATCTGGTGGTCGAGGCCTGCAATGCGGGCGTGATCGGCACCTTCCCCTCGCTGAACCAGCGCACGACCGAGGGCTATCGGGAGTGGCTGCACGAGATCAAGTCGCGCCTGAAACCCGACGCCGCGCCCTTCGGCGTCAACCACATCATCCATCCGACCAACTCGCGCCTGATGGCCGACATGATGGTTTCGGTCGAGGAGAAGGTGCCGCTGATCATCACCTCGCTGGGCGCCGTGCGCGACGTGGTGGATGCGGTGCACGGCTATGGCGGCGTGGTCTTCCACGACATCGCCAATGTGCGTCATGCGAGAAAGGCGGCCGAGGCGGGGGTCGACGGCCTGATCCTGGTCGCCAACGGCGCGGGCGGGCACGCGGGGGTCGTCAACCCCTTCGCCCTGATCAACGAAGTGCGCAGCTTCTATGACGGGACCATCATCCTGGCGGGCGCGCTGTCGACCGGCCAGGACGTGGCCGCGGCGCTGATGATGGGGGCGGACTTCGCCTATATGGGCACCCGCTTCATCGCCACGACCGAGAGCGAGGCCCAGCCGCACTACAAGGATCTGATCGTCCAGTCGGGCTCGGCGGACATCACCTATACCCCCGCTGTCTCGGGCATTCCGGCCAACTTCCTGACCCCGTCCCTGGTCGAGAACAAGATCGACCCGAAGTCCCTGCCCGAGCACAAGCTGGACATGGGCGAGGAAGCCAAGGCGTGGAAGACCATCTGGTCGGCGGGCCAGGGTTCGGGCGCCGTTCACGACGTGCCGACGACGGCTCAGCTTGTCGCTCGGCTGACGGACGAGTTTTCGCAAGCCTGTGATAAATTCGACAAGAAGCGCCTCTAGGAAGCGGCCTCGACACTCCCCTGACGAGGCCGACCATGCGCATCCTGACGACCGCCCTGAAGACGACCGTCCTGGCGACCGCCCCGCTCCTGATCCTGGCCTCGACGGCCCAGGCGCAAGAGATGCCCGGCCGCTGGAGCTTCAGCGCCGGCGCCGCCAGCGACAACCGCTCCAAGGACGCCTCCAAGTCGGACGGCGACGCCTTCGTGTGGGGCGCGGCGGAATGGGAAAGCGAAAGTGGCCTCTTCTACGTCAGCCCCGCCGCCGAAACGATCAAGAGCGGCGGCTCGGAGCTGGAGCTGGAGCTGACCGGCGGGATGAAGCCCCAGTGGGCCGGCTTCGACTTCGACCTGAACGTCGCGCACAAGTGGCGGGTGGACGCCAACCCCGGCTACGACGCCAACGCCTGGGAGTTCACGGCCGACATGAAGCGCTCGATCGGCCCGGCCAGCGCGCGTCTGCGGCTGCAGCACTCGCCCGACGGCGCCGGTTCGGTGGAATCCTGGACCTGGGTCGCGGTGCGCGGCGGTTGGGACTTCACCGACAAGCTGAACGTCTCGGCCGAGGTCGGCCGTCGCGAGCAGGACAACAGCGTCGACTACACCGGCTACAACATCGGCGCGACCTACGCCCTGACGCCCAAGCTGGAGGCCGAACTGCGCTGGCACGGCACCAACGCCAAGGTTCCGGGCGAGCAATACGCCGACGCCCTGGTCGCCGGGATCAGTGTCTATTTCTGACCGCTGCGTCGCGTTTCGGGCGCCCGGTTTCACCTTTGGCCCGAAAGGGCCTAGGCTGCGGTCATGACTTTTCGACCGACGACTTTGGAACGTGCGTACCAACTGGCCGAAAGCGGCTCCTGCCGTACAGTGGGTGATGTCAAACAGGCCCTGAAGCTGGAGGGCTATGAGCGGATCCAGGATGCGCTCTACGGCTCGACCATCACCTCGGCCTTGCGTAAGCTGTGTCAGGAGAACTGGGTGTCCCCGCCGGAAACGGCCGAGCCCTGACGCCCCGGCTCTTGCATTAGAACACCGGAGGGTCCACCCTAGAGGGGTCGATCTCTCTGCGTAACGCTCTGCCTTCTGCCCCGCGCACCGAGGTCTAAGCCGATCCATACAGACCCGACAGGTCTTCAGGGACGTTCTCTGAGGCCAACTTCTAGCGGAGGTCCTGAAAATGGCTACCGGCACTGTTAAATGGTTCAACTCCACCAAGGGCTACGGCTTCATCCAGCCGGACGACGGCGGCAAGGACGTCTTCGTCCACATCTCGGCTGTTGAGCAAGCCGGCCTGCGCGGCCTGGACGAAAACCAAAAGGTTTCCTACGAAATCGAGCGCGACCGTCGCTCGGGCAAGGAATCGGCTGGTCAACTGAAGACCGAAGGCTGATCCGGCTCCATCGCCAGCCGCGTCAGCAATGACGGGCCGACGATGACAGGATTGAAGCGCGCAGAGGGTCCGCCTTCTGCGCGCTTTTCTTTTGCCCCTAGGCTGCGATCGCCAGGGGCCGCAACGGGCCGAAGTCGGCGCCGCTGGGCGACTGGAACAGGCGCAGGCCGAACTCAGGCAGGATCGCCAGCAGGTGATCGAAGATATCGCCCTGGATCGCCTCATACTCAGCCCAGGCCACGGTGGCGGTGAAGGCGTAGATTTCCAGCGGCAGGCCCGTCTGCGTCGGCTGCAACTGACGCACCAGCAGAGTCATGTCCTGGCGAATGCCGGGGTGGTTCTTGAGGTAGTTCTGCACATAGGCGCGGAAGGCGCCGATGTTGGTCGAACGCCGCATATTGACCGGGTCGCGCCCGGCCTCGACCAGTTTGGCGTTCCAGTCCGCCATCTCGGCGCTCTTGTCGGCCAGGTAGTCATCGATCAGTAGGAAACGCCGCATCCGCTCGCGCTCGGCTTCGGTCAGGAAGCGCGCACTGGTCTGGTCGATCAGCAGCGACCGCTTGATGCGGCGCCCGCCGCTTTCCTGCATTCCGCGCCAGTTGCGGTAGGACTCGCTGATCAGCCGCCAGGTCGGGATGGTGGTGATGGTCTTGTCCCAGTTCTGGACCTTCACCGTGTGCAGGGCGATGTCGATGACGTCGCCGTCGGCGTTGACCTGGGGCATTTCGATCCAGTCGCCCACGCGCAGCATGTCGTTGGAGTTCAGCTGAACCGACGCCACCAGCGACAGGATGGTGTCCTTGAACACCAGCATCAGCACCGCCGCCAGCGCCCCGAGGCCCGACAGAAGCAGTAACGGCGAACGGTCGATCAGGGCCGCGATCACCAGAATGGTGGCGATAGCGTAGATGACGATCTTCAGAACCTGCAGATAGCCCTTGATGCTGCGGCGATGAGCGCGCGGCGAGCGGGCGTAGAGGGTGTTGGCCATGTCCAGGGCCGCGCCGATGCCGATGGCCACAGCCACGATCATAAAGGCCCCGGCCACGTTCTGGACCAGGGTGATGGCGTCGGGCGCCAGATGCGGCACGCCGCTGACGCCCTGATGGATGATGATGGCGGGTACGATGCGGGTGAAACTGCGCACCACCGGCCGAAGCAGAACATCGAGATCATGCACCGCTCGCCCGACGATGCGCAGGATCAGTCGGGTCAGGATGCGGCGGACCACGAAGTCCGCAATAAAGGCGACTAGGGCGAGAAGACAGAGCCCGATCAGCATCTCCGCTGTCGGGAACTCCGCCAGGCGATCACGCATGGCGATAAAATCAAACATGCCCCAGCCTAGGCAGGGCCGCCGGGGTTTTGAACCCCGGCGCGTCAATCGGCGTCAGCCGATGGCCTGGTCCAGATCGGCGATCAGGTCGTCGATGTCCTCGACCCCGACCGACAGGCGGATCAGGTTGTCGGTGACGCCGCCGGCCTCGCGGACCTCCTTGGGCACGGAGGCGTGGGTCATGATGGCCGGGTGGTTCACCAGGCTCTCCACGCCGCCCAACGACTCGGCCAGGGTAAAGACCTGCACCCGTTCCAGCACCCGCTTGGTGCGTTCCAGATCGCCGTCGATCAGCACCGTGACCATGCCGCCGAAGCGACCGTTCATCTGGCGCGCCGCCAGCTCGTGCTGCGGGTGGCTGATCAGGCCCGGATAGATGACCTTGGCGACGCCTTTGCGGTCTTCCAGCCAGCGGGCGACGGCCAGGGCGTTCTCGTTGTGCGCCTTCATGCGCAGGCCCAAGGTCTTCAGCCCCCGGTTAGCCAGGAAGGCGTCGAACGGCCCCATGACGCCGCCGATGGAGTTCTGCAGAAACTTCAACTGCGTCGCCATCTCGGCGTCCTTGGCGACCAGCACCCCGCCGACGATGTCGGAGTGACCGTTCAGGTATTTAGTCGCCGAGTGCATGACCACGTCCGCGCCCAGGGCCAGCGGCTGCTGGCTCCACGGCGTGGCGAAGGTGTTGTCGACCACCAGGATCAGCTTGTGCGCCTTGGCGATCTTCGACAGGGCCTCGATATCGGCCAGCTTCATCAGCGGGTTGGTCGGGGTCTCGACCCACAGCATCCGCGTCTTGTCGGTGATCGCCGCCTCGACTGCCTTAAGGTCGGTCAGGTCGATATAGCTGAAGTCCAGCCCCATCGACCGGCGCCGCACCCGCTCGAACAGCCGCCACGAACCGCCGTACAGGTCGTCGCCCGTGATGATGTGCGAGCCGGCGTCCAGCAGCTCCAGCGCGGTCGAGGTCGCCGCCATGCCCGAGCCGAAGCCGAAGGCCTGAACCCCGCCCTCCAGATCGGCGATGCAGGCCTCGAAGGCCTCGCGCGTCGGATTCTTGCCGCGCGCGTATTCATAGCCCTTGTTCACGCCCGGGCTTTCCTGAGCGTAGGTCGAGGTGGCGTAGATCGGCGTCATCACCGCGCCCGTCGTCGGGTCCGGCTGCTGGCCCGCATGGATGGCGCGGGTCGAAAAGCCCTGGCGGTTCTTCAGTTCAGACATGCGCTTACCGGTTCAGGCTGAGGTGGTTGATCAGGTCGGTACGGGTGATCAGGCCGACGAAGGTCTCGCCGTCCAGCACGATGGCGACGCGGTCGCGGTCAAAGACCGGGATCAGGGCGTCCAGCGATTCCGTCACCTGAAGCGTGTCCAGATCGCGCGTCATGGCCGAGGACACGGGCTTGGCGAAGCGCTCCTGACGGGTGATGTCGTCGGTGTTCATGATGTGGACGATGTCGCTTTCGTCCAGAATGCCGACCAGACGGCCGTCCTGAATGACCGGGAGTTGCGACAGGCCGTCGCCGCGCATGCGCTTGAAGGCGGTGTCCAGCGTATCTTCCGGCCCAATCACCACCACGTCGCCTGCAGAGTATTTGCGATTGATCAGATCCGACAGGTCGCCGTGCAGTTCGCGTTCGGCCAGGCCCTGATCGGCCAGCCAGGCGTCGTTATAGACCTTGGACAGATACTTGGCTCCGGTGTCGCAGACGAAGGTCACCACCCGCTTCGGCTCGGTCTGCTCACGGCACCAGCGCAGGGCCGTGGCGATCAGGGTGCCGGACGACGAGCCCGCCAGAATGCCTTCCTTGAGCAACAGCTCGCGCACCGTGGCGATCGCCTCGGCGTCGGGGATGGAATAGGCGACGTCAATCAGGTCTGCGTCGGTCGTCTCGGGCATGAAGTTCTGGCCGATGCCTTCGACGGTATAGCTGCCGTCCGGCCCGGCCACGCCCTCGTTGATCAAGCCGGCCAGCGCCGAGCCGACCGGATCGGCCAGAATGATCTTGGCCTTGGAGCCCTGCGATTTAAAGTATTGGGCGTTGCCCGTGATCGTCCCGCCCGAGCCGATGCCGGCGACGAAGGCGTCGATATCGCCGTCCATCTGTTCGAAGATTTCGGGCCCGGTCGTCTTGAAGTGGGCCTCGGAGTTGGCGTCGTTGGCGAACTGGTTGACGAAGTAGCCGCCCGGAATCTGCTGGGCGAGACGCTCGGCCATGTCGGTATAGTATTCCGGGTGGCCGTGCGGCACGTCCGAGCGGGTCAGGCGCACATCGGCGCCCATGGCGCGCAGATGCTGGATCTTCTCCTTCGACATCTTGTCGGGGATGACCAGCAGGACGTTGTAGCCCTTCTGCTTGCCGACCAGAGTCAGGGCCAGGCCGGTGTTGCCCGCCGTCGCCTCGACGATCGTGCCGCCGGGCTTCAGCCAACCCTGTTTCTCGGCCGCCTCGATCATCGACAGGGCGATGCGGTCCTTGATGGAGCCGCCGGGGTTCTGGCTCTCCAGCTTCAGGAACAGGCGGCAGGGGCCGGTGTCGATCCGCGTCACCTCGACCATCGGCGTCTTGCCGATCAGGTCCAGCAGGGTCTTCGCCGGACGGCTGAGAACAGGGGTGTCGGTCATCGACATGAAGGCAGGCTCCGTGGCACGGGTTTCGGGGTGAAGCTGGGCGTCGCGACCCTCGCGGTCAACTCATGCAAGTTTTCACCCTTTCGCCGCGAAGCGCGTTAGAAAGGGCGCAATGGTCAAGACACCGAAACGCCCCGTCGCGGGCCTGCCCGACAAAGAATCCCTCGTCGCCTTCCTGCGTGAGGCCGGAGAAGCCGAAAAGGCCGACATCGCGCGCGCCTTCGGCCTGAAGGGCGCCGAGCGCCGCGCCCTGCGCGACATGCTGAAGGAGCTGGAGGCCGAGGGCCGCCTGGGCAAGCGCGGCCGCAAGGGCTTTTCCGAAGCCGGCGCCCTGCCCCCGGTCGGCGTGGTCGATGTCGTGGATCGCGACGCCGACGGCGAGCTCTACGTCGAACTGGTCAAGAGCAGCGATGACGCGCCGCGCGCCATCCTGATGCCCGACCGCGAGGGTCGCGGCCCGGCGCCCGGCATGGGCGACCGCCTGCTGGTCAAGTTCAGCCGGGGCGTCGAAGGCTGGGAGGCCCGCCTGGTCAAGCGACTGGACGCCGGGACCAACCGCGTTCTGGGCGTCATTCGAAAATCAGCGCGCGAGACGCGGGTCGAGCCGGTCGACAAACGCTCCAAGGACGTGCTGCTGGTGCCCGCCGCGCAGGCGACGGACCTGCGCGACGGCGATCTGGTGCTGGCCGCCGTCGAGAAGGGCGAGCATCGCTACGGTCCCAAGCGCGGCAAGATCCTCGAGAACATCGGGCGCGAGGACGATCCGCGCGCCGCCTCCATCATCGCCATCCACGCGCACGGCGTGCCGACCGGCTTCTCCGAGGCCGTCGAGCGCGAGGCCGAGGAACAGGATATCCCGACGCTGAAGGGGCGCGAAGACCTGCGCCACGTCCCCTTCATCACGATCGACCCCGCCGACGCGCGCGACCACGACGACGCCGTCTATGCCGAGCGCGACGAAGACCCGGCTAATGCAGGCGGGTGGATCGTGTGGGTCGCCATCGCCGACGTCGCCGCCTATGTGCGCCCGAACACGGCGCTGGACCGCGAGGCGCGAGCCAAGGGCAACTCAACCTACTTCCCCGACCGGGTCGAGCCGATGCTGCCCGAGGTGCTGTCCAACGGCCTGTGCAGCCTGAAGCAGGGTGAGAACCGCGCCTGCATGGCCGTGCGCATGGTCTTCGACAAGGATGGCCGCAAGACCGGGCACAAGTTCACGCGCGGCCTGATGCGCAGCCACGCCAAGCTGTCCTACGAACAGGCGCAATCCGCCATCGACGGTCTGCTGGACGACGCCACCGGGCCGATCATGGAGGCGATCCTCTATCCGCTGTGGAACGCATATCGCACCATGCTGAAGGGCCGCGAGCGGCGCAGCCCGCTGGCCATCGAAAGCCCCGAGCGACGCATCATCATGTCGCCCGACGGCGGCATCGCCGGCATCGAGCCGCGCAAGTCGCTGGAAGCCCACCGCCTGATCGAAGAGATGATGATCCAGGCCAACGTCTGCGCCGCCGAGACGCTGGAGAAGACGCATACGCCGCTGATCTATCGCGTCCACGACACGCCCAGCCAGGAGAAGATCTTCAACCTGTCCGACTTCCTGCACACCATCGGCAAGCCGTGGAACAAGGGCGAGGCGCCGAACACCAAACGCTTCAACAAGCTGCTGGAGGAAACCCGCGACACCCCGCACGCCGAGGTCGTGAACGAAGTCGTCCTGCGCACCCAGATGCAGGCCATCTACAGCCCTGAGAACGTCGGCCACTTCGGTCTGCACCTGGATCGCTACGCCCACTTCACCTCGCCCATCCGGCGCTATTCCGACCTGATCGTCCATCGCGGGCTGATCCGGGGGCTGAACCTCGGCTCGGACGGCCTGACCGACCGCGAGATCGCCGAGCTGGGCGGAATCGCCGACCATGTCACCGAGACCGAGCGCCGCTCCATGGCCGCAGAGCGCGACGCCATGGACCGCTACATCGCCGCCTTCCTGGAAGAGCACGTCGGCGCGACCTTCAGCGGCCGGATTACCGGCGTCACCCGCTTCGGCCTGTTCGTGCGGCTGGACGAGACGGGCGCCGACGGCCTGGTGCCCGTCTCGACGCTGGGCGACGAGTATTTCACCCACGACGACCGCGCCCACGCCCTGGTCGGTGAACGCACCGGCAAGCGCTTCCCGCTGGGCCGCCGCGTCGAGGTCCGTCTGATGGAGGCCACGCCCGTCACCGGCGGTCTGGTGCTGGAGATGCTGTCAGAACCGGACCCGCGCGATCCCAACGCCCCGGTCCCGCGCTACGGCATGCGTGGACGCGGCGGCGACGGCCCGCCCAAGCGCGGCAAAGGCCGCCCCGGCGGTCCCAAGCCCCGCAACGGCGCCAAGCCCTCCGGCGGTCTGAAGGGCGTCAGAAAGGGCAAGCGGCGGTGAGCGAAGTTGTTTCCCTTCTCCCCTCGGGGGAGAAGGTGGGCGCCGAAGGCGCTCGGATGAGGGGGCTGTATCCGCACGCAGAACGACTGACGTTGAGGATGAATCCGACG
>NZ_DAMCNG010000015.1:15847-28507 GCF_032107865.1 Brevundimonas sp.
AGTTTTTGCCATGAAACCCCTCCCCTTCGACGCCGCCCAAGACCTGGCCGACGCACCCCGTGTCGGCGGCGCTCAACGTCCCAAGGACGCGGCCACCCTGATCCTGACCCGCGACGCCAAGCGCCCCGAGGTGCTGATGGGCCGTCGGGCGCCGGGACACGTCTTCATGGCGTCGAAGTGGGTGTTTCCGGGCGGACGGATCGAGCGGGCGGATTTCAACGCCGCCGACGACGGTGCCCTGTCGCATGACGCCGCGCGACGCTTGCAGGCGGAGATGCCCGCTCGCCGCGCCCGCGCCCTGGCCCTGGCCGCCGTACGCGAGACCTTTGAGGAAACTGGGCTGATCCTGGGCCGCACCGCGCCGACCGCCTCGGTCGCCGGACCGTGGCGGGAGTACCGTCAGGCCGGCGCCCTGCCCGATCTGTCGGTGCTGTCCTATGTGGCGCGCGCCATCACCCCGCCAGGCAGATCGCGCCGTTTCGACGCCCGCTTCTTCATGGCCCCGGTCGAGGCCCTGCGCGATCCCGACCGCATCGAAGGCTCAGGAGAACTGGACGAGATCGCCTGGATTCCGCTGGACGAGGCGCGAAGCCTAGACCTGCCCGCCATCACCCGCTTCGTACTGGGCGAGGTCGCCGAGCGGCTGGAGACCCCGCAACGCCCCCTGCCCTTCGTGCATATGGTGCGCGGCCGCCACGTCATCGACCATCAGGACTGAAGCGATGGGCCAGCAGCCGATCACCCTGCGCCTGACGATCGCCGATCCGGTCCCCGGCGTCCGCTACAGCCTTCAGGACAAGGACGGGGCGGTCGATGCGGCTACGGCCGGCGACGCGCCGCTATCTTTTGATGTGCCCGTCCTGCTTAATGACGACGACCGGCTGACCGGCCCGTTCGTCCGTCGCGAGGGCGCCGAACGGCGCTTCGTTTACATCGGCATCGGCAAGCACGCAGGTGACGCCGACAGCGCCTGGGATCGCCGCGCCAAGATCGACGTGCACGACATTCCCGCCGAACTGCTGGCCTTGGCGCGCGCTGGGCAGGTGTTGGAGGCCCGCCTTCCCGGCCGAGGGCGTGACGGCGGTCCGGCTTGCGCCACCGTCAGGCCCCTGGCCGCATGGACTGCGCTCTAACGGCCTATTCGGCGACCGGTTTGGTCAGGTCGAAATCGACGCGGAAGTGGCGGTTCGGGCGACGCAGTTCATAGGCGAAGGTCTGCTTCGGATGGATCTCCATCGCCCAGACGTTGGTCGTCGAGACCGCAGCGTCCTGGGCGTTGAACAGGTCGATGGATTCCTGATCGACCGGGAATTCCTGACGTTCGGCCGTGCCTTCGTTCTTCGTATCGCCGCCGTACCAGTGCAGCGGGTCCGTCTTGCCGTCCGGCTGGCGATGATCGTGCTTCAGGCGCAGGCCCGAATCGGTGCGGGTCACGACCCAGGTACGCGAGCGGTCTTCGCCGACCCAGAAGGGAATGCGAATCTCATCCTTCGAGCAGTCGCGCACATGCATCAGCAGGCGCTTGCCGACAAAGTCCGAGTCGGCGGCCTCGGTCGTGACGACCTTGCCCTCGAAACGCTGGCCGCACAGTTCGGTCAGATTGGCGAAGAAGGCGTCCTGGGCCGTGGCCGGCGCCGCATCCGGCGTTACGGCGGGCGTCGCAGGCTCGGACGAGCAGGCGGACAGGGTCAATCCGGCCGCAATGGCGACGACGGACAGGGCGCGGGCGGGTTTGAAGTCGGGCGTTTTCATGGCGAAACACTAGCGCTTCTGCGGCCCCGCTCAACGCGACATCGAAACCGTTGACTTTGAGCCCGTCCTGAGTATGTTCCGCGCCTCTCGTTTCATGCGGCTTTCGCCGTCGCAAAGGTACTTCCGATGGCCAAACCGGCTTCCATCAAGATCCGCCTGAACTCCACCGCCGACACCGGCTTCTTCTACGTCACCAAGAAGAACGCCCGTACGATGACCGAGAAAATGGTCGTCAAGAAGTACGACCCGGTCGTCCGCAAGCACGTCGAGTTCAAGGAAGGCAAGATCAAGTAAGGGCTTAGCCCTTCGCTTGAACCTGCAAGAATCAAAACGCCCGGTCGCAGGACCGGGCGTTTTTCGTTGTCCGTACTGCGACGACAGAAGCGTCAGGCGGCGCGCGCCACCACCCGATTGCGGCCGGCCTTCTTGGCCTCATACACGCCTTCGTCGGCGCGTTTCAGCAGGGAGGCCGGCGTGTCGTCCGCCCCCCAGGTCGCCGCCACACCGACCGAGACGGTGATGCTCAACGGCTCGCCGCCCAGAATGCGGAAGGCCGAGGCGCCGACGTCGCGACGAATCCGCTCGGCGATGCGATGGGCGTCCTCCAGCGTCGTGCCCGGCATGACCACCACGAACTCCTCGCCGCCGAACCGACACGGCAGGTCCACGGCCCGTACATTGGTCGCCAGCCGCACCGAAAACTCGCGCAGAACCTCGTCGCCCGCGTCGTGGCCCAGGCTGTCGTTCACCGCCTTGAAGTGGTCGATATCCAACACCAGCACCGCCACCGGGTCGCCGCCGCGATTGGCGCGCGCCACCAGGGCGTCCAACTGGCCGTTCATGTAGCGACGATTGTGCAGGCCGGTCAGGGGGTCCGTGACCGCCATCTCCAGATTGTGGTCCAGCTTCTCGCGCAGGAAGTCGCCATAACGCTTGCGCCGCACCTGGGTCCGCACCCGCGCCGCCAGTTCCTCGGGATCGATGGGACGGATCAGCAGGTCGTGCGCGCCCAGTTCCAGCGCCTTGAGCAGGCGCGGCCGATCCTGGGTGTCCACCACGGCCAGGACAGGTAGACGCCGCGTCGGCTCCTTGGAACGCAGCTGGGCGATCAGCCGCAAGCCGTCGAACCGTTCGGACGTGATGTTGACGATCACCAGATCGACCGGACCGCGCGCCGTCTCAAGCCCCGCCTCGGCCGAGGGCTCGATCATGGGGCGGTGCTCCCGCGACAGCTCCTGCGCGATCACCTGAGCCTGAAGCGTATTGTCATCGACGATCAGCACGCGCCCGCCCGAGCCCTTGAGCCGCGCCACGCCGCCGGTGTCGACGCCAACCCGGCGCCCGCTCTCCTCGCGCTCGCGCAGTTCGTCCATGACCATTTTCAGCCGGGTCAGGCTGCGGACCCGCGCCATCAGGATCACGTCGTCCAGCGGCTTGGACAGGAAGTCGTCGGCCCCGGCCTCCAGGCCCTTGATCCGATCGTGCCGCCCGTCCAGCGCCGTCACCAGCACCACCGGGATATGGCGCGTCTCAGCCGCCGCCTTGATCCGACGGCAGGTCTCGAAGCCGTCCATTCCCGGCATCATCACGTCCAGCAGGATCAGATCCGGCTGCTCGGCGCCGGCCAGGGCGATGGCGGTCGCGCCGTCATGGCAGGTGAGAACGTCGTAGTATTCGAGGGTCAGCTTGGCTTCGAGCAGCCGGACGTTCGCCTCGACATCGTCGACCACCAGGATTCGCGCACTCATGCCGCCCCCTGACCCAGGTGCCTGCGCACCGTCTCCAGAAAGGAAATGACTGAAATGGGCTTGGAGATGTAAGCTTCGCAGCCCCCCTGCCGTATCCGTTCCTCATCACCCTTCATGGCAAAGGCTGTAACGGCGATGACGGGGATATGGTTCAGCTCTTCGTCGTCCTTGAGCCATTTGGTGACTTCAAGGCCCGAGATCTCCGGCAATTGGATATCCATCAGGATCAGATCGGGGCGGTGCTCGCGCGCAATCGCCAGCGCCTGCAGCCCTTCGCGGGTCTGCAGCACTTCATACCCCTGAGAATCGAGCAGATCATGAAAAAGCTTCATGTTCAGCTCATTATCCTCGACGATGAGGACCTTCTTGGACATCCGCCACCCGGCTGTTGCGCCTCTTGTTCATCCGCTTTCGCGGCGGGCTGTTACGCCTTCTTGAGTGCACTGTGGCGGCGCCAGTCTTAAGTTGGCGTGAACCAGTCTTAAGTTGGCGTGAAGCTGAGACAAACGGAGTTCATGCGTGGCCATCACGGCCCTCTGCCGCGACTGTCTGTGGACCGGCGACCGCAAGGTCGCGCGGTGTCCGTCGTGCGCCTCGCGCCGGGTGATCGCCCATGACGAGCTGAGCGATCTGCACATCGCCCACATGGACTGCGACGCCTTCTACGCCTCGGTCGAGAAGCGCGATCGGCCGGAGCTGCGCGACAAGCCCGTGATCGTCGGCGGCGGCAAGCGCGGGGTGGTCTCCACCGCCTGCTATGTGGCGCGACTGTATGGCGTGGGTTCGGCCATGCCCATGTTCAAGGCGTTGAAAGCCTGTCCCGACGCCGTGGTCATCAAGCCGGACTTCCGCAAATATGTGGCCGAGAGCGAGCGGATCTTCGGCGCCGTCCACCGCCTGACGCCGCTGGTCCAGACCCTGTCGCTGGACGAAGCCTGGATCGACCTGAAGGGCACAGAGCGGCTGAACGGCGGCCCACCCGCCTTCCAGTTGGCGCGCCTGCAGAAATGGATCGAGGACGAGACGGGGCTCAGCGTCTCCATCGGCCTGGCGCCCAACCGCTTCCTGGCCAAGATCGCGTCCGAACTGGACAAGCCGCGCGGCTTTTCAGTGATCGGCGTCGCTGAGGCGCAAGGCCTGCTGGCGCCGCGTCCCGTGACCACCCTGCCCGGCGTCGGGCCGGTATTCGGGCGCACCCTGCGCTCGGACGGCTTCGCCACGATCGGCGATCTGGCCTCTGCCGATGTGAAGGATCTGATCCGCCGCTATGGCGAGACGGGCCTGCGCCTGCACGACCTCAGCCACGCCCGCGACAGCCGCCCGGTGAACCCCGACCACGACCGGCGCGGCATGAGCGCCGAGACCACCTTCAACGACGACCTGACCACCGCCGAGGCGCTGGAGGCCGAGCTGTGGCCCCTGTGCGAGAAGCTGGCCTCCAAGGCCCGGCGCGACGGCGTGGCCAGCCGCGTCGTGGTGCTGAAGCTGCGCAAGACGGACTTCAAGATCGTCACCCGCCGTATAACCCTGGCCGAGCCGGTACAGACCGCGCGCGCCCTGTTCGCCGCCGGGCGCGATCTGCTGAAACCGGAACTGGGCGCGCCCTATCGGCTGATCGGCATCGGCATGGCCGACATCGCCGACGCCCACGACGCCCCCACCGGACTGTTCGCTACAGCCGAAACGCGCGCGCTGAAAACCGAGACCGCCATCGACGCCCTGCGCGACAAGTTCGGGGTCGCCGCCGTGGTGGCCGGACGCGCTTTGAAACGGCCCGGCGAACGCACTGGATGACGCGGCCCCCGCGTCGCGCTAAACCCCGCCCGAACCCCCTTTGAACGGAGTCGTCACATGAGCATCCACGCCCGCATCGCCGAACTGGGCATCACCCTGCCGGAACCCGCCAAGCCGGTCGCCAGCTACGTCTCCTACGTCCGCTCGGGCGAGCAGATCTTCATCTCGGGCCAGCTGTCGAACGACGCCAGCGGCGGCATCAAGGGCACCGTCGGCGTGGATGTGACCCCGGAGCAGGCCGCCGAGGCCGCTCGCCTGTGCGGCATCAACCTGCTGGCCCAGATCAACGCCGCCGTCGACGGCGACCTGGATCGCGTGGTCCGCATCGTCAAGCTGGGCGGCTTCGTCCAGGCCGGCCCGGACTTCGAGGCCATCCCCGGCGTCATCAACGGCTGCTCGGACCTGATGGTCCAGGTCTTCGGCGACGCGGGCAAGCACTCGCGCTCGGCCGTCGGCGTTTACAAGCTGCCGCTCGGCTTCGCCGTCGAAGTGGACGCCATCATCGAGGTGAAGTGAGCTTCACCCTTCAGGTCAACGACAGGATCGCCGCCATAGGTCGGGACGCATGGGACGCCTGTGCGGCCCCCAGCGGCGATCCTTTCGTCTCCTACGACTTCCTCGACGCCTGCGAAGCGTCCGGCAGCGCCGCCCCGTCCGAGGGCTGGGCCGCGCGCCATTTGTCCCTGCATGATGAAGACGGCGTCGTGATCGGCGTCATGCCCCTCCATCTGAAGGGACACAGCCAGGGCGAATACGTCTTCGATCACAGCTGGGCCGACGCCTATGAGCGCGCGGGCGGGCGTTACTATCCCAAACTGCTGGGCGCTGTGCCCTTCACCCCCGCGAGCGGCCCGCGCTTCCTGAACGCGCCGGGTACAGACGCCGCCACGGTGCGCGAGGCCCTGCTGCAAGGCGCGCTGACGCTGACCCAGCGGCTGGGCGTCTCGTCCCTGCACGTCAACTTCCCGACCGAGCCGGAATGGCGCGCCATGGCCGAGGCGGGCCTGCTGCCGCGCCGGGACATCCAGTTCATCTGGCGCAACGACGGCTATCAGACCTTCGACGACTTCCTAGCCGCCCTGTCGTCCAACCGGCGCAAGACCATCCGGCGCGAGCGGCGCGAGGCGCAACACGGCCTCGACATCCGCGTCCTGACCGAGGCGGAGATCACGCAGGCGCACTGGGACGCCTTTTTCGCCTTCTACATGGACACCGGCGATCGCAAATGGGGGCGGCCCTATCTGACACGCGACTTCTTCGCCCGCGTCGGCGCCACCATGGCCGATCGCATCGCCCTGGTCATGGCGTTCCAGGGCGAGACGCCGGTCGCGGGGGCGCTGAACTTCATCGGCCGTGAGGCGCTGTATGGCCGACAGTGGGGGACGCTGGTCGACCGTCCCTTCCTGCATTTCGAACTCTGCTATTATCAGGCCATCGACTTCGCCATCGCGCGCGGCCTGTCGCGGGTCGAGGCGGGCGCGCAAGGGGATCACAAGATCGCGCGCGGCTACCTGCCCTCTCCCGTCTATTCGGCCCACTTCATCGCCGATCCGGCCCTGCGCGATCCGGTCGCGCGCTACCTGGAGCAGGAACGCCCGGCGGTGGAGGCGGAGATGCACGCCATGACGGCGGAGCTGTCGCCCTACCGCCACGGCTGATCTTAAGGGCTGACATTTCGTCGCGAGGGGCGTCCGGCCAGGAACCCTCGACGGCCGGATGCGCTTGGGGTGTGAGTCTCCTCCTCAACACAGGGATCATCATGACTGACCAACGTATCGAAGGCGTCGCGACTGAACTGAAGGGCAAAGCCCAGAACGGCCTGGGTCGGCTGACCGGCGACAGCAAGCTTCAGGTTGAAGGCAAGCTGAACGAAGTGAAGGGCAAGGCGCTGGACGCCTATGGCCGCGTCATCGACGGCCTGGACGGCATGGTGGACAAGGCCCCTGCCGACCTGCGCGATCCCGCCCGCAAGGGTCTGGATTTCGCCCGCCGCAAGCCGCTGCTGACCACCGGCATCATCGCCGGCGCGGCGATGCTGCTCGGCGCCCTGGGCCGCAAGCGCTAAGCGACGCCTCAATCGACAAAAAAAGGCCCGGACGTCGCCGTCCGGGCCTTTCTCTTTGAGCTTGATCGAAATCAGGCCGTTGCTTCTTCCTCTTCCTTCACCGCCGCGCCCTTGGCCGGGGTGATGTCGAAGGCGATCTTGCCGTCCTTCAGCTCGACCTTCACATGACCGCCGCGAGTCAGGCGGCCGAACAGGATGTCGTCGGCCAGCGGCTTCTTGATGTGCTCCTGAATGACGCGGGCCAGGGGCCGTGCGCCATACAGTTCGTCGAAGCCGTTCTTGGCCAGCCAGTCGGTCGCTTCATCCGTCAGTTCGATGGTGATGTTGCGGTCCGCCAGCTGGGCTTCCAACTGCATCACGAACTTGGTCACCACCGAACGGATCGTCTCGGCGCCCAGCGGCTTGAAGGCCACGATGGCGTCCAGACGGTTGCGGAACTCCGGCGCGAACAGGCGCTGGATGGCCTTGTCGTCCTCGCCCTCGACCTTGCCCCGGCCGAAGCCGATGGAGGCGCGGGCGTTGTCGGCGGCCCCGGCGTTGGTGGTCATGATCAGGATGACGTTCCTGAAATCGACCTTCTTGCCGATGGCGTCGGTCAGCGTCCCATTGTCCATCACCTGCAGCAGGATGTTGTAGACGTCGGGGTGCGCCTTCTCGATCTCGTCCAGCAGCACCACCGAGTGCGGATGCTGATCGACCGCGTCGGTCAGCAGACCGCCCTGGTCATGGCCGACATAGCCCGGAGGGGCGCCGATCAGGCGGCTGACCGTATGGCGCTCCATGTATTCCGACATGTCGAAGCGCTGCATCTCGATGCCGAGCGTGGCCGCAAGCTGCTTGGCGACTTCCGTCTTGCCGACGCCGGTCGGGCCGCTGAACAGGAAGGCGCCGATGGGCTTGTTCGGGTCGCGCAGACCTGCCCGCGCCAGCTTCATCGCCGACGACACCTGATCGATGGCCTGTTCCTGACCATAGACCGTCCGCTTCAGATCAGTCTCCAGCTCGCGCAGGGATTCCGTGTCCGACTTGGACACAGACTTCGGCGGGATGCGGGCCATCTTGGCGATGACCGCCTCGACCTCCTTCTGGCCGATGACCTTCTTGCGCTTCGATTCCGGCAGCAGCATCTGCGACGCCCCCGCCTCGTCGATCACGTCGATGGCCTTGTCCGGCAGCTTGCGGTCGGTGATGTAGCGCGCCGACAGATCGACCGCCGTGCGGATGGCCGAGTCCGTGTAACGCAGCTTGTGATGCGTCTCATAGGTCGTCTTCAGACCCTTGAGGATCTTCACCGTGTCCTCGATCGTCGGCTCATTGACGTCGATCTTCTGGAAGCGACGCACCAGGGCGCGGTCCTTCTCGAAGTGCTGGCGATACTCCTTGTAGGTGGTCGAACCCATGCAGCGCAGGCTGCCTGACGCCAGAGCCGGCTTCAGCAGGTTGGAGGCATCCATAGCCCCGCCCGACGTCGCGCCGGCGCCGATCACCGTGTGGATTTCATCGATGAACAGGACCGCGTTCTCGTGGTTCTCCAACTCCTTGACGACCTGCTTCAGCCGCTCCTCGAAGTCGCCGCGATAGCGGGTGCCCGCCAGCAACGAACCCATGTCGAGGCTGTAGATGGTTGCGCCCTTGAGAACCTCCGGCACCTCGCCGTTGACGATCTTGCGCGCCAGGCCTTCGGCGATGGCGGTCTTGCCAACGCCGGGGTCGCCGACCAGCAAGGGGTTGTTCTTGGTGCGGCGGCACAGGATCTGGATCGAGCGATCGACCTCGGCCTGACGCCCGATCAGAGGGTCGATCTTGCCGTTGCGGGCCTTCTCGTTCAGATCGATGCAATAGGCTTCCAGCGCCTCGCCGCCTTGTTTGACGACAGAGCCGTCCTCGGCCTCTTCCGGGCTGGCGCCGCCGCGCACCGAACGGGCTTCATTGGCCCCGGCCTTCTTGGCGATGCCGTGGGCGATGAAGTTGACCGCGTCATAGCGCGTCATGTCCTGCTCCTGCAGGAAATAGGCGGCGTGGCTTTCGCGTTCGGAGAAGATGGCGACCAGGACGTTGGCGCCGGTCACTTCCTCGCGGCCGGACGACTGGACATGGATGACCGCGCGCTGGATCACGCGCTGGAAACCTGCGGTGGGCTTGGCGTCGTCGCCATCGGCCGTGGCCAGTGCGGCCAGGTCGGTGTCGACATAGGAGCCGAGCGCCGCCTTCAGCGCGCCCAGATCGACGTTGCAGGCCGTCATCACGGCCGAGGCGTCCGGATCGTCGATCAGGGCCAGCAGCAGGTGTTCGAGCGTGGCGTATTCATGCCGGCGCTCGTTGGCGTAGTGGACCGCGCGGTGCAGGGTCTCTTCGAGAGGACGGGAAAACGAAGGCATGGCAGGTTCCTCTCAGTCCTTTTCCATCGTGCATTGCAGGGGATGCTGGTGGCGTCGCGCCGTCTCGACCACCTGGGCGACCTTGGTTTCGGCCACTTCGTAGGTAAAGACGCCGCAGACCCCGACGCCATGCTGGTGCACGTGCAGCATGATGCGGGTCGCGTCCTCGCGGCTCTTCTGGAAGAACCGCTCCAGCACGTAGATGACGAACTCCATTGGGGTGTAGTCGTCATTCAGGATCAGCACCCGATAAAGCGAGGGCCGCTGAAGTTTCGGCTTTGTCTCGGTGACGACGGCGGCGCCTGCGCCTCCGCCTTGTTCACCTGGCCGTCTGTTAGGCATTCGTGGTCCGTAATCGGGGAGTGTCAAAAGATCAGATAGGGAATGATGGCCTGATTTGTAGATGCGTCCAGTCACAGCCTGCGTGACCCCGGTCGCCTGACCAAAGATTCACGGGACATCTCGGCTCAGGAACCGCACCAATGCGCTTCCGTTCCCTGCCCCGGATCCCCGCCATGCCCCTGATCGCCGGACTGTTCGCCGCCCTGATGCTGGGCCAGGCGCCCGCCGCCCTTACCGATGACGCCGCCCTCGCCTCCATCATCGCTGAACGGGACGCGGCCCTGTTTTCGGTCATGTTCGACCGATGCGATCCCGAGGCCCTGGCCGATCTGGTGACGGACGACCTAGAATTCTATCACGACCGGGGCGGGCTGACGGCGACGCGGGCGCGCTTTATCGACGATTATCGCCAGGGCTGCACGGCGCGGACCGCCTCCGACGCCTGGCGCTCACGGCGCGAACTCGTGCCCGGCACGATGCGGGTCTACGCCATCCCCGGCGTCGGCGCCGTCGAGGAAGGCAGCCACCTGTTCTATGAACGGCAGGGCGACGGGCCGGAAACCCTGGTCGGACGCGCCCGCTTCTCCGTCCTGTGGCGGCTGGAGCCGGACGGGCGCTGGCGGCTGGCCCGCGCCTTCAGCATCGACCACGCCCCCATGAGCGCCGAACAGAAACCATGAAAAAGGCCCCGGCGTCTCCGCCGGGGCCTCGTTCGCAGTAAGCGTGCAGTCGCGCCTTAGCGGGCGGCCTGGAACTGCTCGACAGCAGCCGAAACGCGCTCGTTGATCGGCTTGAAGCTGTCTTTGACCGAAGCGGTCATGGTCTCGGTCGCCTTGCCGAACTCGGCCAGATAAGCCTCAGCGGCCGACTTGGCCCAGTTGGTCTGCAGCTCGAACAGTTCTTGCACCGAACGAGCCTGCGAGAAGGACTGAGCGGCGGCGACGCCGTCTTCCCAGGACTTCTTGCCGTAAGCCACGGCCTGTTGCGACAGGGCCTCGGCGCCCTTCTGGGCGGCGGCGGCGGATTCGACCACGGCTTCCAGGTTCTTCTTGCCGTGCACGTTGATCTCGCTCAGCGAGGCGACCGACTTGTCGACGCCTTCGCGGAACGCCTTGGCGCCGGCGGCCTGGATGGATTCAGCCTGGGCCTTGGCCTTGGCGGTGGTTTGTTCGACGGTCTTCTTCACGGTCTCAGCGGCGTCAGCCATGGGGAGTCTCCTGAAGCAAAAGGGTTCTTGCGACAGGCGAGCCCATCGCGACAACGGCGATATGGTGCACCTGCGAAAAGACTTCAAGTGAAATTTGTGCGACGCACAATATGATCGCTGATAACCTGCCCTCTGGATGCGCCGAGCGATCACAAGTCTGTTGACGCGCCGTTAACCCTCTCGAAACCGGGGAAGCGGATGTTAGCCTTTGTAACGTGCGTGATCGCAGCCGTCTTCGCGCCACAGTGACGAGGCTAGTAGCTTGCCCATGAACGCCCTATTCCGCCGTCGTTTCCTGGCCGCCCTGGTCCTGGGAGGCATCGTCCTGACGCCGACAATCGGCGTCGCGCCGCCGGAAGCGCAGTCGTCCGATAGTCGGTATGCGGCCATCGTGGTCGACGCCGCTTCGGGTGAAGTCCTGTTCTCGCGTTTCGCCGACGCGCGACGCTATCCGGCCTCCATCACCAAGGTCATGACCCTGTATCTGGCGTTCGAGGCGTTGGAGTCCGGCAAGGTCAATCTGAACGACACCCTGACCGTCTCGCCGCGCGCGGCGTCGCAGCCGCCCTCCAAGCTGGGCCTGGCCGCCGGTCAGACGATCAGCCTGGACGACGCCATGCGCGCCACGGCCGTCCGCAGCGCCAACGACATGGCCGTGGTCATCGCCGAGCATATCGGCGGCTCAGAAGGCCGTTTCACCCAGTTGATGACGGAAAAGGCCCGCGAACTGGGCATGGAGCAGACCCGCTTCACCACCGCCAACGGCCTGCCTGACACGCGCCAGGCGACCACCGCGCGCGACCTGTCGATCCTCAGCCGCGCGGTCATGCGCGACTATCCGCAATACTACCGCTACCTCGGCCTGCACGACTGGTTCTACAAGGGCCGGGACTACCGTAACACCAACGGCCTGCTGGCTACGGGGCGCGGTTATGACGGCATCAAGACCGGCTTCACCAACGCCTCGGGCTATAATCTGGCGGCGTCCTCGGTGCGCGACGGCAAGCGGATCATCACCATCGTCATGGGCGGCCGCTCGACCAAGAGCCGCAACGACCACGTCGCCGAACTGATGGACACCGGCTTCGAGGTTCAGCGTCGCCGTGGCCAGGGCGAGCGCATCCAACTGGCCCAGGCCTTCTTCGAACAGCGCGGCTATGGGATCAGCGCCGATCCTTCGCCGCCCGTCGCCTACGCCTCCCTGTCCGACGAGGACGGCGAAGGCGTCGGTTCCTCGACCGAGGTGGCCTATGTCGCCGGCCCGCCGCCGCGCAACCTGCCGACCGAGGTGACGCCGCCGCCGTCCGCGCGCCGCGCCGAGAACCGTCCGCCCGAAAACCTGACCGCCGCCCTGAACGGCGGTTCCGCCGCCGC
>NZ_DAMCNG010000016.1:0-28051 GCF_032107865.1 Brevundimonas sp.
CAAGGGCGCCCGCGGCGAGGCCGCACGCGCCGCCGATCAGCACATGGATCGCGCCGGCGGCCACGGCGGCGTGAGCGGCCGGACCGTACCTGTCCCGCCAGACGAAGAGGGACCAGGGCGGATAGAAGGCCAGGTCTTCAAACGGTCTCCAGGCCGGATCGAGGTCTTCAGCGTTGGCGAAACGCCAGGCGAAGGCCTGCGACCCCGCCTGACACCCGAGGGTCACGCCGGCCACAAAGGCCAGAATACGAAAGAGAAGGCGGCTCACGGTTCGCCCCCCGTCCCAGCAGGCTCGTCCGCCTCGGCCTCCAGCACGAGCAGGGAGGCCGCCGCCGCCCGTCGATCATGATAGGGGTGAACCAGGACCGCCACTTCCTCGGGGTCCGAGCGAAGCAGCGCCTCCGCCTCGGCCTCTACGTCGGCGAAGACTCGGCTCTCCGCCGCCGTGAACCGCGCCAACCTGCCCTGAACCGCAGCGAAGGCTTCATAAAGGCCGACGTCGCCCAGGCTTCGCATGCGCCAGCGCCAGAGGTCCTCGAGCCTGCGGGCGGCGGTCCCGGCCGTAATCAGGCCCGGAGGGGGAAGGGCCCGGGTGCGCCGGCTCATCTCCAGCAGGCAGAGGCCCCGGAAATCATACCTCTGGGCCAGGGCGGCGGCGTCGAGGCGAGGCGCGACGAAACCGCCGGCCGCGCCTCTTTCGACCAGACCCTCGCCCCCGAGCCAGCAAAGCGCTTCCCGGACCGGCGTGGTCGACAGGCGCAAGGCCCGGGCCTCGTCGGCGATGACAATGGGCCTGCCGGCTGTATGACGCCCCTCGGCCAGGGCCTGGCGAAGCACATCCAGCGCCTGACCGAAGGGATCGCGCAAGCGTATCAAGGTCTGCCCCCTGAGATTGCACGCGGTATTGCCGGGCCAACCCGACAAGAAAGCCGCAGCATGGCAAGCGCCGCCCAGTCTATCCGCCAGTTATCGACGGGCGGCCCGCCGCTATTGGGCGGATGACCCGCCGGTTTACGGCGGTAAATCCGGAAATAATTCCCCGATCGACAGCTTTACGTTGCAAGGTGAAGCTTGACCTCACCTCTACTGTCGAAGGGACGCGGCCATGAAGGATCCTCCGGACGATGTCAGCGACGGCGAGGTCTTGTCGCGCATCCTGAAGGACATTCGACGTCTGCGCGGACAGACCGCCCAAGAGACCGCCGGCCGCATGAACATGAGCCTGCGGACCTATGAGCGCTTCGAGGCGGGCGGCACCCGGCTCAACCAGGACTATCTTCACCGTTTCGCCCGGGCCACTGACAGCGACGCCAACGGCATACTGCTGGCCATCGTGGTGCGCGCGCCGGACTTCGCCATAGACGGGGCCGACAACCAGCTCGCCACCGTCCTGACATCCGGGATGAGCCGGTTTGTGCGAACCCAGGGCTCCGCCATCGCACTGCTGAGCGCGCGAGACGTGCTCGAGATCACCGGCGAGATGTTCAGCGCACTCGCCCGCAAGATCGAGGAGGCCCGCCTGGCTCGCTCATTCATCGCCGAAGGCCAGGCCGACCTCGCTGCAACGCGCCCGCGCCCGGGCCGCTGACGCCGGACGACGGCGGATATAGGCCGGATATCGCTTCGTATTCCTCCCGCCGGAGCGCTCGATGCCGGGGCCGCGCTGTGCGGCCTGCACAAGGGAGAAAGACATGATCACGCTCAAGACCATCACGCTCGGCGTCGCCCGTCACCTGACGCGCGACGGCCAGGGCGGTCTCTATACCGAGATCCACGCCTTCGACAGCCGCAAGCCCGTCGGCTGACGGGACCAGCGGGCGGACTTCGGACGCCGCCGTGTCCGCCCGCAACCCGCTACCCTGACAGGAGAATGACCATGCGCCTTCAGCGCCTCGACCTGGGCCGGGCCTGGACCATGACCAGGGACTGCCTCTGCGGTCCCTATGTCGAGATCCAGGTCTTCCAGTCGCGATATCCCGATCATTGAGCAGTGCACGGCGGATATCGGACGGATATCGCTTCGTATACCCGCCCCGCCGGCGCTCACTCTCCCGGCCACAACCGTGGCCAGCAACAGGAGAGACGTCCATGACCACCCTCGCACTGAACCGCATCAGCCTCGGCGCCGCCCGCGCCGTCACCCGCGACGGCCGTGAAGGCCCCTGGCTCGAAATGCTGGTCTACCCCAGCCGCACCCAGATCGGCTGACACAGGCGGGCGGCGGTCCCCGCCGCCCGCACCTGCTCCTCCATGACCCAATTCCTCCATCTTCCCCCGACCGTCTTCATGGCCAGACTGCACGAGGACGTGGTCGTCCTCGACGTCCAGGCCGATCGCTATGAGTGTCTGGTCGACGCCGCGGCCTGGCTGAACATCGCGCCCGACGGCGCCCTCACCGTCCCGGACGTCGACATCGCCCGCCAGTTAATCGAGGCCGGTTTCGCCACCGCAGAGCCCCGACCGCCTCGCTCCGCGATTCCGGTCGCCCGACGAGAGCTTGCGTCTCTGCCTAAAACGCGGCGCGCTGACAGGCTGCGCGCCTTTCTGTCTCTCAGCGCGGGTACCGCCGCCTTCCGCGGCCGCGCCCTCAAGCGGCTTGTCGACGAACCCGGCCCCGCGTCTCCGGGCCGAGCGCAGGATCGACAGAGGCTAGCCGCGATCACAGCCGCCGCCCGCGCCGTGGCCCCCTGGGTTCCTTTTGAAGGCGAATGCCTGCAGCGCGCCTACCTCCTGCGCCGCCTGCTGCGGATCGAGGGCTGGGCACCTAGCTGGGTCTTTGGCGTCCGCACCTGGCCCTTCGGCGCCCATTGCTGGCTGCAGATCGACGACCTGGTGATCGGCGACACCCTCGACCGGGTGCGTTTCTACACCCCGATCATGGCGGCTTGACATGGGTGACTACCTGATCGTCCAAGCGTGCGTGAAGACGCCGGCCTGCCAAGCCCTCGTCAATGATCTTCGGCGTCTCGCCGAGCGGAACGGGTGGGCGACCAACACCCTCGGCCCTCATGGCTGGATCGCCACGACCGGCCCGCACCCGCCGGTGGTTCGCGAGATCGGCGGCTGGACCCTGATCGGGGACGTCATGGATCGACGCAAGCCCGTCTTCCCGCCTGGTCGCGGGGACGATCCATGGGGCTATGAGGCCAAGATGCTGGCGCGTCTCTGGGGACGCTTCATCGGCCTCCGCTTCGCCCCCGACGGAAACCTGGACGCCATTCTTCGCGATCCGTCCGGCGCGCTCGACTGCATCGCCTGGCGACATGGGGATCTCCTCCTCATCGCCTCGAGCCCGCCGGCTTGGCTGCTGGCCCGATTGCCGCCGGACTGGCGCCTTGCGCCGGACCGCCTCCTCCAGGCTCTGCGCAATCCGGCCATGGCGGTCGAGGACCTCCTCTTCGACGGCCCCGTCGCCGTCTCGCCGGGCGTCGTCCAGCCCCTGCCGCTGGACACCCCGCAAGTCCCCCTATGGTCGGCCTCAAGCTTTGCGCGTCGCAGCCTCGCCGAAGCCCGAAGCCCTGAGCAGGCGGCGAGCGACCTGAAGGCCGCGGTACAGGAGGCGGTGTCAGGCCTCGCCGGACTTTCCGCTCCCCTTGCGTCGGAAATGTCGGGCGGCCTGGATTCCAGCCTCGTCGCCGCCAGCCTGGTCGAGACCGACCATGAGGTGAAGCTCTGGCTGAACACCTATGGCGAGACGCGCGAATCCGACGAACGCCGCTGGACAGCCCCTTTGGCGGCCCGCCTCGGCGTCGACCTGACCAGCGCGCCCCACACTGTCGCTTCACTGACCCCGGCCGTTCTTGAAAGCGCCAACACCGGCTTCCGTCCCGGTCTGGCGGCTCTCGACGCGGCCCACGACCTGGACTGGGCCCGGCGTCTGGCGGAGGCGGGCGTCACCGCCCTGATGACCGGCAAGGGCGGGGATTCCGTCCTGATGCAGGGCGCCGGAAGCGACGTCTTCACCGAGCTCTGGCTGCAGACCGGATGGCGCAGCCTGGTCTCAACGGACGGCCGCGCCGTCGCCCTGGCCAGCGAACGCTCTCTCTGGTCCCTGGCGGCCGACGCCCGCCGTTTTCGTCGCCATGGCGCCCATCCGCCTTCCCATGACGACGGCCTCTTTCCTCCGACGTCCGAAACCAGGCTGCACAGGCGGTGGCGGCGCCATGCGGCCGCCTTTGGTCCCGCCAAGGCCTGGCAGATGGCGGGGGTTCGGGACAATATCTCCCGGCACGGGCCGTCGCGCCTGACCGAAACCATAGACGTCCGTCATCCCCTCTGCAGCCAGCCCGTCTTCGAAACCTGCCTCGCCCTTCCCGCCCGCCTCCTTGTCCATGACGGCCGGGACCGCGGTCTGGCCCGCATGGCCTTCAGCGAAAGCCTGCCCCCTGAAATCCTCGACCGTCGCTCCAAGGGCGACATGAGCCGCGTCTATGGAAAGATCGTCCTCGACCACCTGGACTTTCTTCGCGCCTGGCTGATGGAGGGCCGGCTGGCCGCTCTCGGCGTCATAGACATCGAGGGGACCAGCCGGCTTCTCACGCGGGAAAGCCTCATCTGGCGCGGCCGCTACGGCCCCGTACTGACGGCTGCGGCCTTCGAGGCCTGGGTCAGGGTCTGGGAGCGCCGGCTTGCGCCCCCTTCCCTTCCGTCTCGGGCGGCAGGGTCTCGTCCAGCCATTCCAGGATCTGCTCATACTGATCCCTGATGTTGGCCGGGCTCCATCGAGCGTGATATTCGCCCCAATAGGTCGTCATCCGTGTCCGTACGCCCAGCCGCGCCAGAGCGCTGAAGGTGCGCTCCGACTGGGACGTGCCGATAAAGTCCTGATCAGCGGTGATGAGCATGACCGGATTGCGGATCCGGTCGGCATGCAGATAGGGGCTTTCCGCCGCGAGCTTGACCGGATCGCTCCAGGGCGTGGCGCCGATTTCGCCCTGGCCGGTTTCGATCCAGCCCTGGTGATTGCGCAGGGAGACTGGCGCAACCTCGGTCAGGATACGGCTCGTCGGATCGAATTCTCCCCACTTGCCGATCATGTCTCCGGCCGATGAGGAGAGGATATAGGTCTGGTACCGGTCCGTCCGGGTGGCGAGGATCAGGCCGACATAGCCGCCCATGCTGTGCCCGAAGATGGCCGTACGGTTCCGCGGCAGTTCCGGATAGGCCGCGAAGGCCGCATCCACCGCCAAGCCTATGCTCTCCTCGTAGAAGGCGTGGTCCCGGGTTCCAGGCAAATCAGCCGGAATGGACGGCGAAAGCACCGCATAGCCGAGACCGGCCATGACCGCAGAGCGGATATTATAGGTCAGGAATAGAGGGCCGTACCAGCCGCCGTCGTCGACATAGCCGGGATAGATAGGGACGAAGAGTCCCTTGATCGGGCCCTTGGGCAGAAGGAGGGAACTTTGGGTCGGCTGGCCGAAGGCGTTGTTGTGGATTAGAGGAATGGTCGGGGCCAGAACCACGTCGGCCCGGTCCTGATTGACAGCATCCAAGGGGCGGCTTTCGTCGCCTCGCCGCAGGACCAGGGTCTCGACCAGTTCCTTCTGCTCGAGGGCGAGGACCGCGCCGGGACCTGCCCCGACGACCCGCATACTGGCCGGGCCGGATGGCGGCCCCGCCACTTCAGCCTCGCCCGTCGCGGCGAGGATCAGGGTTTCGCCCTTGGACCCCAAAGCCGGAGACCAGGCCCTGCGCTCGGCCTCCTGGCCCTGCCGTCGCGGGCGTTCGGGATCGAGAATACGGGCCCAGCGAAGCCTGAGGTCCGGATCCCCGAGCGGACGCACCCCGCCTGGCTCCACCGCCCACTGCCGGCCGTCGGCGAAGAGGGTCAATGCGCCGCGATCCGCGGTCATGAGTACGGCCGGGGGCGCTTCCAGCCCGGCCGTCAGATTGACGGAGGGCGAAACCCCTATGGCGTGCCAGTCCGCACGGTCCTCCCCCGGCGCCCTGCCGTAGAGGATGGGAGCGCCGTCCAGCCAGTCGGCACGAACACCCCGAAGGATGTCGATGTCAGGCCCGGGTCGGACGGCGGAGGGCCAGGAACGCGTCCGGCCAGCGACATCCACCGAGACGAGGCCGCCTTCCGACCAGGCCTGGTCGTCCCCCCGCATCCAGGCGAGCAGCGCCCTTGAATCCGGGCTCCATCGCAACAGCTGGGGCGCGACATCGAAGACCTGATCCAGACGACCTGATCGTCCCGTCTCCAGGTCGATCAGCGTCAGCCTCTGCCGGAAGGGTTCGTCGAACTGGACCATGGGCGTCAGCAGGGGCATGGCCTCGCCGCTCGCGAGGACGGCGAGCCGGCGTCCGTCGGGCGAAAGCACGAGGTCGGTGAGATGGGCGCTCATCAGGGTCCGCCGCACCTGGCCGCTGGCGGCTTCGATCAGGACCAGGTCCTGCGGGGCGGCGGGCTGTTCCGACCGCACCACGCCCTTGTCCGCCTCGATCACGGTGCGGGACCGCTCGCGTCCGGAGGAGGTTCGCGCCCAGGCCTCGGCGATCCGCTTCTTCGGTTCGTAGAAGTGCTGCAGAATCAGCGGCAGGTCGCCGGCCGGGCGCACCGCCGCCGCCAGCTGGTCGTTGGAGGTCCAGATCACCGGCGCCCCCTTGAGCGGAATTTCAGGCGTAAGCCCGGTCCAGACCACAGCCCGGGTAGCGACCTCCACGATCCCGAGCTCATAGATGTCGCCGCGGAACCGGAAGACGGTGAGCCGTCGACCGTCCGGCGACCAGTCGCCGCGCTGGAGACCGAGCGGCTCATCCGGCAGCAGACGTTCCGGGCGCGGATCCGCCGCCCTCAGGTCCACCCGCCACAGGTCCATGATGGTCCAGGGCGCGCGCTGCACATGGTCGTAGTTGGGGATGGTGTCGTAGTCGTCGCGTTTCTCATAAACGGCCCACCGGCCGTCCGGGGCGACCGAGACCCGGCCGAAGGCTTCCAGCTTTACGATGTCCTCCACAGTGATGGGGCGCTCCAGGGCGCGCAAAGGCGATGCGATGCAGGCAAGCGCCAGCACAGCCGCCGCGAGGCGGTAAAAGGTCTTTTTCATTATAAACTTACCAGCGCTTGATGAGCTGAAGGGCGAAGATGCGCCCCATGGGATTGGCCTGGCCGGCGTCGAAGCCATAGCCGGTAGGGGCGTCGTGGAACGGCGGGTCCTCGTCGAAGAGGTTCTGGATGCTGAGGGCGAGGCGAAGTCCCCGCCAGGCGCCCGTCGAGGGCGTCCACGCCACCTGGGTCTCGACCGTGTTCCACGGGTCAACGCTTGCCCCCTGACGATCGCGGACCTCGGAAACATGGCTCCAGTGCAGCGAGGCCGAGACCGCCTCTCCGATCCAGGTCAAACCGGTCCGGGCGCGCAGCCGCCCCGGGTAGCCGGATAGCCCCACCACCTGTCGCGCCTCGGCCGCAGGGGTCGGGCGAGTTTCATAGTCGAACAGCCAGGAGGCGGCGGCGTCTGCGGCGAAGCTCTGTCCGCCCAGGCGGAAGGGATATCGCGCCGTCAGGTCGAGCCCCCGCACCTTGACCGCGCCTGTATTGACCCAGCGGGTGTCGACCACGGCGCTGAAGGTCTCGATCGGATAGAAGCCTGGAAACCCGGGCGTGGCGGCGTAGGCCTGGAGCAGGGCGAGGTCCGCCGGTCTGGTCGACGGCGACACCAGCCTGACAAAGGGTGCCAGAGCAGGATCAACCAGGGCGCCGATGAGGTTCTCCGCCACCGGCTGGGCGATGCGATCGGTGAAGCGGGTATCGAAATAGGTGAGGTCCAGGCTCAGGCCGCCTTCCCGCCTCCAGTCGAAGCCCGCCGTAAAGGTGTCGGCGGTTTCCGGCTTGAGGTCCGGATTGCCCCCATAGAGCATGACTGCGAACGCCTGCCCGCCTCCGCTCTGGTTCAAAAGGGCCGCTGTCGCCCCGGGGGCGTCATGCATCTGAGGCAGGGAAGCCGCCCTGAAGGAGGTTCCCCAGGTCGTGCGCGCCTTCAGCCCCTCCATGGGCGACCAGGCCAGACCGATCCGGGGATTGGCGGTCTCGCCGACGTCGTCATAGCGCTCTAGCCGCCCGGCCAGCGACAGCTCGAGGGACTTCAGGCCGGGCCGCGCATCCGCCTCTCCGACCAGCGGCAGGCGCACCTCGCCGAACACCGCCGCCACCTCGCGCGACTGGCGCGGCACGGCGATCAGCAGGGGCGCCACCGAACTGTTCAGCGACACGGTTTCGGTTTCGAAACTGTCCGTGCGCCACTGCAGACCTACGGCCCCGCGGGCCTCCCCGCCCCGCCAGGTGAAGAGCGGCCCTTCCGCCAGAAGATTCAGCGATCCCGACCGGCTGTGGTCCAGGGAGGAGGTGAAGCCGCTGCTGATGAAGTCCAGCACCGCCGGGGTATTGGGCCCGCCGAAGAGGTTGAGGTAGCCGTCTCGCTGCGCGCTGAAGGGGGTGGCCGGATCGTCCGGCAGGGTTCCCAGCGCCTCGTTGACGTATCTCAGATTGATGCGGTTGGCGTTGTGGAACTTCGCCCGTTCCTCGGCCCAGACGGCCGAGGCGTCCAGACTCCAGTCGGCGGGCAACTGGATGCGGGCCGCCAGGGTGACGCCGCCGTTTTCGGCCAGTCCTGTCTGCCGCGCCGAGCCAAAGTCCTCGTAGAAGGAATAGCCGATGAGATGTGAAGCCGACCCATTGGGCGAGACAAACCAGGGATTGGCGGCGGTAACGTTGAACAGCCCCCCGCCCGCGCTGTTCAGGAAGGCGTAGTCGCGCCGGCTGTAACGGAGGTCCGCCGTGAGGTCGATCGAGTCTCCCAGGCCCTGGCTCAGCCGTCCGTAAAGGCTCAGCCGCTCGATCTTCGGCGTCAGGTCGTTGCCCAGCATGGCCGACTGATGATTGGCGGCGCCGGCCTCGAAGTCGGCGGGCGTGAGGACCTCGCCGCTCGCGCCCGGCCTCAGGGCGTAGCGCGACACATAACCCCCCGCCGCCGGATCAAAGGCCAGGATATTGCCGGGATTCCCGTACAGGCCGCGACGGTCGCTGCCGCCGAAGGGCCGCAGGTCTCCGTCCCTTGTATAGTCCCGGTCGAGCGAACTCAGGGGGTTGAGGTCCTGGTATTCGACCGAGAGATAGGCGCCCCCGCCGCTCCACTGGCGACCGATCAGATGAGAGATCATCAGGTCCTCGCCGCCGCCGCGCGCCGCCGAAGCGCGCATGCGAGTCTCCTGGCCGTCGAAGCTCCGGCGCAGGATGACATTGACCACCCCGGCCACCGCGTCGGCGCCGTAAAGGGCCGAGGCGCCGTCGAGAAGGACATCCACACGCTCCACCGCCGCCGAAGGCAAAGCCGAGACGTCGGCGAACTCCGCCCGGAAGCCGGACCCCGCCATGCGTCTCCCGTTCACCAGGACCAGGGTGGAGGACGGTCCGAGCCCCCTCAGGTTGACGCCGGTCCCGAAGGCCGAGTTGGAGCCGCCGCGATCCGCCGCGGCGCCCTGGACCAGGGGGGTGGAGGTCCCGGCGTAGTTCTGCGGCAATCCCGTGAGGATCTCCGCCACCGTGGCCTCGCTCCGCGCGTCGATCTCATCCCGGCCGAGGGTCACGACGGGCGCTATGCCGGTCCGGGCGCCCCTCAGCAGGCTGCCGGTCACGACGACGTCGTCCACAAGCGTCGCGGCCTGCTCCGTCGTCGCTTCGCGATGCAGATAGATCACCCCCGCGCGAGGCTCGACCCAGGCCAGGCCGGCGCCGTCCAGCAGCCGGTCCAAGGCATCGGCTGGGGAATAGCTGCCTTTGAGTCCGGGCGAGCGGCGGCCTTCGACCAGACCGCCTGCGAAGAAGAGCTGCTTGTCGGACTGGGCCGCATAGAGGTTCAGCGCATCGCGCAGCGCGCCGGGCGGGATGTCGTAGTGCCGCGGCGCCTGGGCGCACGCCGTCCCCGCAAAGGCGAGCGCCGCAGCGCAGACGGCCGCGCCCGATAAAAGGCCCTGTCTTGTCATTCTCGATTTCCTCCGACGCCCCTCGCGTCGGAAGAAGAGACCGCCCTGCCCCCGGCCTGCCCCGGAGCGGTCCCGAATATTTTTTCGCGGCCTCTGTCAGCCGCCCGATCTCAACCGTCCAGTCGAACCGTGCCGTCCGACTGGTTCGCCGGCTTGAGACCCAGGGCGCCGGACGCCGCCGCGACGAAAGCTTCCCTGTCCCCGGCCCTGAAGACGCCGTTGACGGCCATCCCGGCGTCCACCCCGTCGCCCAGCACCACGGGCCGGGACAGATAGCGGTTCACCTCGGCGACGGCGTCGCCCAGGGGCGCGTCGACAAAGGTCAGCCGTCCCTCGGTCCAGCTTGACGCGGCGGCCACATCGACCGGGCGGGACAAGGTGCCGCGCGGCGTGACCCGAGTCTCCTGCCCGGCCTGCATTCGGGTGGGCGTAGCAAGGCTTGCCCCTTCAACCTGCACGACACCGGAAACCAGGACCACCCGCACCTCGCCTCCGTCGCGACGCACGTCGAAAACCGTGCCGAGGGCGGTGACCGCCGCCCCGCCCGCCTGGACGACGAAAGGCCGGGTCGGGTTCGGAGCCACTGTGAACATGGCCTGGCCGCGCTCCAGCTCGATCAGGCGCCGCCCGTCTGTAAAGCGGACCCGGACACGGCTGTCCGTATCGAGTCTTACGGACGACCCGTCCGCAAGCTGCACGAGCTGCTGCTCGCCCACCCCTGTCTCATAGGTTCCGCGAGCGGCGGACCAGGTCCAGCCGCCATATATCAGGGCGGCGGCGAGGACGCCGGCCGCCAGCACGCCCGCGGCGGGGCCCAAGGGCGCCAATCGCCGTCCTGCGCTGCGGCGCGCCGGACCAGACGCCATGGCGTCGTCCAGCGCCGCCTGGATGGCCGGACTGGAGGCGGCGGCGCCGGCCTGCTTCCAGGCCAGCTCCACGCGTCTGTAGGCGTCGGCGTTCTCGGGTTTTTCCCGCCAGGCGAAGAAGTCTTCGATGGTCTGTGTCGTGACGCGCGGCTGGCCCAGCCGGCCATGCCAGGCTGCGGCTTCAAGCTCCGCGGTCTTCGCCGTCCTGATCGGGCCAGTCATCGCGCGCCTCATACTAGCGCCTCAGTTGGGCGGTGATGTGGGCCAGGGCCCGGGTCATCCGCCATTCGACAGTTTTGGGGCTGAGACCGAGCCGCACGCCGATCTGCGCATTCGTCAGCCCGCCGAACCGCGACATCACAAAGACACTCCTGAGATCATCTGGCAAGGCGACGATCAACTGCTCCATCATGACCGCCGCCTCCTGTGCGCCGGTCTCCGCCAGCGGGGAAGAAGCCGCCGCCATCGACTCCAGCGCCTCCCGGCGCGACCGCCGGGCGGCCCGGTCGGAGGCGAGGCGTCCCGCGACCGTCATCAGCAGGGCCCGCGGATGCCGGATCTCCCGTCCGGACGCATAGGCGGCCGCCAGCTTCCTCCAGGCGTCGTGAGCGATGTCCTCGCCTTCCTCGCCGAAACGGCTGCGCAGGCGTCGCGCCAGCCAGAGCGCGTGGCGACGATAAAGCGTCGCCAGACCCACGCCTTCCTTCAGCTCTCCAGTCCGATCCGACACGGGTCCGCCTCCTTTCCAAGAGGCGGACCCGGCCGAAGCACCGGGTGTTGAGAACATGCTCAAACACATGCGCCAACGCCTTTAGCTCCCAAGGGAGCCTGGACATGTGCGATGGCCACCCGCCGCCACGGAGCGCGAAGTGGTGATTTCAGGATCTGCTCAAGCGAGGTTCTCACGCCCCGGCGTCAAATCAGACGCCCCTCAAGCCTGATTCATCCGCTCCCACTTGGCAAGGCGCATTCGAACCAAGTGGGCCCTTGCATCTGTCATCCAGTATCCGCACGGATCAATCCGCTCTAAACGCGATCTCGTGAGCTTGCCACGATGCGCCGTTCTTCCCCCCTTCACCGCATTGGCTGGCCTGCACCCCTCCTTCGGTCCGAACGCCAGCCCGAGCCCAGCTCAAGGTTTATAATGCTTGTCACCCGCCGCCGCCGGCGTTTTGGGCGGCACTATCCTGGCCGTTCGATAGCGGTCTGGATCGCCTCATATTCGTGGCATCCTCAGCCCCGGACGCCCGTGCGGCAACGCCTCTTGCTGATCGCTTTCTCTGCGACGTGGCTTGTGTGGACGACGGCGACACCCCCCGCTGTAAAAATGGGACGGCCGTACGCCCTAAGGCTGCGTTTGCACCTCCACCTATCTCCGCTCCGACGCGCGCTGGCTTATCATCCATCACCCGCAGCGCGCCTTGGCATGAGTGCTGTATGGCTCCGCGGCTCAAGCTGTTCGAATGGTCGGACGGCTTCCACACCTTCACCGTGGCGGCCAGCTCGTGACCAAAGGCGTTAGCCGCTTGGGGCAGCGGCCAGGATCACTTGCCACCGGCTTGGCCAAGGAAGTCGACGATAGCCCCGACGCCGAGGCCGCCAAGGCTTCGCCCGGCACGGTGATTGAGCGCAAGCTCGACGTGAAGCTGCCGGCGGGCGCTCCAAAGAAGTGCGCGGCGAAGAAGACGAAGCAGCCCAGCGCCGCTGATCGGAAACGAGTGGAGGAAGGCCAACTCGCCTTGGACGACCTCGACGCCATGCACGGTCAGCCCGCACGGCGGCTGGAAGAAGAGCTGCAAGCCCTTAGAGCGCGCGGGGAAGAGGAACGGACGGCCTATGAAGCGCAGCGCGAGAAACTACAGGCTCGCCTGGAGAAGGCGCTCGCTAAGCTCTAGGCCTAATCGTCTTCGTCGTCCTCGGCCTCGAAATCCGCGAACACGAGCTGCATCTCGACCCTCACCTCGTCCATGGTCTGCTGGACCCAAGCGTGAAGGGCGCGGACGGTCTTCTCGGCCGATACGGCGTCTGGCGAGAACAGGCGCTCCATGACGTCCGTAAGGGCTTAATTTCTGCCCATCAGCACTCCAGCCCGATAGATCGGGTCGTCTGAAGGGTCGATATCGTCGTCTTCGTTCATGTGCGACCTTCTGGCGCGCTGACGCCATTGTGAGTTGTCCGCTCCCGTATAGGTTGCGACCCTCGTGCTCACGCATGCGTCCTCAGCGGTCCCCAACCTCTGCCGCTGGATACACAGGTGTGCAGTTTCCTGGAACTGCCGGTCCCAGGCCGCCAATGGGATCAACGGCCCGGCTGGAGAGCGACCCCCTCCGCTCTCGCCGGGCCGTCTCTCGTCAAAAACCTAGGTGACCTTCTTCGCCGCGAAGACGCCCAAAGCCAGGAAGATCAAGAAGATCACCACGGCGAGGCCGAACAGGAATTTCGCGATCCCAGCCGCCGTGCCAGCGATGCCGCCAAAGCCAAGAATGCCCGCGATGATGGCGACGATTGCGAATATCAGTGCCCACTTGAGCATGTCGTTCTCCTTCTAATAGCGAAGGTCCAACGAGAGGCAGGCTTAGCGGTTCCGACCTGCCCAACGTGCACCGTGGAACCCTCTCACGTCTTTAGGTTCCACCGCTCTCGGCCAAACTTATCGTGTAGCGCGGCCGCAGGAACGGGGTCGTCTCCTGCTGATTGGTTCTACTCAACCAACAGGAGTTTGCCATGACCGATGTCCAACGGAATGACCCGAACCGTGAGCCTAATGAAGCGCCCGACCTGGAAAGCGATGATATCGAAGCTGGCCGCAAGGCCCGCAAGGCCGGCGCCAATCAAGACCCGCTTGCGAACAACAACCCGGCCGACCGCAGCCCATCGCCTTCGACCGGCGGCGAAGGCGCCGCGGGCGCCGGCGGTCCCAAGGGCTTTGGCTCTGGCACCTGATCAGCAGGTATGGGTGGCCTTCCGAATCTCCGGAACGGCGCCCATTCGACTGGATTGATCGTCGGTGGCGGCGGCGCTCTTGCGCCGCCGCACAGCTTGAGCACCGCCCTGTTCCGGCGACGCTCGATACAAAGACGTCGCGCTTTGCGTCGGGGCGCAAGAAGCCGACCTGACGCCTCTTGCCGATCGGCGCGGGCGCGCGATCTCGCAGTTCAACGGAGAGGCGCGCAACATCAGGCTCACGCACCGTCGGCTAAGGCCGCCGCGCGTGTGTCGCACTAGCGACCGTCGCAACGCCAATGCCTGCAGCGACAAGGTCCTCAACGATCCCGCTGCGGGTCTGGCCAATGCGTCGCGCTGCGGCCTTTCGGCCGGTGAGCGTCAGATAGGCGAGCGGTATGGCGACGCCTACAGCCAGGGCGGCGCCGAGCCGTTCGCGCCCCCTCGGCGCCAGGGCGCCACCGGCGATCCCGGCGCTCGCGATCCGCGCAAGCAGGCCGAGGAATACCGTACGATCCGGCGCTGACTTCATCTTGTCGCCCAGGAGTTCGCCAACGCCCATCGCCAGCGCGCCGAACTTGAACAACGGATGATCGAGCAGAACGAGTCTGCCCGGCGTGGCGCGGCGACCCAGACGCGCTGCGGCGATAATTGCCATGGGCGTCATCGAACGCGCGCTGGCCGCGACGCCGATCAGGGCCGAGGGAAGCAGGTCGAGGAAGCGCATGAAGGCTCAACTCTCTTCGGCCCGGCGGGTTGCGTCCGGCCCTCTCACGGAGTCTGCATCCGTCCTCGCACAGTCAGCTCCCGCCTTGGATCGGATAATGCAGCAGCACCCGGTTCACTCCAGCCTTCGCACAGGCGAAGTCGAAGGGCATGCTGGCGACCGCGTTGTTGATCAGCAGGGCCACCCGCGCCCCCGGCGTGATGCCCTGAACCTGCATGGCGACCATAGCGGTTCGCACGGGCGTTGACCTCGGCAAAGGTCTGTTCGAACTAACCCACGACCATGGCGATGCGATCGGCGTGCTGTGCGGCCCCGCGCTCAACCAGTTCAACGTAAAGAGGGGCGGTCATTGAGCCTTCTCCTCTTTCGTAGTCTTGAAGTCGCCGTGGCGCCCCTCGCCGGCGACAAAGCGTCCCGCACCGTTCACGCCCTCCGCCTTGACGATGGGAACGCCATGCCGACCTTCCTGACGCAGCGCTTCCGCCAGAGGGTAGTCCCACTGGCGATGCGCGCTCATGCGATCCGCCTTCATGCAGGCCTGCGGGAAGGCGGCACCATGTCGGCGTCATCCTGTTTCGAGCGGGTGCGGCGGCTGCGTGAGCGAGGGGTCATCACCGGCTACACCGCCCTGATCGATCCGAAGTTCGCCGAGCGCGAACTGCTGATCTTCATCGAGGTGCTGCTGGACCGCACGACCTCGGACATCTTCGACCAGTTCGCCGAGCGCATCGGCCGCTCGCCTGAGGTGCTGGAGTGCCACATGGTGGCGGGGTGCTTCGATTATCTGATCAAGGTGCCAATGAGGGACATGGCCGCCTACCGCGCTTTCCTGGCCGGCGCGCAGAGCGTCATGCCAGGGGTGCGCGAGACCCGCACCTATGCGGTGATGGAAGAGGTCAAGGACACCTCGGTCCTCGCTGTAGCCAATCGACGTCATGGCGCCTCGCAGATTTCCCCCATCTGGATGGTGGAAGAACGGCGCGACGCGGAACGGCAGACGATCCGCAGCTCGCGTGAGGCACGCGTCGAGCGTTGGCCAAGGCGCTGAAGCTGCTCGAAACCGCAGAGGCCCGACTGTAGCGTCGAGTCCATCTATCGCCCGGGAACGGCCCCTGCGGGAGCGACGCGCCAAACCGTGTTGGACAGGTCGTCGGCCACCAGCAGAATCCGGCGCTGAGGATCGAACCAGACGCCCACGGGACGGCCGCGAGCTTCGCCTTTGTCCGTCAGAAAACCGGTCAGGAAGTCGACGGGCGGGCCGGCCGGCCGGCCGCCGGAGAACGGAACCCAGGCCACCTTGTAGCCCGCCAGATCCTGGCGATTCCAGCTCCCGTGCTGTCCGATGAAGGCCCCTTCGGCGAAGGCACCGCCGAAGCCGCCGTCGCGAGCGAACGAGAGACCGAGGGCCGCCACATGGGCTCCCAGGGCGTAATCCGGCTTCACGGCCGTGGCCACCAGTTCCGGCTTCTGGGGCCGCACGCGCGGGTCGACATTCTGTCCCCAGTAGCTGTATGGCCAGCCGTAAAAGGCGCCGTCGCGGACCGAGGTCAGATAGTCCGGAACGAGCTGGGGGCCGATTTCATCTCTTTCGTTCACTACGGCCCAGAGAGCGGCGCTCGACGGCTCGATCGCCAGCGCGGTGGGATTGCGGATGCCGCGGGCGATGGTCCGGCGCGCGCCCGTGGCCCGATCGACGGCCCAGACGACCGCCCGCTCCTCCTCCACGGCCATACCCCGCTCGCCCGCATTGCTGTTGGAACCGATGCCGACGTAGAGGGTCGATCCATCGACGTTGGCGGTCAGGGCCTTGGTCCAGTGATGATTGAGGGCGGACGGCAGGCGCGTCACCTCTTCAGCGGAGGCCGAGATCCGGGTCTGCCCTTCGACATAGGGGAAGCTGACCAGAGCGTCCTGCTCGGCCACATAGATGCGGCCGTCGACATAGGCGAGGCCATAAGGCGCGTTGAGACCGTCGATGAAGACCGAGCGGACTTCGGCGCGGCCGTCGTTATCGGCGTCGCGCAACAGCGTGACACGGTCCCCGCTCTCGACCTTCGTATTGCCCTGCTTCTTGATGACCCCTGCGATGACGTCCTTCGGCCTCAAGGCCGGCGCGCCGCCGCCCCGCCCCTCGGCCACGAGGATGTCGCCGTTAGGCAGGACCAGCATCTGACGCGGAATACGCAGGTCCGTAGCGAGGGCCGTCACCACGAAGCCTTCGGGGGCGCGCGGTGTCTCATCTCCCCATCCTACGGGCCGGGCGATACGCATCGGCGGCAGCAGGGTTTCCCTGATCTCCGGCAAGTCAGGCGCCGGCCCGACCTCATTGATCCCTTTTTCGCTTCGACCGCAGGCGGCCAAAGCCACGGCGCCGCCCAAGGCTCCGTACAGAAGAAGGCTGCTGCGAATCATCGGCCAGCCTCCTCGTCCAGCACCCCGGAATAGCGCAGCCAGCCCGCAAGCAGGGCCAGAACGCAGCACAGGGCGGACAGGGTGATGCCGAGCGCGCCCACGGAGCTCCATCCGTCCTGACTATGCTTGAATGCGTTCGCAAGCCCGACAAGGCACAAGGCCCCGAGGACGCCGCTGTACAGAAAACGCGAGACCCCGCGACGTCCCCAGGCCAGGTCGATCAGGCTCCATACGAAAGCCGCCCCGCCAAAGACCAAACCGCCGACGATCGCCCATGAAGAGAAGTTGCTCCACTGCATCTGCGCGGTCCGGAGATAGGCCGCGTCCGTCGCGGTCCCGAGGCTGAACAGAGCCACCGGAACGCTCAGGATCAGCCCCTGCACGGCCCGGCCCGGACCGGTCCACGCGGTCACGGCCGGCTCTCGACCAGTTCGACGCGACGGACCGCGCGGACGCCGCGCGCCTTCATCCGCCGTCTCAGCTGCTCGCGGATGCTCCAGCCTTCCAGATGCATCAGGTCGCTGATCGTATAGCCTTCCCGGGAAAGCGCTTCGCGCACGTCGCTTACCTTAAGGCAGGCGTGGTCTCGCTCGGCGATTTCAAACGCGCGTTCGATGACATGGGTCTGGTTCATGGCTCCTCCTTCGCCTGACCCAATCGGCCCTAGGCCATGCGGTTCCGAGCCCGAACGATATGACGCAGGCTGGCGATGATCCTGCAGGAAATTTTGCCCGCTTTCGAGGGCCAGACGCCCGGCGCGACGGCTCGCGCTCCGCTGCCGCCCAACGAGAACAGGATTTCAATGTGCGCAGGACATGGCGTCTCAGGCTGAGAAGAACCTCAGTCTTCCCTTCGTCCCGACGGCCAGGGCGACGTCAACTCGTCGAAATGTTCGGCTGATGCGTGAATCCCATGACGCCTGTCAGCGCGCGTGCGTCGCGTCCGATTTCCACCTCGCTCTGAGCATAGAGGGTCAGGAGGCGAGCCAGATCGGCCAAAGCGCTTTGATGGATGCGTTCGTAGCCATGGCTGGCGTCCACGCCAAACGTCACCAGGGCCGTGCGGATGTCGGCGCCGGATTCCAATGCAGAGGCGGAATCCGAACGATAGTAGCGGAACACGTCTTTCTGGTGCGGTATGTCGTGGTCCCGAGCCAGTTGCACCAGCTTGCGCGAGAGGTGCCAGTCAAAGGGTCCGGTTTGGTCGGCCATGGCGATGGTGACCCCGAACTCGGACGAGTTCTGGCCGGGCGCGGTGGTTCCATTGTCCACCGTGACCATCGCCGCCACGTCCGGGACCAGAACGGAGGAGGCGCCCACGCCCACCTCCTCGGCGATTGTGAACAGCCACCAAGTGTCGACGGTCGGCGTGCGTTTCTCGCGTAACATGCATTCCAGGGCGGCCAGCATGACGGCCACGCCTGCCTTGTCGTCGAGATGGCGCGAGACGATGAAACCGCTGTCGGTAAACTCGGGCTGGGCGTCGATGGCGACGATGTCGCCGACATCCACGCCCAGAGCCAGGGTGTCGGCTCGCCCGTGTATCACGGCGTCGATGCGCAGTTCGACCTGACGCCAATTGACGGGTTGGTCGTCCACCTCTTCGTTGAAGGTGTGTCCGGATGCCTTCAGGGGAAGAATCGTACCGCGATAGCTCCCGCCTTCCGCGAAGACGGTGCAGCGCGCGCCCTCCGCGAAACGCGACGACCAATGGCCGATCGGCACAAGTTCAAGCCGGCCGTTGTCCTTCACCGCCTTCACCTGGGCGCCGAGCGTATCGACATGCGCCACGATGGCCCGCGCCGGATTGGCTTCGAGCCCCGGCAGACGCGCCCGGATCGCGCCGCGCCGGGTCAGTTCGTAATCGAGGCCCAAGCGCTCAAGTTCTCGGCACAGGGCCCAGACGGCTTCGTCCGTGTAGCCTGTCGGACTAGGCAGGTTCAGTAGCTCTCCCAAACGGGCGTTCAGGTAGTCGAGGTCGATCTTCGGTGAGGTCAAGGTCGCTCCTGACATGGGTTCAGGCGTCGGTGCGCGCCGACAGCGGAAACAGCAGATCGATGAACCGTTCCGCCGTGGGTCGGGGTTCGTGATTGGCCAGGCCAGGACGCTCATTGGCTTCAATGAAGGCGTAATCCGGCTGATCGGGCGCACGCACCATCAGGTCGATCCCCGTCACCGGGATGTCGATGGCCCGCGCCGCCGCCATGGCGGCTTCAACCAGAACCGGATGCACCTTATCCGTGACGTCATGGATGGTGCCGCCCAGATGCAGGTTGGCCGCCTTGCGGACAAGGATCTCCTCGCCTTCTCCTGCGACATCATCCAGGCCATAGCCGGCCTCCGCCAGGGTGCGCTCCGTTTCGGCGTCAATGGGGATGCTGGATTCGCCGCCGGTGGCCGCGGCGCGCCGCCGGCTCTGATGCTCGATGAGGGCGCGCAAAGTCGAGCGACCGTCGCCGATGACGCGCGGCGGACGCCGCACTGCGCAGGCCACGACCTCATAGTCGATCACGACCAGGCGCAGATCCTCGCCTTCCACCTGCTCCTCGACAAGGACTTCCGGGCAGATACGCCGTGCTCGCAAGAGAGCCGCCTGAACGTCGGCCATCGTCTTCAGACCCACGGCCACGCCCTTGCCCTGCTCCCCTCGCGCGGGTTTGACTACCAACTGACCATAGGTCTCCAGCGCTTCGTCGATCGCGCCGAGATCCCGCGGATCGATGCGACGCGGTACGCGCACGCCTGCGGCTTCCACGATCCTGCGGGTCACCCGCTTGTCGTCGCAGATGCTGAGGGCCACGGCCGAGGTCAGTTCAGAAAGGCTTTCGCGGCAGCGGACGGAGCGCCCGCCCCACGAAAGGCGGAACAGCCCCCCTTCTGCGTCAATGATGTCGGTCTGGATGCCCCGTCGCCGCGCTTCGTCCACGATGATCCGGGCATAGGGGTTGAGCGCATGATCGTCAGCGGGTCCGACGAACAAGGCTTCATTGATCGGGTTCTTGCGCTTCACGCCGAAGAAATGGACGCGCCGGAAGCCCAGTTTCTCATAGAGGGCGATCGCTTGGGCGTTATCGTGCATGACCGATAGGTCCATGTGGGCCAGGCCGTGGGTCCTGAAGTGCTCCGCCAGACGGCGGACCAGAGCCTCGCCGACCCCCGGCTGGGTCGCCTGCGGATCGACCGCCAGGCACCAGAGAGACGAGCCGTTCTCGGGATCCTCAAAGGCGCGCACATGGTTCACCCCCGTCACCGTGCCGATCACCCCTCCGGTCGCGAGATCCTCTGCAACAAAATAAGAGAGCGACCGGTCGTCGCGACGCGACCAGAAGAAGTCCGGCGACACCTGGACCATCCGACGCTTGGCGTAGATGTCATTGACGGCATGAGCGTCCGCCTTCGACGTCAGGCGGCGGATGGTGAAACCGCGCGGCTGACGTCGGCTGGCGCGATAGGTCGCAAGATCCAGCCGATAGGTATGCGACGGGTCCAGAAACACTTCCTGCGGCGCAGCGGCCAGCAGGACGTGAGGATTGCGAACATAGAAGGCGATGTCGCGGCGATCCGGTCCCTCCGCGCGCAAAGCCTCGATCAGGGGCGCGGCGGTCTCGAAGGTCTGGGCGAACAGAAGGCGGCCCCAACCGCAGTCCAGCACCGCGCCCCGCGCAGGCTCGCGGCCGGCCTGCACCGGGGGCTTCAGCCCTTCATGGCGCAGACGTTTCAGCCGGTGCGCCTTGGGGCGCGCGAGGCGAAGATCAGACGCCATGTTGCTGCATCCACATTTCGAGGACGGCGACCTGCCACAACTCTGAACCTTGCAGAGGGGTGATATGTCCCGTCGGGTCAGCGAACAATCGGTCCAGATAGGCCCTGTCGAACAGTCCGCGATCACGCGCCGCCTGATTGGTGAGGGCTTCGCGCACAAGGTCGAGATAGGGGCCCTGGATGTATTTGAGCGCGGGCACCGGGAAATAGCCCTTCTTGCGGTCGATCACCTCTGAAGGGACGACGAGGCGCGCCGCCTCCTTGAGCACGCCCTTGCCGCCCTGGGCCAACTTGTGTTCCGGCGGGATGCGGCCAGCCAGTTCGACCAATTCGTGGTCGAGGAAGGGCACGCGCGCCTCCAGCCCCCAGGCCATGGTCATGTTGTCGACCCGCTTCACCGGATCATCGACCAGCATGATCTGGCTATCCAGCCGCAGCGCCTTGTCGACCGGCGTCTCCGCCCCGGCTTGCGCGAAATGGGCCTCGACCAGAGCCCGACTGACGTCGACGTCCGACATATAGGCGCCGTTCAACTGGGTCTTCAGGGTTTCGTGACTGCGATCGAAGAAGGCCCGGGCGTAGGCCTCGACCGGGTCAGCCGCCCCGACCATGGGCGGATACCAATGGTAACCGCCGAACACCTCGTCGGCTCCTTGCCCCGACTGGACGACCTTGATGTGTTTCGACACTTCCTGGCTGAGCAGGTAGAAGCCGACATTGTCGTAGCTGACCATCGGCTCAGACATGGCGGCGATCGTGCCCGGAAGGGCGTCCATCAGCCGCTGGTGCGGCACGAAGATCTGATGGTGCTTCGTCCCGTAATGACGGGCGATCAGATCGGAATAGACGAACTCATCCCCCTTCTCGCCGTTGGCCTCCTCGAAGCCGACTGAAAAGGTCATCAGGTCCTTCTGCCCCAATTCAGCCAGGAGGCCGACGATCAGGCTGGAATCCACCCCGCCCGACAGCAGCACGCCGACCGGGACATCGGCGACCATGCGGCGCTTCACCGCCTTGCGCAGGCCGTCCAGCACCTGGTCGCGCCAGTCCTCGGCGGTCAGGGCGGCGTCTTCGGCGTGGCGGGTCATGTCGGGCCGCCAATAGACCCGTTCGCGCGACTCGCCGTCCGGCTCGATCACCCGGATTGTCGCTGCGGGGAACTTCTTCACGCCCTTCAGGAGGGTGTGCGGCGGCGGCACCACCGCATGAAAGGTCATATAATGGTGCAGCCCCACCGGATCGATCGTCTTGTCGACCTCCCCCGCCGCCAGAAGCGCAGGGAGAGTCGAGGCGAAGCGCAGCCGCCTGCCGCGTTCCGCCAGATACAGCGGCTTGATGCCGAAGCGGTCACGCGCGATCACGATCCGACCGCTGTCGCGCTCGTGGAGGACGAAGGCGAACATCCCCTTGAACCGATCGACGCAGGCCTCGCCCCAGGCCTTCCAGGCTTTGATGATCACCTCCGTGTCGCCGTGCGAGAAGAAGCGGAAACCCAGCCCCTGAAGTTCCTCACGCAATTCCGGGTAGTTGTAGATGCAGCCGTTGAAGGCCAGGGTGACGCCCAGGTCGGCGTCCACCATCGGCTGCTGCGCCTTCTCCGACAGGTCGATGATCTTGAGGCGTCGATGCCCCAACCCCACTGGCCCGCGCATCACGATCCCGGACCCATCCGGTCCCCGGGGCGAGAGGGCGTCCGTCATCCGTTGAACCACGCCGGCATCGGCGGGGCGCCCGTCGAAGTTGATCTCGCCGCTAAGACCGCACATGGGTCCTCCTTGAAATGTGGATGCAGCGTGTACAAATGGTTAGTTCACGAATGAGTTCAACCCAATGAGCGAAATTCCCCTGCCGTCAGCCGCCGACGCCACGGCGTCATTGGTGCGCTCGGTCCGTCGCATCGCCCAGGCGATCGACGTCCGCTCGCGCGAGATCGCCCGGCTGACAGGCCTGACGCTGCCGCAGCTTCTGGTGCTGCAATCCATCCGTCGTCTCGGCGAGGTCAGCACCCGCGCCATTTCCCAGGACGTCTCCATGTCGCCGCCGACCGTGGTGGCGGTGCTCGACCGACTGGAGGCGCGCGGCCTCATCGTTCGGTACAGATCGACCACGGATCGTCGCATCGTCCACGCGCGCCTGACCGAACCGGGGCACAAAGCTCTGGCCGAGGCGCCGGACCTACTTCATGCGGAAGTGTTGGCGAGGCTAGCGCTGCTGTCGCCGAACAAACGACGCCAGGTCGCCGGAGCCGTCGCCGCCCTCGCCGATCTCATGGCGCCTTCCGACTTGGGTACGGAAGCACATCGAAGCGCCTAGATGCCTGGATACCCCGGCAAAATCTTGGACTTTGCCGCAAATTCATCATGAGCGAGAGGGAGACCCGGTCCGCCGCCCGTCTCCTCATCAGCGCCTTAGCCAATGCTGCGCCCGCTCCCCAAAACGCGATGCTGCGAGGCGGCTTTTTGTGGGTCAATGGGCGCCCTATTGGGCAGCCATGTCTGGCTGTTCATAAGTGTCTATTCGCAATTTCGGCCAGACAAAAAGCGGCGTTAGCGAAGACACCCTTGGCGATCACCGCAACTGCTCTGATCATGAACCAAGTCTGTGCAGCGAATCCAGCATAGGTTATTGCAACGTCCGCACGCGTCCTTAGGCAGGGCGCTCTCGCTCCTCGCCCAAGGTTCACAACTTGATGAAATCGTCACGTCGCCCGTCTGCGGGCTCGAAGATGGAGGCCTGGGCGGTTCTAGGGCTGGCCCTGGTTCTTTCCTTCTTCCTCGCCACAGGGCTTGTCGCCTGGAGGAATGTCGAAGTTCTGCGCGCGAACAACCAGCAGATCATCCATACGCACCAGGTGATCGTCGCCGTCGACGAACTGTTTTCCGCCGCCCAGGACGCCGAGACTGGCCAGCGCGGCTATCTGCTGACGGGCAACGTCTCCTATCTGCAGCCCTATGAGGCGGCGACCCGGGATCTCAACCGACGGATGGGCGACATCGCGGAGCTCACCCGCGACAACCCTGTCCAGCAAGGCCATCTAAATCAGCTGCGCGCTCGCCTCGACGCCAAACTGGCCGAGTTGGACGCCGCCCTTCAGGCGCGCCGCGCCGAGGGCATGCAGGCCGCTCTGACGCGGATGGCTACGGATCAGGGCAAGCAGGAGATGGACGCGATCCGGGCCCAAATCGCCCTCATGCGTCAGGAAGAGCAGGGCGTGCGCCAGCAACGCCTCGCCGAAATGGCCGCCTCCTATCGCACGGCGCTGATCAGCGGCGTGCTTTCGGGCCTGCTCGGAGCCGTCCTGACGATCGCGGTCTTCATGCTGATCCGTCGCAGCGCCAGGGCCCGCGCACGCCAGGAGTGGCTGCATGAAGGCCAAGTGGGCCTTGGCGCCGCCATGATGGGCGATCAGTCTCTGGAACAGCTGGCAGACAGTATACTTGCCTATCTGGCGCGCTATGCCGGCGTGCAGGCGGCCGCCCTATTCAAGGGCGAGGGCGGCCTTTATCGGCGTATCGCCGCGCTCGGCGTGCCTTCGGACGCGCCCGTTGCTGAACGCTTTGGCCCGCGCGAAGGGCTGCTTGGGCAGGTGGCGGCCGAAGGCCAGGTTCTGACGCTGTCCGACGTGCCGGAGGGCTATCTGACGATCGGTTCGGCCCTCGGCCGCGACAAGCCGAGGCACCTGGTCATCGCACCCGCTCGGGCGGACGGCGCGGTCAATGCGGTTCTGGAACTCGGCTTTCTGCAAACGCCGGACGAACGGCTTATGGCCCTGCTGGTAGAAACCGGGCCCGCCATCGGCACGGCCCTGCGCTCAGCACGCTACCGCGCCCAGCTGCAGAACATGCTGGAGGAAACCCAGCGCCAGGCCGAGGAGCTCCAGGTCCAGAGCGAGGAGCTCCGCGTCTCCAACGAAGAGCTGGAGGAACAGGGTCGGGCGCTGAAGGAATCCCAGGTGCGCCTGGAGCAGCAGCAGGCAGAGCTGGAGCAGACCAACAGCCAGCTGGAAGAACAGGCCCAGTTGCTGGAAACCCAACGCGACGATCTTGAGCGCGGCGCCTCGGCCCTAACGCTGAAGGCGCGCGAACTGGAGCAGGCCAGCCAGTACAAGTCCGACTTCCTGGCCAATATGTCCCATGAGCTACGGACCCCGCTCAACTCGCTGCTGATCCTGTCCAAGCTCCTGGCCGACAATCCAGCGGGAACGCTGTCGGAGGAACAGGTCAATTACGCCCGCACGATTCAGTCGTCCGGCAATGATCTCCTGGCCCTGATCAACGACATCCTCGACCTCTCCAAGATCGAGGCAGGCCACATTCAGGCGCGTCCCGAGCCGGTGTCGATGCAACGGTTGACCGAGGACGTCCGACAACTCTTCCAGCCGGTGGCGGACGATCGCGGTCTGGCTTTCGAGATCGAGCTGGACGCTGGATCTGATCTGATGGAGACGGATCGCCAGCGGCTGGAGCAGATCCTCAAGAACCTGCTATCGAACGCATTCAAGTTTACGGAAATCGGCGGTGTGAAGCTGGGCATATCGGCCCAGCCCGGCGACAGGATCGCCTTCGCTGTGTCGGATACTGGCATCGGCATATCGCCCGAGCAGCAGGCGGGGGTTTTCGAGGCCTTCCAGCAGGCCGACGGAACCATCAGCCGCAGATACGGCGGCACGGGCCTGGGCCTGTCGATCTCGCGCGAACTGGCGCGCCTGCTCGGCGGACGGATCACGCTGGAAAGCCGAGTGGGCGAAGGGAGCGTCTTCACCCTGACCCTTCCGCGCGCCTATGACGCTGCGCAGGTCCCTCCGCGCGAGACGCCTGCCCCTGCCCCGCATGTTTCACCCCAGTCGGAACCGCCTCCCGAGCGGCGTCAGTCAGTGTCTGCGAGCATCGAAGACGACCGCGACCATCTGGCCGGAACGCGCCGCCTGCTGCTGGTTGTCGAGGACGACGACCGCTTCGCCGCCATCGTCCGCGACCTGTCCCGCGAGCTGGGCTTCCAATGCATCGTGGCGGGCACGGCCCAGGAGGCTCTCAAGCTGGCCAAGCGCCATCGTCCCAGCGCGGTCGTGCTGGACGTGGGCCTGCCCGATCAGTCGGGGCTGACCGTTCTCGACGTGCTGAAGCGCGACGATGACACCCGCCACATCCCCATCCACGTTGTCTCGGCCGAGGATCACAGCCAGACCGCCCTGTCGCTGGGCGCCATCGGCTATCTGGTCAAGCCGGTGAAGCGCGAGGATCTCGCCGAGGTTCTGCGCACCCTCGAGGAAACGCTGACCCGCACCGTGCGCCGCGTGCTCATCGTCGAGGACGATCTGGTCCAGCGCGACGCGGTGAGCCGCCTGCTGGCCTCCGGCGACGTAGAAACCGTAGGCGTGGGCACCGCCGCCGAATGCCTGGAGCAACTCAGAACCCAGACCTTCGACTGCATGGTGCTGGATCTCACCCTGCCTGACGCGTCGGGCTTCTCCCTGCTGGAGACCCTCAGCCGCGAGGGCGGCCATGGCTTCCCGCCCGTTATCGTCTATACGGGGCGCGATCTGTCGCCCGATCACGAGCAGCAGCTGCGCCGCTATTCGAGCTCCATCATCATCAAGGGCGCCAAGTCGCCGGAGCGGCTGCTCGACGAGGTATCCCTCTTCCTCCACCAGGTGGTGTCCGAGCTTCCGCCCGAGCAGCAAAAGATGATCCGCAAGGCGCGCAATCGCGACGCCGTGCTGGAAGGGCGCCGGATTCTGATCGTCGAGGACGACGTCCGCAACGTCTACTCCCTGACCAATGTCCTTGAACCGCGCGGCGCCCTGGTGGAGATCGCCCGTAACGGCAAGGAAGCGCTCGAGGCGCTGGAGCAGGCCTCGACCGATCCTTCGAAGGCTGTCGACCTTGTGCTGATGGACGTGATGATGCCGGTCATGGACGGCCTGACGGCGACGCGTGAAATGAGAAAGGATCCGCGCTGGAAGACGCTGCCGGTGCTGATGCTGACCGCCAAGGCCATGCCGGACGACCAGGAGCGCTGCATGGCGGCCGGGGCGAACGACTACATGGCCAAGCCGCTGGACGTGGACAAGCTGCTGTCTTTGGTCCGCGTCTGGATGCCCCGCTGAGCCGGCCATGACGAACGAGATCGAGGATATCGAGATCGGTCTGCTGCTGGAGGCGCTGTACCAGCGCTACCATTACGACTTTCGCCAGTATGCGCGAGCGTCGATCAAGCGCCGCCTGATTCAGGCGCGCAGCCATTTCGGCATGCCGAGCCTGACGGCCCTGCAGGAACGGGTCCTGCACGATCCCGAAATGCTACCCCGTCTGCTCGCCTTCCTGACGGTTCAGGTCAGCGAGATGTTCCGCGATCCCGGCTACTTTCGCGCCCTGCGTGAGCAGGTGCTGCCCCATCTGCGCACCTATCCCTCGCTCAAGGTGTGGATCGCGGGGTGCAGCGCCGGGGAGGAGCTGTATTCCATGGCCATCCTGTTCCGCGAGGAAGGCCTGTTCGATCGCACCCTCTTCTACGCCACCGACATCAATCCCGACGCCCTGCGCGCCGCAGAAGCGGGGATCTATCCCCTCGATCGAATCCGCAAATTCACCGAAAATCACCAGAAGTCCGGCGGCCGTTCGTCCCTGTCCGACTACTATAGGGCGGATTATGGCCGGGCGGTCTTCGACAAGTCTCTGCGCGCCAATGTCGTCTTCTCGGACCACAGCCTGGTCACGGACGCCGTCTTCGCCGAGATGCAGCTCATCTCCTGCCGCAACGTCATGATCTATTTCGACCGGGGCCTTCAGGATCGCGCCGTGGGCCTGTTCAAGGACTCTCTGGCGCGCAACGGCTTTCTGGGGATCGGGTCGAAGGAAAGCCTGCGCTTCTCGCGACATGCGGCCGCCTTCTCCGAGTTCGTCCCGGCGGAGAAGATCTACAGGAAACGCGAACCATGAGTCCGTCCCCCGACCGGGCCGTGGTGATCGGCGCCTCCGCCGGTGGGGTGCAGGCCCTGCTCGCCCTCCTCCCGACGCTGCCGGCGGACTTCCCCTGGCCGATCTTCATCGTCCTGCACGTCCCGGCCGATCGCAGCAACGTCCTGGCCCCCTTGTTCGAGGCCAAATGCCGGGTCGAGGTCAAGGAAGCCGAGGACAAGGAGACCGCCCGTCCCGGGGTGGTGTATTTCGCCCCCTCGGACTACCACCTTCTGGTCGAGAGCAACGGCGATCTGGCCCTTTCTTCCGACGAAGCCGTCAACTATTCCCGCCCCTCCATCGACGTGCTGTTCGAAAGCGCGGCGGACGCCTACGGCGCCGGCCTGACCGGCGTGATCCTGACCGGCGCCAATGAGGACGGCGCGGCCGGGCTGAGCGCCG
>NZ_DAMCNG010000017.1:0-26618 GCF_032107865.1 Brevundimonas sp.
CGGTCATGGCCTCGGGCTGGACGGTCGGCGCCATCGTCGCGGTCAACAGCGTCGGCTCGGTCATCGCGCCGGGCGGCAAGAGCTTCTGGGCCGCCCCCTATGAGATCGGCGACGAGTTCGGCGGCCTGGGCTCATCGGGCCTGCACGCCTCGGCCGAAGACTGGGGCGCATCCAAGTTCCGGCCCCAACCGCGCGAGAACACCACCATCGCCTGCATCGCCACCGACGTAGCCCTGACCCGCGTGGAGCTTCAGCGCGTGGCCATCATGGCGCAGGACCGCCCGGCCCATGCGCCCTTCGACGGCGACACCCTGTTCAGCCTGTCGACCGGCAAGAAGATCATCGACAACCCGGCCCTGCGTCAGGTCGCGGTCGCTCAGCTCGGCAATGTCGCCGCCGATGTGCTGGCCCGCGCGGTGGCGCGCGGCGTCTATCACGCGACCAACTATGAGGGCGTCACCGGCAAGACCTGGCGGGAGCTGTAACCCTGCGCCCTTCTCCCCAACGGGGGAGAAGGTGGGCGCCGGAGGCGCTCGGATGAGGGGGACGCCTCAACGCTCTCTACGCCCGCCTTTGCGGACACAGCCCCCTCATCCGTCATACTTCGCCTGACACCTTCTCCCCCAGCGGGGGAGAAGGGCCTTTAGATCGGCGCGCCCGGCGGCACCGCCTGCGCCACCGGCAAGGTCTCGCTCAACGCCTTCAGTCCCTCGACCGGCCCGGTCAGAGCCTCCGCCAGATAGGCGCACTGCGCCGTTTCCAGCCGGTCGCCGCGGCAGCGTTTCAACTGCTCGCCGAACCGCCGCGCGCTGTCGCGCATCGCGCCCTGCGCCGTCGAGGACAGATCCTTGCCCTGAACCAGCGCGGCCAGATGGGCCGCATAACGGGCGCGGGCCACGCGGCGCAGCTCGGCCTGACGCGGGTTCAGCGCCGCGCCCGGACCGACAGCGATCGCCACCCGGTCCAGCGTCTCGACCAGACCCAGTTGCCCCGGATCACGCCGCTCCTGCTCGACCAGACGGTTCAGCCGCTCCGGCGCCAGCAGAGTCTCGAACACCACCTCGGTCGCCGAGGCCGCCGCCGAGGACGGGTCGAACACGGCGTCCGTTTTGCTCTCGAACACTTCGATCTGCATCTGCCGATCCGGCGTGCCCGACTGCACCGAAGACAGCAGGTCGATGACCCGGTCGGGCATGTCCAGCACTTCGGGCGACAGGGCCTGCATCAGGGCCTCCAGCGCGCCGCGCTGACGATCGGCGGGAATGACCTCAGCGCGCTCATGTCCGTCGCCCTTGACGGCATAGGCATAGTCGACGCCGCCGACCAGACGCCCCACCGCCGTCGTCTGATAGCGGTGATACAGATAGATGGGCACGATCACGCGGCGCAGATCAGCCGCCGCCGCTCCGTCCGGCAGATTGTCCAGCCCGAAGCGCGACAGGGCGATGCGGCGCACGGCCAGCGTATTGGCGAACTCCCCCGTCGGATCCTCGCCATTGTCCCACATGGCGCCATAGGCCTGAAGACTGCCCAGAGGCCGGGTGTCGCCGTCCGACACATAACGATAGCCCTTGGCCTGCGCCTGCCCCGCCAGCGCCATGCGGCGCGCCTGCGGATCCTGCCCCGGCACGTCGCCGTACAGCCAGTCGACAACATGGCGGTCCCATGCGCCGACGCCGGTCGTATAGGCCTGGCTGAAGTCCAGCCGGTCGCCATCGGCGAAGACCCACGGGGCCGGATAATCCATCACCGAGGCGCGCCCCTCATAGGTCGAGGCGGCGAAGTTGTGCGCGATGCCCAGGGCGTGGCCGATCTCGTGCGCCGACAGGTGGCGCAGGCGATGATAGGCCAGACGGTCCGGGTCGTCCTCGGCCCCTGTTCCGGCGCGGGCGGCGCCGACCAGCCCCTCGATGATCATCTTGTCCTGACGGTCTCGCAGCGAGCCCAGTTGCACCACGCCGCGTACGATCTCGCCGGTGCGGGGGTCGTTGACGCTGGTGCCGGTCGACCAGCCGCGCGTCTCGCGGTGGACCCAGGAGATGATGTTGTAGCGGGCGTCCATCGGATGGGCGCCCTCGGGCAGCAATTCGACGCGGAAGGCGCCGAGATAGCCCGCCTGTTCAAAGGCCTGCGCCCACCAGGCGCCGCCCTCGATCAGGGCCTCGCGGATGGCGGGCGGCGCGGCGCGGTCGACGTAGAAGATGATCGGCTTCTTCACCGGCGAACGGGCGGCCGAAGGATCAGTCTTCTCCAGCCGGAAGCGGCGGGCCAGACGGCTGACCACCGGCGTATCCAGATCGGCGGCGAAGTCAACCGACAGCACCTGGGCGGACACGCCCGAGCGCGGATCAAACGGTACGGGCCGGAACGCCTCGTCCGGCAGGCGGATAAAGGAATGGCGGATAGCCAGGGTGATGGAGCGCGCATCCGGCGAGACGCGCGACAGGTCGCCGCCCGGCTCATCGCTGGTGAAGGTCTGGACCGTCTGCAGCTCGATGTTGTCGGGGAAGACCAGCGTCTGGTCCAGATCGACATAACCCAGCGAGGGCGCGGGCTTGAAGGCGCCCAACTTGGCCCGCTTCAGCCGACCGGCGACATTGACCGCATCGCGCTCGATAAAACCGGACAGGTCCACGGTGACGGAGCCGTCGGCGTGCGTCTCGATCGCCTCACCCGACCAGACGACGGAGGGAGCGAAGGAGGCGGCGACCGCATTCACCTGATCGGCGTCGGCGTCCACGGCGCGGAAACGGGTGTTCTCGAACCGGGCGAAGACGCGGTTCCCGACCTTGTGGAAGGCGACGATCTGCGTTTGGCCCAGTCCCGAGCGGTCCAGCCCGGCGCCGTCCAGCCCCAGCCCCGCCGAAAGGCCGGGCTGATACAGATAGCGACCGATCACCCCCTCGGCGTCGGGGGCCGACAGGCGCGCCAGGACGCGGCCCTTCTCACGATCCAGCCGAACGTCGAACAGACCGTCCTGCCACGCCGCAGAGGCGGCGGGGCGGCTCGCGGAGCTTCCCGCCTGAGCATGAACCACAGGCGCCGCGCCGGCGGCCAAAACCAGGCCGGCGACGCCCGCCAGCAGAACCTTACGCATCATCGGCATTCCCCCTCCGAGCCCCGATAGTTTTCAGCGGCCGTCTGTTAAGTCAGCGAACGCCCAACGCCAGGGCGTCCGGCCGACGGGTGTCGGCAGCGCCCAGGAATCGATCTCCCTCGACCATGATGGACTGGGTGCTGCCCATTGTCATGGACGGACGCACCGTATGGCCGCGCTCGCGCAACAGACGCTCCACGTCGGGCGAGAAGCCGCCCTCCAGCTCCAGCGGGCTGTCCCCGGCGCCCTGGTTCAGGCGCGGGCGCATGGCCGCCTCGGCGACGTTCAGCCGGTGGTCGATGACGTTGGAGATCAGCTGCACCATGGTGGCGATGATGTAGCCGCCGCCCGGCGTGCCCGTGACCAGCCAGGGCTTGTCGTCCTCGAACACGATCATCGGCGTGATGGTGGAACCCAGGCGCTTGCCCGGCGCGGGCGAGTTCGGCTGTCCCTGCGACCCCCAATAGAAGTTGTCCATATGGTTGTTCAACAGGATACCCGTCCCCACCGGGGCGACGTGCGCGCCGTAGGAGTTGGACAGGGTGTAGGTGTTCGACACCGCATTGCCGAAGGCGTCCGCGACCGAATAGTGGGTCGTGTCCTTGCTCTCATAAGGATAGGGGTTGCCCTCCGGGATGTCGGCCGCCTTCAGCGTCTTGTCCGACGAGATCAGCCGGACCCGCTCGGCGGCGAATTCCTTGCTGGCCAGGCCGTGGGCCGGGGTGTCCCACTGCGGCGCTCCGCCGATCAGGCGACGGTCCGATGATGTGATCTTCATCGCCTCGGAGATCAGGTGCAGGCTGTCGACGCTGCCCCAGCCCATCGACCGCAGGTCGAAATGCTCCAGCAGATTCAGCGCCTGGGCGACGCTGACGCCCGAGGCCGTCGGCGGCATATAGGCGATGCGATGGTCGCGGTAGCTGCCCCAGATCGGCTCGGACACATCGGCGCGATAGGCGGCCATGTCGGCCATGGTGATGACGCCGCCGCCCGCCTGGACGCCCGCCACGATCTGATGCGCCAGCTCGCCCTTGTAGAACTCATCCGCCCCGCCGCGCGCCACCTTGCGCAGGCTCTCGGCCAGCAGCGGCTGGCGGAAGACCTCCCCTACGCGATACGGGGTTCCGTCAGCCTTCAGATAGGCTTCGCGCGCGCCCGGATCGGTCGCCAGCACCCGCGCCCGGCCCGCCGTGGCGTCGGCCTCGCCGTCCGACAGGACATAGCCTTCCTCGGCCAGCTTGACCGCAGGCGCGACCAGATCGGCCCAGGGCATGGAGCCGAAGCGCGCGTGCGCCTCCCACATGCCCATGACCGTGCCCGGCACCGAGACGTTGATGAAGCCCGACGGCTTGGAGCGGTCAAACCGGCCGCTGTCGTCCAGCAGCAGGTCCGGCGTCGTCGCCGCCGGCGCCGTGCCGTAATAGTTGATGGCGACGGTCTGGGCCGGGCGCTCGGCCGTGGCCGCCATGTGCAGGACCATATAGCCGCTGCCGCCGATATTGCCCGCGCGCGGCAGGGTCACCGCCTCGGCGAAAGCGACCGCGACGGCCGAGTCCACCGCATTGCCGCCCTGACGCAGGATCTCGACGCCGACACGAGTGGCCAAGTCGCTCTGGCTGACCACCATGCCGCCGCGGCCCACCACGGGGCTGTGGATCTGGCCGTAGTTGACGATGTCGCCGCCGCTGCCCGTGGCGGGCCGGACCTGGGCCGCCTGCTTCGCCAGGACCGGCCCGCCGACCAACAGCAAGACCGCCGCCAGGGCGACAAGACTTTTAGGTTTGTGGATGTGCATTGACAGCCCCCGTCACAATCCGCCGCGCGTCCGCTGAAAACAACAGACGACCAGCCCCCGGCGATCAGCTTCAGATCGCAAGAAAAAGCGATAGCATTGCTAAAAAGATGACTTCAAGGGCAGATTTTAGTGATTATTGCGCTCATAATTTCGGATAGCAGCAATATTTATCCCTAAGAGGTTGACGTCATTAACTGTGGCGCCTTTTAGTCACAAATGCGGCTCGTCATTCGCCGCGCCAAAAGCCGTATCCGCACCGTCTGCGACGGCCGCTCACAATCAGAATGACGCTCAATCGGAGGGGATGCCGAAGTGATGAAGAAACACGGGGACGCCAGATCCATGCGCTCAGTCCATTCACGTCGCGCCATGAAGGCCGCCATGCTGGCGTCAACCGCCCTGCTCGCCGCGGGCGCAGCCCAGGCGCAGCAGGCGCCCGCTGACCAGGCAACCCAGGTCGACGACATCGTCGTCGTCGGCTCCCAAATCCGCGGAGCCAAGGTCACCGCCGCCCTGCCCGTCACCGTGGTGGGCGAGGAACTGATCCAGGCGACCGCCGCCACCTCAGGCGACGAACTGCTGCGCTCCATTCCCCAGATGGGCGATGTGACGTTCAACTCCGGCTATCTGCCCGCCTCTTCGAACTCGGCGCGCGGCGACACCGGCTCGGTCAACCTTCGCAACCTCGGCATCGGCAACACCCTGGTGCTGCTGAACGGTCGGCGGGTCGTAGGTCACCCGACATCCCAGGCGAACGAACACCTGGTGCCCGTGCTGACCTACAACACCAACGCCATCCCGGTGTCGGGCCTGAAGCGGCTTGAAGTTCTGCGCGACGGCGCGGCCGCAATCTACGGCGCCGACGCCGTGGCGGGCGTGGTCAACACCGTCCTGCGCGACGACATGAACGACTGGACCGTCTCGGCCCAGTACGGCGCCGCCGAAGGCACCGACATGTGGGAGAGCAACTTCTCCTTCTACGGCGGCAAGGACATCGCCGACGGACGCGGCAACGTCTCCCTGTTCTTCAACTACGACCACCGCGACGAGCTTTCGACGCTGGATCAGGACTATACCGCCTCGGTCGACATCCGCTCCCTGTTCGCCGGGACGGGGTTCGAGAACGACACAACGCTGAACGGCGTCTCTTCGTTGACGCCCTGGGGCTATTTCCGGGTCGCCGACGGCGCGACCTCGATCGGCGGCGCGAACCGGTCGGCCTTCACCATCCAGCCCAACACCCTGTCCGGCTGCATCCGGCAGTTGGGCGACGGCCTGTGCATCAAGAACGGCACCACGGTCGACGCCGCCCTGCGCGCCGACACGGCCCAGGAAGACCTGACGGTCATTCCCGAGGTCGATCGCTTCAACCTGTTCCTGACCGGCCGCTACGAGATCAACGACAACGTCGAGTTCTTCGGCGAACTGGGCGGCTACTACGCCAAGTCCAAGGCGCGGCAGGCGCCGATCAACACCCTGTCGTCCGTGGTCATGACCATCCCCGGCACGAATTTCTACAACCCGACCGGCGAGGATCTGCTGCTCAGCGGCTATCGCTTCAACGACTTCGGTCCGATCGGCGTCGAGGTGACGAACAAGCAGTTCCGCGCCCTGGGCGGCCTGCGCGGCGAATGGCGCGGCTGGAACTGGGAATCGGCGCTCGTCTGGTCGGAAGCCTCCGCCGAGGACGTGTCCGCCAACATCTCGACCACCAAGCTGTTCGAGTGGGCGTCCAAGGCCACGCCTGACGCCTACAACTTCTTCAACGGCGGCGACCCGACGCACCCGCGCTATGGCGACTCCACCCCGTCAAGCCGGGCGGCGCTGGACGCCATCGGCGTCGACATGGTCCGCAAGACCAAGACCGAACTGGGCATGTGGGACTTCAAGATCTCGCGCCCCGACCTCTTCACCCTGCCTGGCGGTCCGGTCGGGATGGCCGCCGGCGTCGAGGCGCGCACCGAAACCCAACTGGACGATCGCGACAGCCGGATCGACGGCACGATCCGCTACACCGACAAATCGGGCGCGACCTACAGCGACCTGATCAACTCGTCCGAAAACCCCGACACCTACGGCGAGCGGGACGTGCTGTCGGCCTATATCGAGTTCGCCGCCCCGCTGGTCTCGCCCGAGATGGGCGTGCCCCTGGTCCACAACCTGGAAGTCCAGATCGCCGGCCGCTTCGAGAACTATTCGGACTTCGGCGACGTGGCCAAGCCCAAGTTCGCAGCCGCCTGGGACATCGTCGACGGCTTCCGCGTTCGCGGCTCCTGGGCCCAGGGCTTCCGCGCCCCGAACCTGGAGCAGATCAACGCCACGGTCATCACCCGCTCCAACACCAGCACGGACTGGGCCTATTGCGAGGCCTTGCTGCGTCGCGGCGCGCTCAGCAACCTGAACCAGTGCGGCGGCAGCTTCACCCCGCCCTCCGGCTTCGTGGACGCGGACGCCGTCAGCACGGCTCGGATCGCCCGCCTGACCGCCGAGCAGCGCTCGGGCAACCCGGACCTGCAGCCCGAAGAGTCCGAGACCCTGTCCTTCGGCCTGGTGGTGCAGCCGCGCTTCATTCCGGCCCAGTACGGCGACTTCACCTTCACCGCCGACTGGTGGCGCGTCGAACAGACCGGCATGGTCGGCATCTTCCGCGGCCAGAACGCCATCACCCTGGACTATCTTCTGCGCAAGAACGGCGGCTCCAACCCGAACGTGGTGCGCGCCGCCCCGACGCCGGAGGACATCCGCCTGTTCGCCGGCACCGGCCTCACGCCGGCGGGCGAGATCCTCTACATCAAGGACGCCTACACCAATCAGCAACCCCAGACCGTCGAGGGCCTGGACCTGGGCGCCATGTGGAGCCTGCGCGGCACCCGCTATGGCGACTTCAACCTGAACCTGAACGTCTCGCACTTCCTGAAATACTACCTGGAGCCTTCGCCCGGCGTTCAGGAACTGATGGCGGCGATGGAAGCCGGCGACATCGACCCCGCGATCAACTTCTCGGGCAGCGCCGGCGACCTGCTCCGCGACTTCGGCCGCCCCGAATGGAAGTGGTCGCTGTCGGGAACCTGGCGCTACCAGAACATCACCGTCGGCGCCTTCACCCAGTACATCTCGTCGCTCTATGACGACTCCGTCACCAATGCGGCGAACGAGCCCTGGATCGTCGACGCCACCCTGACGGGCAATCTGTACGGCGAGTATCAGTTCGAGGACGGCGGCCTTCTGGCCGGCACGGCGGTCCGCCTGGGCGTGCGCAACATCACCGACGAACAACCGCCCCTGTCCAGCGGCGGCTACGTCGGCACCGTCTATCAACCTTACGGCCGCTACTGGTACGCCAGCATCCGCAAGACCTTCTGACCGATCTCGGCTCGGTCCGGGGCGGCAGGCGGCCACGCCTTCCGCCCCCTTTTCTTTTGTCCCTGGAGTTCACCATGAAACCCGTTTCGATGCGCGCCCTCGCCGTCGCCGCCGCCCTGGCCGGCATCGGCGCTCCCGCCCTGGCCGGCGAGCTGTCGCCGCAGGCCCAGCAGCAGATCGTCTCGACCGTCGACCGCAATCAGGCCGCCCTCGACCACGCCGCGCTGGAAATCTGGAAGTTCGCCGAGCTGGGCTATCAGGAGACCCAGAGCGCCGCCCTGCTCCAGGGCCAGTTGCGCGACGCCGGCTTCACCGTCACGCCCGGCATCGCCAATGAGCCGACCGCCTTCCTGGCCAGCTTCAAGAACGGCGACGGCCCGGTCATCGCCGTCCTGGCCGAATACGACGCCCTGCCCGGCCTGTCCCAGACGCTCAGCCCGATCCAGGAATCGGCGGGCGGCCATGCGGGCCACGGCTGCGGCCACAACCTGTTCGGCGCCGCCTCGATCCACGCCGCCATCGCCGTGAAGGACTGGATGGCCGCCAACAACATCAAGGGCGAGCTGCGCCTCTATGGCACGCCCGCCGAAGAAGGCGGCTCGGGCAAGGTCTACATGGTCCGCGACGGCCTGTTCGACGACGTGGACGTGTCGCTGCACTGGCACCCCGGCAATGTGAACTCGGCCCGTCAGGGCGACACCATGGCCAACGTCTCGGGCAAGTTCCGCTTCTACGGCACGGCCTCCCACGCCGCCGCCGCGCCGGACAAGGGCCGCTCAGCCCTGGACGGCGTCGAGGCCATGAACGCCATGGTCAACCTGATGCGCGAACACGTGCCCGACCGCACCCGCATCCACTACGCCATCACCGACGGCGGCAAGGCGCCCAACGTCGTCCCGGCCTACGCCGAGGCCTATTACTACGTCCGTCACAACAACCCGGAGATCGTCCGCGAGGTGCTGGACCGGGTGAAGCTGGCGGCTGACGGCGCGGCCCTGGGCACCGGCACCCGCGTCGAGTTCGAGGCCATCGGCGGCGTCTACTCCATGCTGCCGAACGAGGCCCTGATGCACGTCATGGACCGCAACCTGCGCCACGTCGGCGGCATCACCTGGACGGCCGAGGAAACCGCCCTGGCGTCGGAAATCCAGAAGACCCTGACCACCAAGCCGGACCTGGCCTCCGTCGGCCAAATCGAGGACGCCGTGATCGGCGGCGACTTCGGCGGCTCGACCGACGTCTCGGACGTGTCGTGGGTCACGCCGACGGTCGGCCTGTCGACAGCGACCTTCGTGCCGGGTTCGGCCGGTCACTCGTGGCAGAACGTGGTGGCGGCGGGCACGAGCATCGGCCTGAAGGGCGCCCATCTGGCGGCCAAGACCCTGGCCCTGACCACCGCCGAACTGTTCCAGAGCCCCGAGACGATCGAAGCCGCCAAGGCCGAGTTCGAACGCCGCCGCGGCCCGGACTTCCAATACCGCGCCCTGCTGGGCGACCGCGCCCCGGCGCTGAACTACCGCGACTAAGGCCGCTCCCTGCGCGATCCCTCCACGTCTTGCTGCGGAGGGGTCGCGCAGCCGCCATTATGAGCGCTCCACCGACGGCGCGGAGGGATTTCAGACGATTCAGACGAATTGGACTCTGTTTTTTCGACGCCCTGTTCAGGCCTCCGCGCGTGACGCCGGGCGGCTCCTGACCGCCCGCGCGGGCTGGCCGGCGTGGATGTCGCGGCCGCGCCGCTCGACCTCCTGCAGGATGACCGCCAGCTCCTTGTCGGTCAGGTGCTCGATGCCGATGAAGCCCGCATCGGCCTTCTTCACCGCATAGATCAGCTCGTCCATCTTGGCGTGCATGGCGGCAGCGTCGCGGTTCTGGGTGTTCTGGATCAGGAACACCATCAGGAAGGTGACGATGGTCGTGCCGGTGTTGATCACCAGCTGCCAGGTCTCGTTGAACCTGAACACCGGCCCGGTCACGGCCCAGATCAGCACCACCGCCAGGCAGACGATGAAGGTCCAAGGCCGCCCCGCCAGCTTGGCCGTCGCATTCGCCAGATGATTGAACAGCTTTTCCATTCCGGCGGAACGGCGGCCGCAGGGCCGGGTTCCGCCGGATCAGAGGTCGCCTCAGTCCGCCTTCTGCGGCGCCCGCGTCCCGATGGTGCGGTCCAGGAAGTCCAGATAGGTCCGCCACTGATGCAGTTGGCGGTCATTGCCGCGAATGCCGTGGCGCTGGCCCGGATAGAGCATGGTCTCGAAGGGGATGCTCTTTTCCTGAAGGGCGTTCAGAACCCGCGTGGTGTTCTCGAAGATGACGTTGTCGTCGGCCATGCCGTGCATCAGCAGCAACCGTCCCGTCAGATTGTCGAGCCGGTTCACCACGTCCGAGGCGGCATACCCCGCCACATTGCCCTGCGGCGTCGACATATACCGCTCGGTATAGGCGGTGTCGTACAGGCTCCACTCCGTCGGCGGGGCGCCCGCCAGAGCCGCCGCCAGCCCCATCTTCGGCTCGGTCAGGGCCATTAGACTCATGAACCCGCCATAGGACCAGCCCATCATGGCGATGCGGCCATCGTCGACATAGGGCAGCGAGCGCAGATAGTCCGCGCCGATGACCTGATCCTCGATCTCGGGCTGGCCCATCTTCAGATAGAGGGCCTGTTTGAAGGCCGCCGAACGGTCGCCCTCGCCCCGATTGTCCAGACGGAAGACGATATAGCCAGCCTCAGTCAGCAACTGGGTCTTGGCCGGTTGCCAGGCGTTCTTCACCCCGCCGCCCGACGGGCCGCCATAGACCTCCATCACCACCGGATAGGTCTTCGACGGATCAAAGCCTGGCGGCGTGGTCATCTGCCACATCAGCGTCTCGCCGTGGCTCTGAAGGGTTCCGAAGGTCGGCTTCTGCTGACGCTCGGCATAGGGCCAGAAGGGGTGGCCGGGCTGGAGCTTGTTCTCCTCGATCCAGCGCACGCGCTGGCCGTTGATCGAATACAGCGCCGACTGCGCCGGGGTGTTCACATCGGTGTAGTTGCCGACATAGGCCGTGCCCGTGCCGTTGACCGTGGCGCTCCACCAGCCGCCGCGCGGGGTGACTTCGGTGGGGTTCAGCGTCCGCTTGTAGCTGGCGCGGAACAACTGCTGCTCGATCGGATATTCCCGGCCATCGCGCATGGAGGCGGTGAAGAAGACTTCACCCGTCGCCTGATTGACGCCATCCAGCGCCTTGACCGGATAGTCGCCGCGCGTGATGGCCCGCAGCTGACGGCCGTCCTTGTTGTAGAGATACAGGTGACGCCACCCGCTCTCCTCGCTGGACCAGATGAAGTTCCCGTCTTTCAGCGCCTTGAAGTCATGGGTGACGTTGACCCAGGCGTTCGAGGTCTGGCTGGCGATCACCCGGCTGGCGCCCGTGGCCGGATCGACGCTGAGCAGGTCCAGCCGCTTCTGATCGCGCGACAGACGCTGGACATAGGCGATCGAGCCGTCCGCCGCCCAGTTCACCCGGCCCAGATAGATGTCCGTGTCGGCGCCCAGGTCGACCTTGACCCGCTGGCCGCTCTGCACGTCCTGAACATACAGCTCGACCACGGCGTTGGGCCGTCCGGCGCGCGGATAGCGCTGCGAAATGACCGAGGCCCCGCCGCCGGTGATGTCCAGGCGCGGAATAATGTCGACCGTGCTCTCGTCCGTGCGTTGCAGGGCGATGTAGCGTTCGTTCGGGCTCCACCAGTAGCCGGTGTCGCGATCCAGCTCTTCCTGGGCGATGAACTCGGCCGTGGCCCAGGTGATCAGATCCTTGCCGTCCGTGGTGATCGCCTGTTCGGCGCCCGTCTCAAGATTGACCAGGTACAGGTTCTGATCGCGCACGAAGCTGACGAAGGCCCCCTTGGGCGACACCTTGGCGTCGATCTCATCGGCCGCCGTCTCGGTCAGACGTCGCACCGAGCCGTCGGCGCGGTTGGCCAGAAAGACGTCGCCTTCCAGCGGCGCCAGGATGTAGCGGCCCTGCTCGTCCCACGAGTATTCGACCACGCCGCGTTGCGAAATCCGCATCCGTTCGCGCCGCGCCTTCTCGGCCTCGGACAGTTCGCCCGCGTCGGGGACCAGGGCGCGGGCGTCGATCAGCTTGAACGGCTCGCCCCCCTTCACCGGCGCGGCCCACAGGTCCAGCACGTCCACGTCGTCCTCGCGCGAGCGAAGGAAGGCGACCAGCTCGCCGTCCGGCGACAGGCTGACGCCCTTGGCCACCGGCCCGGCCAGGGACGGATTGGCGAACACACGCTCGGCCGTCAGGATCGAAGACGCGGGCGCCGTGGCGGCGGGCGGAGCCGCTGGCTGCGGCGAGGATTGGGCGAAGGCCGAGGTCGCAGCCATCAGGATCGTCGAGGCGAGAAGAAAAGTGCGCATGGCGGTGAAGCTAGAGACGGAATCTTCCGTCGTCATCCGCAAATCTTGTCGCGCTGCGACCCTCGCGAGACTTTCGCAACCGCCCGCGACGGCCTAGGTAGTCGCCATGTCTGACGCCTCCCTCTCCGCGCCGCCCGTCAAGGCCAGTCCGTTTCATGAGTTGGAAGTCCTGTGGGTCCGCCACTGGAACGACCAGTTGTTCAGCTTCGGCGTGAAGCGGCCCGAGGATTTCCGCTTCCGCTCGGGCGAGTTCGTGATGATCGGCCTGCCGGGCGAGGACGGCGGCAAGCCCGTGCTGCGCGCCTATTCCATCGCCTCGCCCTTCTGGGCTGAAGAGCTGGAGTTCTTCTCTATCAAGGTCGAGGACGGCCCCCTGACCTCGCGCCTGCAGAAGATCGTCGCGGGCGACAGCGTCCTGATGGGCAAGAAGCCGACCGGAACCCTGGTTCTGGACGCCCTGACCGGCGGCGAGCGTCTGTGGCTGATCGGTACCGGCACCGGCCTGGCGCCCTGGTTGTCGGTGGCGCGCGATCCCGAGACCTATTCCCGCTTCAAGCAGGTCATCGTCTGCCACACGGTGCGCAACGTCGCCGACCTGGCCTACCGCGACTTCTTCAGCCACGAGATCCACGACGACCCGCTGATCGGCGACGAGGCCAAGGCCCAGCTGACCTATTATCCGACCGTGACCCGCGAGCGTTTCGAGACGCCGGGCCGCATCACCGACCGCATCAAGTCGGGCGACGTCTTCGCCGACCTGCAACTGCCCATCGGCTTCGCGCCCAACAGCGACCGCGTCATGCTGTGCGGCTCGATGGCGATGATCAAGGAGACCGGCGAACTGCTGGAATCCTACGGCCTGAAAGAAGGCTCGAACGCCGAGCCCGGCGACTATGTTCTGGAGCGCGCCTTTGTCGGCTGACCTGATGACCGTCCCCCGCACCGTCGCCATCGACGACCGCAAGGCGCCCGAAGACTGCGCCACCATGCTCGACGTGCGTCAGGGCGTGGATGCGCTGGACCGCGCCCTCGTCACCCTGCTGGCCGAACGTCAGCGCTACATGGACGCCGCCGCTCGCATCAAGCCGAACCGCGACGCCGTCTTCGACCAGGCCCGCATCGACGATGTGGTGGCCAAGGTGCTGAAGGCCGCCGAGCCCGCCGGCCTGTCGCCCGACATCGCTGAGCCGGTCTGGCGCCTGCTGATCGACCGCTGCATCGCCCACGAGTTCGGAACCTGGGACAAGACGCGGGCCTGAAACCCATTCGCGCCGCATGAAAAAGGGGCTGCCGAGCTTTCGCCCGGCAGCCCTTGATCTGTTCGACTTCTCCCGCAAGGAAGAAGCGTCCGCTTCAGCCCTTCAGGCTCTTCAGCGCCAGTTCGTGGCGATAGGCCGCCACGTCGGCCAGGGCCGCGTCCAGCGCCGTGCGAACCCGCTCCAGCCCGGCAGGCGCAGCCGCCTGTTCGCCGAACTCGACCTCTTCGCAGACCTGGGCCAGAGCCTTGGCCCCGATGCCAGCCCCGGCGCCGCGAATGGTGTGAACAGCGTCGCGCCAGCCCTCGCTGGAGGCGTCCAGCATGGCCGACCACATGCGGGCCTGTTCGGCGAACAGGCCCAGCACCTCCTCCGTCACATCATCCATGCCCGCCGTCATGGCTTCGAGGACGGTGAAATCCACCGCCCCCGACAGGTCGCGTCTGGCCATCAGGCCTCGGCCTCTTCGCCCTTGGCCAGGCGCGAGTTACGCGACGACCACAGCAGATAAAGAGCCAGGCCGAACAGGTTCCACAGCAGGAAGTAGATCTGCGTCGAGGTCTTCAGGCTGAAGAAGAAGATGATGCAGCCGACGATGGCGACGCCGCCGACCAGCCACCACAGCGGCGCCTTGAACTTGCGCTCGCGGTTCGGTTCACGCACGCGCAGCACGATCAGGCTGACGCCCACAGCCATGAAGGCCATCAACGTGCCGGCGTTGGCCAGCGAGGCCAACTCGTCCAGGCGCATGATGCCGGCCAGGAAGGCCACGACGACGGCGGTGAACACCGTCACCACGGCGGGAACGCCGCGTGTGGAGATCTTGGCCAGACGTTTGGGCAGCAGGCCGTCGCGCGACATGCCCAGGAAGATGCGGCTCTGGCCGAACAGGAAGGCCAGCAGCACGGTCGGCAGGGCGATCACGGCGGCGGCGGCGATCCACTGGGCGGCGACGCCCTGGCCCAGACCACGCATGATGTGCGCCAGCGGCTCGGGGCTGTCAGCAAAGCTGGCGACCGGGGCGGCGCCGATCGCCGCGGCGGCGACGGCGATATACAGAACGGTGCAGACCACCATCGAGCCGACGATGCCGATGGCCAAGTCGCGCTCAGGCTTCTTGGTCTCCTCGGCCGCCGTGGCGATGGCGTCGAAGCCGTAGAAGGCGAAGAAGATGATGGCCGCCGCCGCCATGACCCCCGTCTGTACGAAGGGCGCGCCGAAGCCGTGCGGCATGAAGGGGGTGAAGTTGGCCGTATCGAAGTGCGGCATGGCGATGGCCACGAACACCACCAGGGCGGCGATCTTCACGAACACCAGGATGGCGTTCAGCGTCGCGCTTTCCTTCGTGCCCAGCAGCAGCAGGCCGGTCACGATGGCGATGATGAAGATAGCCGGCAGGTTGATCAGCCCGCCCTCGACATGCGGCCCCACGGTCAGGGCGAACGGCAGGTCGATGCCCAGTCCCGCCAGGAAGGGCACGGCGTAGCCGGACCAGCCGACGGCCACCGTCGACACGACCAGCGAATATTCCAGGATCAGGCTCCAACCCACGACCCAGGCGAAAATCTCGCCCAGCGCGGCGTAGGAGTAGGTATAGGCGCTGCCCGAGGCGGGCATGATCGTCGAAAGTTCGGCATAGGCCAGGGCGGCGCAGGCGCACACCAGACCGGCCAGGGCGAAGCTGATCAGCACCGCCGGGCCCGCCAGACCCGCCCCGACCCCGATCAGGGTCAGGATGCCAGTGCCGACGATGGCGCCGACGCCCAGGGCCATAAGGTGCGGCCAACCCAGGGTTTTCTTGAGCCCCGGCCCCGAATGCGGGGCCAGCATCGCGTCGATCGAGCGACGACGGTTCCAGAACGCCATAATCTTTACTCCCCCTCGCCGCGTCTTTCCGGCGGCTGATTCAAGGCGCGACCTTAGCGCGCGATGCAATCGCGATAAAAGATGCATTTGACGCTTGCACCCGACACCGGTCCTGAGTAATAGGAGCGCCCTTCGCCGAGGCCATCAACGCCGCCGCGAAGGACCGGCGCCACACCAAGGGCGCAGACGACGGTACGGGTGATTAGCTCAGTTGGTAGAGCAGCTGACTCTTAATCAGCGGGTCCACAGTTCGAACCTGTGATCACCCACCATCGTCTCATTTCTTTGCATCGTTGGATGGTTGTCGCTTCAGCGCGAAACCGTCCTGCCGCGTCCGGTTTCTGCTAGAAGACGCGCATGTCTGACGCCGTCTCGATTCCCGCCGCCCCCGCTTCCTCCCACGGCCCGTTGACGGGCGTGCGCGTTCTGGACCTGTCGCGCGTGCTGGCCGGACCTTGGGCGACGCAGACGCTGGCCGATCTGGGCGCCGAGGTGATCAAGATCGAGCGGCCGGGCGCCGGCGACGACACCCGCCACTGGGGGCCGCCCTTCACCACCACGGCCGATGGCCAACCGGGAGACGCCGCCTATTTCCTGTGCGCCAACCGGGGCAAGAAGTCGGTCGAGCTGGACATCGCCAGCCCTGAAGGCGCCGAGACCGTGCGCCGTCTGGCCGCGACCTGCGACGTGGTGGTCGAGAACTTCAAGACCGGCGGACTGAAGAAGTACGGCCTCGACTACGCCTCGCTGGCGGCGGTCAATCCGAAGCTGGTCTATTGCTCCATCACCGGCTTCGGCCAGGACGGGCCGGACGCGCACCGCGCCGGCTACGACTACATGATCCAGGCCATGGGCGGACTGATGTCCATCACAGGCCAGCCGGACGGCGCGCCGGGCGCCGAGCCGATGAAGGTCGGGGTGGCGGTCGTGGACCTGTTCACCGGCCTGTACGCCTCCAACGCCATCCTGGCGGCCCTGTGGCACGCACGGGCGAGCGGCGAAGGCCAGCACGTCGACATCGCCCTGTTCGATGTCCAGGCGGCCATGTCGGCCAATCAGGCGACCAACTACTTCGTCTCGGGCAAGGCGCCGACGCGGATGGGCAACGCCCACCCCAACCTGGCTCCCTATCAGCCCTTCTCGTGCTCGGACGGCATGGTGATCATCGCCGTGGGCAACGACGGCCAGTTCCGCGCCCTGTGCGCCGCTCTGGGGCTGGAGTCTGAGAACCGCTTCGCCACCAACGCCCTGCGCGTCGCCAACCGCGAAGCGTTGGGGCCGCTGATCGCCGCGAAGACTGAAGGCTTCACCATGCGGGAGCTGATGCAGGCGCTTGAGGCGGCGGGCGTGCCCTGCGGCCCGGTCAACACCATCGACCAGGTGTTCGAAGAACCCCAGGCGATCCATCGCGGCCTGACCGTCGAACAAACGCGGTCCGACCTGGCCGACCCCGTCCGCACCGTGGCCTCGCCCATCCGCCTGTCGAAGACGCCGGTGCGCTATGACGCCCCGCCGCCGAAACTGGGGCAGGATACCGAAGCGGTGTTGGGGGCGTTGAAGACGGAGGGGTGACCTCTCGGTTCAGCTGACCTGCCGCTTCTCCAGCTTCCGCGCCAAGGTGCGGCGGTGCATCCCCAGGCGACGCGCGGTTTCGGAGATATTGAAGTCGGTCTCGGCCAGCACCTCGTGGATGCGCTCCCACTCCAGCGTCTTGATCGAAGTCGAGCGCGCCGTCAGGGGGGCGTCGGGATCGCCCGCCTCACGGCCGAAGGCGGCCTCGATGGCGTCCGTGCCCGCGGGCTTGGCCAGATAATGCCGCGCACCCAGCTTGATCGCCTCTACCGCTGTGGCGATGCTGGCGAAGCCGGTCAGCACCACGATCACTAGGTCGGGGTCGAAAGCGTGTAGCGTCTGCACGCAGGTCAGGCCTGACGCCGTTCCCAGCTTCAGGTCCACCACGGCGTAGTCAGGATGGTGCGTCTTCAACAGTTCGACCATCTGGTCGTGGCTATGGGCCGAAACGACCTGATAGCCGCGTCGTTCGAACGACCGGCGCAGAGTGCGGGAAAAGGATTCGTCGTCCTCGACGATCAGAAGCTGGCGGGGTTCGTCGGTCATCTCATTCCCTCTTTCCCGGTCCCTTATTTCGGAGCCAGGGCGTCGATCGGCAAGGTCAGGCGCACCATGGCGCCGGTGACGCCGCCCTTCCCCTTGGGTCGGTTCACGGCCACGACCGTCCCGCCCAGCTTGCGTATCACATTCACCAGCAGAAACAGGCCCAGACCCGAGCCCGCCCGCGCCTTGGTCGACTGATAGGGCTGACCCAACTTCTCCAGAATGGCTGGGGAAAAGCCCGGACCATCGTCCTCGAAGGCGATGAACAGCCCGCCCGCGTCGGCAGCGGCCCGCACCTCCAGGTTCCGCGCGCCGGCCTCGTGGGCGTTGTCCAAAAGCGCGCTGAACACCTGTTTCAGCGCTGGATCGGCGATGATCGACGGATTGCCAGGCGTCGGGCCGTCCAGGGTCACGCGCATGACCTCGCCCGCCTTGTCGGACCATTCGGCGATGATTTCCTGCAGGAAGGCTTTCAGGGTAGTGACGGTCGGCGCTTCGCCCCGCGCCTCGCCCGCCGACATCAGAATGTTGGTGACGATGGATTTGCAGCGTTCGACCTCGGCCTGCATCTGCTCGATGTCGTGCACCAGATCCTCGTCGTGGTTCAGCGCGGGCATCCGCCGCCAGTCGCTGAGAATCACCGAGAGCGAGGCCAGGGGCGTGCCCAGCTCATGCGCCGCGCCCGAGGCCAGCAAGCCCATGCGCACGATATGGTCCTGTTCCGCCGCCTGCTGCCGGGCCTCGGCCAGATAGGCGTCGCGGGCGCGCACGTTCTGGCTTGTGCGGGTGACGAAGGCGACCAGAAGCACGGCGATCAGGATGAAGTTGATCAAGGCGCCCTGCTGGATCAAACCCAGCCGCGCATCGGCTCCGGCGGGCAGGTCCAGCGGCTGCCGCCAGATCGCCAGGAAGGCCAGGCAGGCGCCGGTCGCCAGCACGAAGCCCCAGGCGTAGGCCGGGCGCAGCAGCACCGCCGCCAGCACCACCTGCATCAGATACAGGGCCGCGAACGGATTGGTCGCCCCGCCGCTGAAGTAGAGCAGCCAGCTCAGCGCCGCCACGTCGACGCACAGCGCCAGCAGGATCTCCGGGTCGGTCACGACCTTGCGCCGCAGGGTGACGGGCGCGCTGACCAGGTTCATCACCGCCAGGGCCGTGGGCGCCAGCAACAGCGGCCCCAGCGGCAGGTGGATGCCCAGGCCCCAATGGACGATGACGATGGTCGCCACCTGACCGATCACCGCCAGCCAGCGGAGCTGGATCAGCAGCAGCATGTTGCGCCGCCCGGCCGCGCCCGGCGACACGGGCGTCTCGGCGTTGGCGTCCATGCCCATCAGGGTGCGGGCGAAGCGGCTCAGGGTCTGGGTCTGCATCATCGGCTCCCCAGCCTACGGCGCCGCTCCTCGCGCAGCCACAGCACCGCGCCGCCCGCTGACATCAGCGCCAGGCCGAACCAGGTCAGGGCGTAGACCAGATGGCTGTTGGCGAACCGCACCACCGTCAGCCCGCCGCGCGGCCAGCCGCCGGGATTGGGCGTCGCGTCGGCGTCGATGAAATAGGGCGCGACAGGGCCGCTCAACTGCTTGGCCTGCGCGATCGCCGCCACGTCGCGCGAGAACCAGCGGTCGCCCGCCGGGTCATTGTCGCGCAGGAAGCCGCCCTTGGGCTCGGTGATCCGCAACAGGCCGGTGACGGAGACCGGGCCGTCGACCTGACCTTCGGCGCGGGTTTCAGGGGCCGTTCGCTCGGCGGGGACGAAGCCCCGGTTGATCAGGACGGTGAAGCCCCATGCATCCTCCAGCGGCGTGACGACCCAGAAGCCCGGCCCCAGGTCCGTCACCGCCTTCACCCGCGCCTCGCGGTCATGCAGGAACCGGCCGCTGGCCGTGACGCGGCGGTACTGGTCCGCCTCGCGCGTCACGGCGTCGAAGCCTGCAGGCCCCGGCGCCGGGACGGGGTCGGCATGGATGCGGGTGTCGACCTGACGGATCAGGTTCTGCTTCCACGCCAGGCGCTGCACCTGCCAGACGCCCAACGCCGAAAAGCCCGCGATCAGCACGGCGAAGGCCGCCAGTCCCGCGACCGTTCGACGGCGTGACGCCGGACGGGCGGCGGGTTCAGGGGCCGAAGATGACGTCAAGCGGCGTCTCCGCGTGCGAGAGGGCTCAGCCCATCCCCTGCATGTCGTGGACGGGCATCATGTTGGTGTTCAGGTGATACATGACCCAGACCGACCCGGCGACGGCGATGACCACGATCACCAGGGTGAAGATCAGCGCCAGCATGTTCCACCCGCCCTCGGACTTATGGTTCATGTGCAGGAAGAAGATCATGTGGACCACGATCTGCACCACGGCGAAGCCGGTGATGATCAGACCCGTCAGCTGCGGCGCCAGCACCCCGGCCATGACCAGCCAGAACGGAATGGCGGTCAGCACGACCGACAGGCCGAAGCCGATCAGATAGCCCTTGTAGGTGCCGTGATCATGGTCGTCGCCGTGGTGATCGTCGTGATGGTCCACGGCGTGCTCATTGTGGGCTTCAGCGCTCATCGCAGCATCCCGAACAGATAGACGAAGGTGAAGACGCCGATCCAGATGACGTCCAGGAAGTGCCAGAACAGGCTCAGGCACATGAGGCGGCGCTTGTTGGCCTGGATCAGGCCCTTCTGTCCCACCTGGATCATCAGCGTGACCAGCCAGATGATGCCGAAGGTGACGTGCAGGCCGTGGGTGCCCACCAGGATGAAGAAGGCCGACAGGAAGCCGCTGCGCTGGGGCGTGGCGCCCAGGTGGATCATGTGGGCGAACTCATAGAGCTCGATCCCCAGGAAGCACAGGCCGAACAGGCCCGTGACCGCCAGCCAGACCTGCGTCTGCGCCACCTTGTTACGGTACATCGCCAGCATGGCGAAGCCGTAGGTGATCGACGAGAACAGCAGCATCGAAGTGTTCACCGCCACCAGCGGCAGGTCGAACAGATCCTTGGGCGCCGGGCCCGCCGCATAGTTGCCGCCCAGCACGGCGTAGACGGCGAACAGGATCGCGAAGATGAGGCAGTCGCTCATCAGATACATCCAGAAGCCCAGCATGGTGCTGTGGCCTTCCGGGTGGTGCGGCTCCTCTACCGGGTGGAAGATCGGCCGCCCGGCGTCGTCGACATAGTCGGGGTTGAGGGAAGGTGCGTGGCTCATCGGATCACCCCTGCGTCGCTGCTGCGGCCGCCAGGGCCTTGGTGCGCGCGTCCTCGGTCGCCTGAACCGTCTCGGCCGGGATGTAGTAGTCGCGCTTGTAGTTGAAGGTGTGGAAGATGGCGTAGCCGATCAGGCCGACGAAGCTCGCCGCCGCCAGCCACCAGATGTACCAGATCAGCGCAAAGCCCAGGATCAGCGACAGCGCCGACAGGATGAACCCGGCCCCCGTGTTGGACGGCATGTGGATCGGCTTGAAGTCCTGCGTCGGACGCTCATAGCCGCGCGCCTTCATGTCCCACCAGGCGTCACCGTCGTGGATGATCGGCGTCTTGGCGAAGTTGTAGTCCGGCGGCGGCGACGAGGTGGCCCACTCCAGGGTGCGGCCGCGCCAGGGATCGCCCGTCTCGTCGCGCAGCTTGTCGCGATTGATGATGCTGACGGCGAACTGGATCAGCATGGCCAGAATGCCGACGGCGATGATCGCCACGCCCACGCCCGCGATGATGAACCAGATCTGGTAGGCCGGGTCGTCGAAGACCCGCATCCGCCGCGTCACGCCCATGAAGCCCAGGACGTACAGCGGCATGAAGGCCATCCAGAAGCCGACCACCCAGCACCAGAAGCTGACCAGCCCCCACTTCTTCTCCAGCTTGAAGCCGAAGGCCTTGGGCCACCAGTAGTTGATGGCGGCGAACAGACCGAACAGCACCCCGCCGATGATGACGTTGTGGAAGTGGGCGATCAGGAACAGGGAGTTGTGCAGCACGAAGTCGGCAGGCGGCACCGCCAGCATGACGCCCGTCATCCCGCCGACCACGAAGGTCAGCATGAAGGCGACCGTCCACATCATCGGCAGCTCAAAGCGGATGCGGCCGCGGTACATGGTGAACAGCCAGTTGAACAACTTCGCCCCTGTCGGGATCGAGATGATCATCGTCGTGATCCCGAAGAAGGAGTTCACGGATGCGCCCGAGCCCATGGTGAAGAAGTGGTGCAGCCACACCAGGTAGGACAGGATGGTGATGACCACCGTCGCATAGACCATGGAGGTGTAGCCGAAGAGCTTCTTGCCCGAGAAGGTCGAGGTGACTTCGGAAAACACGCCGAACAGCGGCAGAATCAGGATGTAGACCTCGGGGTGGCCCCAGATCCAGATCAGGTTCACGTACATCATCGGATTGCCGCCGAAGTCGTTCGTGAAGAAGTTGGTGCCGATGTACCGGTCCGCCGACAACAGGACCAGCGTCGCCGTCAGGATCGGGAAGGAGGCGACGATCAGGACGTTGGCGCACAGCGAGGTCCAAGTGAAGACCGGCATCTTCATCAGGCCCATGCCCGGCGCGCGCATCTTCACGATGGTCGCGATCAGGTTGATGCCGGACAAGGTGGTCCCTACCCCCGCGACCTGCAGCGCCCAGATGTAGTAGTCGACCCCGACGCCGGGGCTGTAGCCGATGCCCGACAGCGGCGGATAGGCCAGCCAGCCCGTGCGTGCGAACTCGCCGATGAACAGCGAGGCCATGACCAGCACGGCCCCCATCGTCGTCATCCAGAAGCTGAAGTTGTTCAGGAAGGGGAAGGAAACGTCCCGCGCCCCGATCTGCAACGGCACCAGATAGTTCATCAGGCCGGTGATCATGGGCATGGCCACGAAGAAGATCATGATCACGCCGTGGGCGGTGAAGATCTGATCATAGTGGTGGGCGTTGAGGTAGCCCTCTGACCCGCCGAAGGCCATGGCCTGCTGGATACGCATCATGACCGCATCGGCGAAGCCGCGCAGGAACATGATCAGACCCAGGATCATGTACATGATCCCGATCTTCTTGTGGTCCACGGTCGTGAACCACTCCGTCCAGAGATAGCCCCACAGCTTGTAGCGGGTGAGCAGGGCCAGCACCCCCAGACCGCCGATGACGACGACGGCGAAGGTGGCGACCAGAATGGGCTCGTGGAACGGAAGCGAGTCCCAGTTCAACCGACCCAGAAGCGGCGATGTGGTTTGTTCGACAGTCATGATCGTTCAGGCGCTCAGGATTGCGACGCGGCGGGCGCGGACGCCGCGGAAGGCGCGGAGAAGAGGGAGGCGAGACGCTCGCCGGGCTCGGATCGGCCGGGGCGCTCCAGCCCCTGCCCCATGACGCGGTTCAGCGGCGTGTCGCGGGCGACGTCTTCGCCGAAGGCCTGACGACGGCGTGCGGCCTCGACTGCGGCGGCCTCGGCCTCCAGCGGGGTGCACAACGTCATCACATAGGACTCGCCCGCGCCGAAGACGGCGTCGCCGCGACGGGCGTATTTGTCATAGACCAGCGGCAGGGTGTTCTTGACCGCCGCCAGGCCCAGTCCGCCCTTCTTGTCGATGTCCATCATCTCGCCCATGCACATCTTGCCCGGCTCGACGCACATGTTGACCACGGCGTCGAACAGGCGGTCATCGACCGAGGCGTAGTGCAGGACCGGCACCTTCTCGCTGGGCTTTTCCAGCTCCAGATAGGTGTCGCGATCCAGACCCTGACCGGCGGCGCGCACGCCCGCAACCCACTGGTCGAACCCGGCCTGATCCATGCCGCGGAAGGCGAAACGCATGTTCGAGAAGCCGTCGCCGGAATAGTTGGCCGAGAAACCGACGTACTCGCCCGGGCGGTTGATGACGGCGTGCAGCTTCGTCTCCATGCCCGGCATGGCGTAGATCTGACCGGCCAGGGCGGGAATGTAGAAGGAGTTCATCACCCCGGTCGAAGTGATGTGGAAGCGGATCGGCCGATCAACCGGCGCGGCCAGCTCGTTCACCGTGGCGATGCCGTATTCCGGGTAGATGAACAGCCATTTCCAGTCCATCGCCACCACCTCGACCTGCAGCGGACGGTGATCCTCGGGAACGGCCTTGCCTTCGGCGATGCGGTCCAGCGGGCGATAGGGGTCCAGCAGGTGCGTCCCAGCCCAGGTGATGGCGCCCAGGCAGATGATGATCAGCAGCGGCGCGGCCCAGATCACCAGCTCCAGATGGGTCGAGTGGTCCCAGTCCGGCTCGTACCGGGCCTCCCGGTTCGATTCCCGATATTTCCAGGCGAAGAAGACGATCATCACCATCACCGGAATGACGATGATCAGCATCAGCGCCACCGACCAGACCAGCAGGTCGCGCTGTTGGGCGGCGATGTCGCCGGCGGGCGCCAGGACCACGGCCTCGCAGCCGGGCAGCAGGGCCAGAAGGGGCAACAGCAACAGGGGGCGCAGTCGGCGCACGGCGGCTCCAGTCGAGGTTCGAGGCAAGGGCACGGTCATCTTGCAAGCCCCGTAGCCGCGCCTTCCAAACCTTGACACTGGACAATCTGCCCTATCCCCCCTCGCATCCATCGGGAGCAAAGGAGCTGTTTCGTCATTCTATTGTCGCGGGCGCGCGTGCGCCCCGGTTCCTGGAGCCTCATCGGTCATGAACGCAGCCAGCGGCGCGCCTTCTTCAGAGCCCCTTGAACGGGACGCCAGCCGGATCAACGCGCGAGACGGCAAAATCGACGCGGGCGAAATCGCCATCGGCGTCATCATCGGCCGGACGTCGGAATTCTTCGACTTCTTCGTCTACGCCATCGCCTCGGTCGTGGTCTTCCCGCAGTTGGTCTTCCCTTATGCGGGGCCGCTGGGCGGGACATTGCTGTCCTTCGCCGTCTTCGCCGTGGCCTTCATCGCCCGGCCGTTCGGCACGGCCCTGTTCATCGCCGTCGACCGGCGCTTCGGGCGCGGGACCAAGCTGACCATCGCCCTGTTCCTGCTGGGCCTGTCGACCGTCTGCCTGGGCTTCCTGCCGGGCCATGCGCAGGTCGGCCACTGGTCGGCCGCCATGCTGATCGCCCTGCGGATCGGCCAGGGCGTGGCCCTGGGCGGGGCCTGGGACGGCATGGCCTCCCTGCTGGCCGTCGCCGCGCCCGAGAAGCGTCGCGGCTGGTACGCCATGGTGCCGCAACTGGGCGCGCCCTTCGGCCTGATCGTGGCCAGCGCGCTGTTCGCCTACTTCCTCAGCAAGCTGTCGGCCGCCGACTTCATGGACTGGGGCTGGCGCTATCCCTTCTTCGTGGCCTTCGCCATCAACGTGGTGGCCCTGTTCGCGCGCCTGCGCATCGTGGTGACGCCCGTCTTCCAGGCCGCCTTCGAGACGCTGGAACTGCATCCCACGCCCGTGACCAAGGCCGTGCGCGAGGAAGGCCGCGACATCATCATCGGCGCCTTCGCCCCTCTGGCCAGCTTCGCCATGTTCCACATGGTGACGGTGTTCCCGCTGTCGTGGGTCTTCCTCTACACCGACGAGGCGCCCAGCCGCTTCCTGATGATCGAGCTGATCGGCGCCGTCTTCGGCCTGTTCGCCATCCTGGCCTCGGGCTGGCTGGCCGACCGCTACGGCCGCCGCGCCCTGTTGGCCGTCACGGCTGCGGGCATCGCCGCCTTCTCGGGCTTCGCGCCCCAGCTTCTGGACGGCGGGCCAGCAGGCGAGCTGACCTATATGATCCTGGGCTTCATCCTGCTGGGACTGTCGTTCGGCCAGGCCTCGGGCGCCATCGCCTCCAGCTTCAGCCTGACCAACCGCTATACCGCCTCGGCCCTGACGTCGGATCTGGCCTGGCTGTTCGGCGCCGGCTTCGCCCCGCTGGCGGCGCTGGCGCTGTCGGGCAAGTTCGGCCTGGTGGCGGGCGGCGCCTATCTGCTGTCGGGCGCCGTCTGCACCCTGCTGGCCCTGTGGCTGAACCGCGAACTGGCCAAGGGCCGCGCGGGCGCCAAGGCGTAGGGCTTTCTCTAAGGCCCAAGATCAAGGGGCGCGACCAGCCGGTCGCGCCCCTTTTGTTTGCGCTATCGCTCGGCGCGCGGCGCCTCGCCACTTGAACGCTTTTTGTGCGCTAGCGCTCGGCGCGCGGAGCCGCGCTGCTTGAGCGCGATGGTGTGTGGTCAGCCCTGCGCCTTGGCCTTGCGGCGCCAGTGGGTCAGCAGGTGTTCGGTATAGCCGTTGGGCTGTTCTCGCCCCTTGAACACCAGGTCGCAGGCCGCCTGCCACGCCGCGCCGTCATAGGCGGGCGCCAGAGACCGATAAGCCGTATCGCCCGCGTTCTGGCGATCCACCACCACGGCCATGCGCTTCAAGGCCTCCATGACCTCATCCTCAGTCGTCACGCCATGGCGCAGCCAGTTGGCCAGATACTGGCTGGAAATCCGCAGCGTCGCCCGATCCTCCATCAGGCCCACATCGTGGATGTCCGGCACCTTGGAGCAGCCCACGCCCTGATCCACCCAGCGCACGACGTAGCCCAGAATGCCCTGCGCATTGTTATCCAGCTCCTGCCGGATCTCGTCCGCGCTCGGCGTTCCGGTCGCGAACGGCGGGGTCAGCAGTGGCGTCAGGCTGGTGGGCGCGCGCTTGGCGATCTCGGCCTGACGCGCCCAGACGTCGACCTCGTGATAGTGCAGGGCGTGCAGGGTCGCCGCCGTCGGCGACGGAACCCAGGCCGTCGAGGCACCCGCGCGCGGGTGGCCCGCCTTG
>NZ_DAMCNG010000018.1:0-25852 GCF_032107865.1 Brevundimonas sp.
TCGCGCCTCGGCGTTGGTGGAGTCGGTCTCTTCGAGGATCAGGACCGGAGCCGCCAAGGCCCCTTATCCGATCCCGACGCCCGCAGCAGCCGCGCGCGTCAGCGGCTCCAGCCAGGTCAGGGCGATCAGCAGCACGGGGAAGCTGAAGGCCGCAGCCGCCCAGCCGATCCATTGCGCGCCGGCCGGCGCCTTGTCCGTCGTCACGTCGAATTCCGGCGTGTCGAACCAAATCACCTTGATGATGCGCAGGTAGTAGAAGGCCGCGACGACCGAGGCCACCAGGCCCGCCGCGCCCGCCATCCAGTAACCGGCGTCTGCGGCGGCGCCGAAGACGTAGAACTTGCCCCAGAAACCCGACATCGGCGGAATACCGACGGCAGACAGCGACAGGATCGTCAGGGCGACGGCCGTCACCGGGCGGTCCTTCTTAAGACCGGCCAGATCGGCGATCTTGCGGATCGGACGACCATTGCGGCTCAGCGACAACAGAATAGCGAAGAAGCCGATCTGATCCACGACATACAGGGTCATGAACATCAGGGTCGCCTGAACGCCGACCTGGGTGCCCGCCGCCACGCCCAGCAGGGCGTAGCCGATGTTGATGATGGACGAATAGGCCAGCAGGCGCTGGATGTCCTTCTGCATCAGGCCGCCGAAGGCGCCAACGGCGAAGCTGATCAGCGAGATCAGGATCAGCACCTGGGCCCACTGCGCATGGGCCAGGCCGAAGCCTTCGATCAACACGCGGATGATCAGCACCATGGCCGCCACCTTGGGCGCGGTCGAGAACAGGGCCACGACCGGCGTCGGGGCGCCTTCATAGACGTCCGGCGTCCACATGTGGAACGGCGCGGCCGAAACCTTGAACGCCAGACCGCAGATCAGGAAGACCAGGCCGAAGATCAGGCCCGGACCGGGGTTGGCGGTGGCGAATGCGGCGATGTCCTCGAACCGCATCGAACCGGCAAAACCGTAGATCAGGCTGGCGCCGTAGAGCAGCAGACCCGACGACAGGGCGCCCAGAACGAAATACTTCAGACCCGCTTCCGAGGCCTTCAGATCGTCGCGGCGATAGGCGGCCAGGACATAGAGGGCCAGCGAGTGCATCTCGATGCCGATGTAGAGCGAGATCAGATCGCCCGACGACGCCATCATGCCCATGCCGACCGAGGCCAGCACGATCAGGATCGGATACTCGAACTTGGCGATGTTGTTGCGATGCATCCAGCCGTCGCCCAGCACCACGGCCACGGCGGCGGACAGGAAAATCACCGCCTTGCCGAAAACGGCCAGCGGATCGGCCACATAGGCCCCGTTGAAGGCGGAGCCCAGCGGGCCGACGACAGCCAGCGCCGTCGCCGCCAACAGCAGCAGCACCGACAGGCCCGAGACCAGGCGCGTCGACTTCTCGCCGGCGAAGGCGCCGAGCATGAGCAGCACCAGCCCGCCGACCGCAAGGGTCAGCTCCGGGGCGGCGAGTTGGAGAGCGGAGGACAGATCAGGCATTATGGTCTCACCCGCCGATCGCGGCGCGATAGGCGCTGGTCAGGGCTTCAACAGTCGGCCCGGTGTAGTCGAGAACGGCGTTGGGATAGAGGCCCAGCCAGATGGTGCCGACGATCAGGGGCACGAAGATCAGCAGTTCGCGCTTGTCGATGTCGGTGATGCTTTCCAGCGCCGGATTGGTGATCGGGCCGTACATGACGTTGCGGAACAGCGTCAGCGCATAGACCGCCGAGAAGATCACGCCCGAGGCCGCAATCAGGGCCGCCCAGGTCGAAACCTGATAGGCGCCCGTCATCGTCAGCACTTCGCCGATGAAGCCCGAGGTGCCCGGCAGACCGACGTTGGCCATGGTGAACATCAGGAAGATGGCCGCATACCAGGGCATCCGCGCCGTCAGGCCGCCGTAGAAGGCGATCTCACGGGTGTGCATCCGGTCATAGACCACGCCGACGCAGAGGAAGAGCGCGCCCGAGATCAGGCCGTGGCTCAGCATCTGGAAGACCGCGCCCTGGATGCCGGTGTCGTTGCCCGCGAAGATGCCCATGGTCACGAAGCCCATGTGGGCGACCGACGAATAGGCGATCAGCTTCTTGATGTCCGTCTGACGGAAGGCGACCAGCGAGGTGTAGACGATGGCGATCACCGACAGCGTCAGCACCAGAGGCGTGAACATCTGCGACGCCTGCGGGAACATCGGAATGTTGAACAGGATGAAGCCGTAGCCGCCCAGCTTCAGCAGGATGCCGGCCAGGATGACGGAACCGGCCGTCGGCGCCTGAACGTGGGCGTCGGGCAGCCAGGTGTGCACCGGCCACATCGGCATCTTCACCGCGAAGGAGGCGAAGAAGGCCAACCACAACAGGGGCTGCACCGCCGGGTCGAAGGCGTACTGCTTCAACTCCGGAATGCTGGTGGTGCCCGTCTCATGGGCCATCCACAGCATGGCCAGCAGCATCAGGACCGAGCCCAGCAGGGTGTACAGGAAGAACTTGTACGCCGCGTAGATGCGGTTGGCGCCGCCCCAGATGCCGATGATCAGATACATCGGCACCAGGGTGCCTTCGAAGAAGATGTAGAAGAGGAACAGGTCCAGCGAGGTGAACACGCCGATGACCATGGTTTCCAGGATCAGGAAGGCGATCATGTATTCGACGACGCGCGTCTGGATCGACTTCCAGCTGGCCACGATGCAGATCGGCAGCAAGAAGGCCGTCAGCAGGACGAACAGGATCGAGATCCCGTCAACGCCCAGGTGATAGCTGGCGCCCGCGAACCAGGCGTAGTTCTCGACGAACTGATAGGCCGGGTTCGACGGATCGAACTGCGCGACCAGCAGGACGGACACGGCCAGCACCACCATGGTGGTGATCAGGGCGATCCAGCGGGCGGCCGGGGCCGCGGCGTCCTGACCGCCCTTGTTCAGCAGGCGCGCGACCAGGATCGCGGCCACGCCGAGAAGCGGCAGGAAGGTGACGATGCTCAGAATGTGAGGCACGAGGCTCAGGCTCCCCACGTGAAGATGGCGAAGGCAAGGAACACAGCCACGCCGATCAGCATCACGAATGCATAGAAGTAGACGAAACCGGACTGGAACCGGGACAACCAACCGCCCGACTTCAGCGAAGCCCAGGCCGCGCCGTTCGGGCCCAGACCGTCGATGATCTTCACGTCGCCGATCTTCCAGAAGAAGTCGCCGATCGCCTTGGTCCCCTTCACGAAGGTGGCGTCATACAGCTCATCGAAGAACCACTTGTTGTAGAGGAAGGTCCACAGCGGGCCCTTGCGGTCGGCCATCTCCTTGGCCGCGCCTTCCTTCACGACGTACAGCCAGAAGGCGATGGCCGTGCCCAGCAGCGTCACGATCAGCGGCGCCCACTTCACCCAGGTCGGGACGTTGTGGCTTTCATGCAGGACGTGGTTTTCAGCCCCGACGAAGATGGCGCCGCGCCAGAACTCAGCCTCATGGTGACCGATGAAGTGCGGGGCGAAGATCATGCCCGCAGCCACCGCGCCGACCGACAACAGCAGCAGCGGCAGCACCATGACCCACGGGCTTTCGTGCGGCTTCAGCGGACCATGGTGGTCGTCGTGCGCATGATCGTCATGGGCATGATGATCGTCAGGAGCGTGGACGTCCGCATGATGGGCGCCCTCCTCTTCCTTCCACACAGGCTTATTGTGGAAGGTCATGAAGATCAGGCGCCACGAATAGTAGGCCGTCAGCAGGGCCGCCGAGATGCCGATGACGAAGGCGAACATGCCCGCAGCCGAGTGGCCGGTCGTCGCCGCCGCATAGGCGCTCTCGAGGATGGAGTCCTTGGAGTAGAAGCCGGCGAAGCCGCCGACGCCGGGCATGCCCAGGCCGGTGATGGCGATGGTGCCGATCATCATGGTCGCATAGGTGACGGGCAGCAGCTTCCACAGGCCGCCCATCTTCCGCATGTCCTGCTCGTGGTGCATGCCGTGGATCACCGAGCCGGCGCCCAGGAACAGCAGAGCCTTGAAGAAGGCGTGCGTGAACAGGTGGAACATGGCGGGTTGATAAGCGCCGACGCCCGCAGCGAAGAACATGTAGCCCAGCTGCGAACAGGTCGAATAGGCGATCACCCGCTTGATGTCGTTCTGCATCATGCCGACGGTCGCGGCGAAGATGGCCGTGACGCCGCCGATGATGGCGATGAACTGCGACGCGACGGGCGCGTGCTCATACAGCGGCGACAGCAGGCAGACCATGTAGACGCCCGCGGTGACCATGGTGGCCGCGTGGATCAGGGCCGACACAGGCGTCGGGCCTTCCATCGCGTCCGGCAACCAGGTGTGCAGGAAGAACTGCGCCGACTTGCCCATCGCGCCGATGAACAGCAGCAGACCGGCCAGATCCAGCGCCGACCAGGTGTGGCCAAGGAATTCCCAGCCCGTCCCGGCCTTGCCCGCGATCAGCGGGAACAGCTTGGCGAACTCGATCGTGCCGAACATCCAGAACACGGTCATCATGCCGAGCAGGAAGCCGAAGTCGCCGACGCGGTTGACCACGAAGGCCTTGATCGAGGCGGCGGTGGCCGAGGGCTTCTTGAACCAGAAACCGATCAGCAGATACGACGCCAGGCCCACGCCTTCCCAGCCGAAGAACATCTGCAGGAAGTCGGCGGCCGTCACCAGCGCCAGCATCATGAAGGTGAACAGCGACAGATAGGCGAAGAAGCGAGGACGGCTGTCGTCCTCCTTCATGTAGCCCCAGGAATAGAGGTGAACCAGCGAGGACACCGACGTCACCACGATCAGCATGGTGGCCGACATGGCGTCGACGCGGATCGACCAGTTCGACTGGAACTCGCCGACGTGGACGAACGGCGCCAGGTGTACGGTGAAGGCTTCCAGCCCGCCCCAGGTCCACTGGCTGAACACGATCCAGGAAACCGCGCACGAGAAGAACAGCAGGCCCGTAGTGACGGCTTGCGAGGCGACGTCGCCGATCCGGCGACCAAAGAAGCCGGCGATCATGGCCCCCAGCAAGGGGGCGAAGACGCCGAGAGTGACGAGAGTCTGGATAGTCACGGTTCCGATCAGCCCTTCATCACGGAGGCGTCGTCGACCGCGATGTCGCCGCGGTTACGGAAGAAGGTCACGAGAATGGCCAGGCCGACAGCGGCCTCGGCCGCGGCGACCGTCAGCACGAACATGGCCATCAGCTGACCCGACACATCGTTCAGGTGCGTGGAGAAGGCCACGAAGTTAATGTTCACCGCGAGCAGGATCATCTCGACCGACATCAGGATAATGATGACGTTCTTGCGGTTCACGAAGATGCCGAAGACGCCGATGGTGAACAGCATGGCGGCGACCGCCAGATAATGCTGGAGCGAGATATCCATTACAGAAGCTCCTCGGGGGTGACGCCCTGGCCCGTGGTCACGGACTTGATCTCGACGGCCTTGGCGCGCTCGCGGTTGGCCTGGGCCGCCAGATCCTGACGATGCACGCCCGGACGGTGACGCAGGGTCAGGACAATGGCGCCGATCATGGCGATCAGCAGGACCACGCCCGCCGCCTGGAAGAAGTAGACGTAGTCCGTATAGAGCACGCGGCCGATCGTCTCGATGTTGGTGACGTCAGGCCCGGCCGGAACCGGCGAGGTCGCGTCCCTGGCGGCTCCGCCCTGAACGACGGTGATCGACACCATGATCATCTCGGCCAGCAGCACGCCCGCCACGATGCCCGCCAGCGGCAGGTAGCGCGCGTATCCTTCGCGCAGCTTCACGAAGTCGACGTCCAGCATCATGACGACGAACAGGAACAGCACCGCCACGGCGCCGACGTAGACGACGACCAGCAGCATCGCCAGGAACTCGGCGCTCAGCAGAACGAACAGACCGGCTGCCGAGAAGAAGGTCAGGATCAGCCAGAGAACGGAGTGCACGGGATTGCGCGCGGTCACCACCAGAAGGGCGGAAACCACGGCGACCGTCGCCAGAAGATAGAAGGCCAGGCCTTGCAACATGTGCGGGACGACGCCCCTCTTCAAAACCAATGGCCCGGACAGAAATCCCGGACCCTTCCAAAATCGGCCCCGGCCCGAAGGTCAGGGTCAGCGTGGCGGAATCGCCGCTCCGTTTAGCGATACGGAGCGTCGAGTTCCAGATTCTTCGCGATCAGACGCTCCCAACGGTCGCCGTTGTCCAGCAGACGCGCCTTGTCATAGAGCAGTTCTTCGCGGGTCTCGGTGGCGAACTCGCTGTTCGGTCCCTCGACGATGGCGTCCACCGGGCAGGCCTCCTGGCACAGGCCGCAGTAGATGCATTTGACCATGTCGATGTCGTAGCGCGTCGTGCGACGGCTGCCGTCAGCGCGCGGCTCGGCCTCGATGGTGATGGCCTGGGCGGGGCAGATGGCCTCGCACAGCTTGCAGGCGATGCAGCGTTCTTCGCCGTTCGGATAGCGACGCAGCGCGTGCTCGCCACGGAAGCGCGGCGACTGCGGGTTGCGCTCGAACGGATAGTTCACCGTCGCCTTCGGCTTCATCATGTACTTCATCGACAGGCCGACGGCGCCGAACACGTCGGTCAGCATCGCGCCCTTGGCCGCCTGAACGATACGGGTCAGCATTACGATTTCACTCCGGCGCAGTCGCGTTGATAGCGTGCGCTTTCCTTGTCGAGGGTCTGGCAAAGGCGCTGGCGTTCCGCCTCGCGCCGTTCGATTTCCTGCACCTTGCGCTCCCACTGATAGACCGACACCGGGTCGGCCTCATAGGGCGCGCAGGCCGACGCCAGCATGGGCGCGGCCAGGGCGAACATCAGGGCTGCGGCTTTCGTCTTCATCCGCCGATCCGGCGTTCGCAACCGTCCCTGTCGAAGCGCGGGTCGTCCCGCGACAGACGTTGGCAATGGGCGCGCTTGTCCGCCTCCTCGCCCCGCTCCCGGTCCAGCCGCTCAAGACGCGCAGACGCGGTCTCGGGCGCAGCCGGATCCATCGGCTTGTAGGTGCAGGCCGACAGGCCGGCGGCGAGCGCCAGCGCGATCAGGAATGTGGCGTAACCGCCCATCAGCCGCCCACCGCGAAGACGCGCCACGCCGCCACGAAGACCACGGCGACCAGCGAGGCCGGCAGGAAGATCTTCCAGCCCAGACGCATCAGTTGGTCATAGCGGTAACGCGGCACGAAGGCCTTCACCAAGGCGATCATGAAGAACCAGAAGACGACCTTGGTGATGAAGACCAGCAGGTAGAACAGGTTGGCGACGAAGGCCGGGACGCTGTTCAGGAAGTCGGTCGGGAAGCCCGGATTCCACCCGCCGCAGAACAGCAGGGTGATCATGGCGCACATGAAGACGATGTTGGCGTACTCGCCGATCATGAACAGCAGGTACGGGGTCGAGGAATATTCGACCTGATAACCGGCCACCAACTCCGACTCCGCTTCGGGAAGGTCGAAAGGCGGGCGGTTGGTCTCGGCCAGGGCCGAGATGAAGAAGACGATGGTCATGGGCAGCATGACGATGATCGTCGGCAGGGTCTCAAGGCCGCCGCCAAAGGCGTTCCAGTTCCAGATCCAACCCTGTTGCTGGGTCACGATCTCGGTCAGGTTCATCGTCCCGGCCAGCAGGACGACGTTGATGATGATGAGGCCCATCGAGACTTCATACGACACCATCTGCGCCGCCGAACGCAGGGCGCCCAGGAACGGATACTTCGAGTTCGAAGCCCAGCCGCCCATGATGATGCCGTAAACGCCCAGCGAACTGATCGCCAGAATATACAGAATGCCGACGTTCAGGTCCGCGACCACCCAACCCGGTGCGAACGGGATCGCCGCCCACGCCACGAAGGCCAGTACGAAGCTGATCAGCGGAGCCAGGATGAAGACCACCTTGTCCGACCCGGCCGGGATGACGATCTCCTTCAGCACGAACTTGAAGAAGTCGGCGAAGGATTGCAGCAGGCCGAAGGGACCGACCACGTTCGGACCCTTGCGCAGCTGAACGCCCGCCCAGATCTTGCGGTCGGCCAGCAGCAGGAAGGCCAGGGAGATCAGGATACCGACCACCACCAGCAGGATCCCGCCGACCGTGGCGAGGGTCCAACCGAGCGGCGTGGTCCAGAATGAAGTCGCAGCGTCCATGATTTACTCCGCCGCCAGGGCGACCGGCGCCGTCCGCTCAGCGGACAGTTGGGCCATGGTTTCACTGGCGCGCGCGATCGGGTTGGTCAGGTAGGGATCGGCGATGACGGAGACGAAGGCGACGTCGCCCAGGTCTCCCTTGGCGCCCAGCTTGGCGACGTCGAACGTCGCAGCCGGAGCCAGGTAGTCGATGCGGCCGAAGGTCGGATGATCGCTCATCAGCTTGGCGCGCAGTTGCTCCAGCGTATCGAACGGCAGCTTGTGGCCGACGCGCTCGGACAGGGCGCGGATGACGGCCCAGTCGTCCTTGGCCTCGCCCTTCGGGAAGACCACGCGCTCGGCCATCTGCACCCGGCCCTCGGTGTTGACGTACAGGCCCGACTTCTCGGTGTAGGCCGCGCCCGGCAGGATCACGTCCGCGCCGTGCGCGCCGCGATCGCCGTGCGAACCCAGATAGACGCGGAAGGCGCCCGATGCGTCTGCGTTCACCTCATCGGCGCCCAGCAGGAACAGAACGTCCAGCGCGCCCGGCTTCAGCATGGCGGCCACATCCAGACCGCCCTCGCCCGGCAGGAAGCCCATGTCCAGGCCGCCGACGCGCGCGGCGGCGCTGTGCAGGACGTTGAAGCCGTTCCAGCCGTCCTTGACGACGCCGACCTTCTTGGCCAGCGCGCCCAGGGCGTTCAACACGGCCGGGCCGGTCTCGCCGGTCAGGGCGCCCGCGCCGACGATGATCGCCGGGCGTTCAGCCTTGGTCAGGAAATCGGTGGCGGCCTTGGGCAGCTTGCCCAGAGTCTTCGAGCCGGCGCCCAGCCAGGCGTAGTCATAGGTCAGGTCAGCTTGCGGGCCGATGACGCCGACTTCGACGCCGCCCTTCAGCCAGGTCTTGCGGATGCGCGCGTTCAGCAGCGGCGCTTCCGTGCGCGGATTGGCGCCGACGATCAGGATGGCGTCAGCGTTTTCAATGCCTTGCAGGCCAGAGTTAAACAGCCAGCCCTCGCGAGCCTCGCCGCCCAGCGCGGAGCCGTCCTGACGGCAGTCCGTATTGGCCGAACCCAACGCGCGGAACAGGTCCAGCGTCGCCTTCATCGACTCGGCGTCCTGCAGGTCGCCTGCGATGGCGCCGATGCGGTCAGCCGAGGCGGCCTTGATCTTCGCGGCGACGGCGCTCAGCGCCTCGTCCCACGACGCAGCGCGCAGCTTGCCGTTTTCGCGAACCCACGGACGGTCCAGACGACGCGCCTGAAGGCCGTCGACGGCGTAGCGGCTCTTGTCCGACAGCCACTCTTCGTTGATGCCCTCGTTCACGCGCGGCAGCACGCGCATGACCTCGGCGCCGCGCGAGTCGGCGCGGATGTTGGAGCCGAGCGCGTCCATCACGTCGATGGTCTCGGTCTTCTTCAGCTCCCACGGGCGGTAGTGATACTGCCAAGGGCGGTGCGTCAGGGCGCCCACCGGGCACAGGTCGTTGACGTTGCCCGACAGTTCGCTGTCGATATTCTTTTCCAAATAGGTCGTGATCTCGGCGCTTTCGCCGCGCGAGATCATGCCGATGTCCGGGACGCCCGCCACTTCGGTGATGAAGCGAACGCAACGGGTGCACTGGATGCACCGCGTCATGAATGTCTTGACCGTCGGGCCCATGTTCTTTTCTTCAACCGCGCGCTTGTTCTCGCCGTAGCGCGAACCGTCACGGCCGTAGCCGACAGCCTGATCCTGCAGGTCGCACTCGCCGCCCTGGTCGCAGATCGGGCAGTCCAGCGGGTGGTTGATGAGCAGGAACTCCATCACCCCTTCGCGGGCCTTCTTCACCATCGGCGTGTCGGTGAAGATTTCCTGGCCGTCGGCGGCCGGAAGCGCGCACGAAGCCTGCGGCTTCGGCGGTCCAGGCTTCACCTCGACCAGGCACATGCGGCAGTTGCCGGCGATGGACAGGCGCTCGTGGTAGCAGAACCGCGGGATTTCCTGCCCGGCGCGCTCGGCGACCTGCAGCACGGTCATGCCCGGTTCGAACTCGACTTCAACGCCGTTGACCTTGGCGATAGGCATTACGATTACTCCGCCGCGATCGCGTGGCCGGCGAAGTTCGCGCGGCGGCTGCGGTAGGTGTGGATGCGCTCTTCGATCTCGTGACGGAAGTGCCGGATCAGGCCCTGAACGGGCCAGGCGGCGGCGTCGCCGAGAGCGCAGATGGTGTGGCCTTCAACCTGGCTGGCCACGTCGAGCAGCAGGTCGATTTCGGACGGGTCGGCGTCGCCGATGGCCATGCGTTCCAGCACGCGCCACATCCAGCCGGTGCCTTCACGGCACGGCGTGCACTGGCCGCAGCTCTCGTGCTTGAAGAAGTAGCTGATGCGGGCGATCGCCTTAACGATGTCGGTGGACTCGTCCATGACGGTCACGCCCGCCGTACCCAGCGACGAGCGCATTTCGCGCATGGAGTCGAAGTCCATCAGCACGGTTTCGGCCTGCTCGCGCGTGATGACCGGGCAGGACGCGCCGCCCGGAATGATGGCTTTCAGATTGCCCCAGCCGCCGCGCACGCCGCCGCCGTGATCCTCGATCAACTGGCGCAGCGGGATCGACATGGCCTCTTCGACCACGCAGGGCGTGTTCACGTGACCCGACAGCGACATCAGCTTGGTGCCGGTGTTGTTCGGGCGACCGAAGCTGGCGAACCAGTCCGCGCCACGGCGCAGGATAGTGCCGACCACGGCGATCGATTCCACGTTGTTCACGGTCGTCGGGCAGCCGTACAGACCTGCGCCGGCCGGGAACGGCGGCTTCAGGCGCGGCTGGCCCTTCTTGCCTTCCAAAGATTCCAGCAGGGCCGTCTCTTCGCCGCAGATATAGGCGCCGGCGCCGTGGTGGATATAGACGTCGAAGTCCCAGCCGTGGACGTTGTTCTTGCCGATCAGCTTGGCCTCATAGGCCTGCTTGACGGCGGCTTCCATGCGCTCACGCTCAAGGATGTATTCGCCGCGCAGGTAGATGTAGCAAGCGTGGGCCTGCATCGCGAAGGAGGCGATCATCGCGCCTTCGATCAGCAGTTGCGGATCATGACGCATGATCTCGCGGTCCTTGCAGGTCGCGGGCTCGGATTCGTCGGCGTTGATGACCAGGTAGTGAGGGCGATCCTTCACTTCCTTGGGCATGAAGGACCACTTCAGGCCGGTCGAGAAACCGGCGCCGCCGCGTCCGCGCAGGCCCGAGTTCTTGACGTTGGTGATGATCCAGTCGCGGCCAAGGTCCAGCATGTCCTTGGTGGCGTTCCACGCGCCGCGCTGCTTCGCCCCCTCAAGGCCCCAGTCCTGGAGACCATAGAGGTTGGTGAAGATCCGATCCTTGTCTTGGAGGATGCCGACCATGATCCCTTAAAGTCCTTCCGCCATGCGGCGCTTGTGGTGGCGGGTGCGCTGGAAGACGGCGTAGATCACCAGCACCCATCCAACGGCCAACAGGCCATAGGCCGCCATCACCGCGTTGTCAGTCAGGCCGAAACGGCCTTCACGTGCGAACAAAACCAGAGCGGCCGCGACCACGATACAGGCCAGCCCCGCCCAGCGCGGACGCCAGCCGACGCGACGCAGCTCGGCCCGATAGGCCGCCCTGCCCGTATCTGTTTCGAGGTCCGGCCGCGCCATCAGGCCGGAGCCTTTTCAGCGACGGGCTCCGAGTTCGGCAGCTTCTTGATCTTCTTGGCGGCCGAGCCGTCGTACAGCGACGGATCAGTCAGCGTCCGCGCGCCGCCTTCAGGCTCCGACGTGTGACGGCCGACATAGCTGCCCGCCTTCGGCGTCTTGCCGGCAGCGAAGTCGTCGATGATCTGGGCCATGTTCTCAGGCGTCAGGTCTTCGTAGTAGAGGTCGTTGATCTGGGCCACCGGCGCGTTCGAGCAGGCGCCGATGCACTCGATTTCCTGCCAGGTGAAGCGGCCGTCGGCGGACAGCTCGTCCTTGGGACCGATCTTCTCGCGGCAGACGCGCATCAGATCGTTAGAGCCGCGCAGCATGCACTGCGTCGTGCCGCACACCTGGATCAGAGCCGCCGTGCCGACCGGCGTCAGCTGGAACATGGTGTAGAAGGTCGCGACCTCCAGCACCCGGATATAGGCCATGCCCAGCAGCTCGCCGACGGCGCGCAGCGAGGGTTCGGACACCCAGCCTTCCTGTTTCTGGACCAGCCACAGGACCGGGATCACCGCCGACTGGCGACGCGATTCCGGGTACTTTTTGATCCACCACTCGGCCTTGGCCATGGTGTCCTTCGAGAACTCGAAAGACGCCGGCTGTTCCTTGGCGAGACGACGCACGCTCATCGGTCCACTTCTCCGAACACCATGTCGAGCGAGCCGAGGATGGCGGACACGTCCGCCAGCATGTGGCCGCGGTTCATCCAGTCCATCGCCTGCAGGTGACGGAAGCCGGGCGCCGACAGCTTGACGCGGTAGGGTTTGTTGGTGCCGTCCGACACCAGATAGACGCCGAACTCGCCCTTGGGCGCCTCGACGGCCGCATAGACCTCGCCTTCCGGGGTGCGGAAGCCTTCGGTGTAGAGCTTGAAGTGGTGGATCAGCGCTTCCATCGAGCGCTTCATCTCACCGCGACGCGGCGGGGCGATCTTGTGGTCCTCGGTCAGGACCGGCTCGCCGGGGCAGTTGCGCAACTTGTGGATGCACTGCTCCATGATGCGGATCGACTGACGCATCTCTTCGACGCGGACCAGGTAGCGGTCCCAGCAGTCGCCGTTCTTGCCGACGACGATGTCGAACTCCATGTCGGCGTAGCAGTCGTACGGCTGGGCCTTGCGCAGATCCCAGGCGATGTCCGAGCCGCGCAGCATGACGCCCGAGAAACCCCAGGCCATGGCGTTTTCCTTGGACACCACGCCGATGTCGACGTTCCGCTGCTTGAAGATGCGGTTCTCGGTGACCAGGCTTTCGATGTCCGCCAGCTTGGCCGGGAACTCGGCGCACCAGCGGCCGATGTCGTCGATCAGCTCGGGCGTCAGATCCTGGTGGACGCCGCCCGGACGGAAATAGTTGGCGTGCAGGCGCGCGCCGCAAGCCCGCTCATAGAAGACCATCAGCTTCTCGCGCTCTTCGTGGCCCCACAGCGGCGGGGTCAGGGCGCCCACGTCCATGGCCTGCATGGTCGCGTTCAGAAGGTGGTTCAGAATCCGGCCCATCTCCGAGTACAGCACCCGGATCAGTTGGCCGCGATACGGCACGTCCAGACCCAGCAGGCGTTCGATAGCCAGGCAGAAGGCGTGCTCCTGGTTCATCGGCGAGACGTAGTCCAGCCGGTCCAGGTAGGGGATGTTCTGGAGGTAGGTGCGCGCCTCCATCAGCTTCTCGGTGCCGCGGTGCAGCAGGCCGATGTGCGGATCGACGCGGGTCACCAGCTCGCCGTCCAGCTCCAACACCAGGCGTAGCACGCCGTGCGCGGCCGGGTGCTGCGGGCCGAAGTTGATGGTGAACTTGCGGTCGTCCATCGCCCGCGCGTGCGGGGTCAGGCCGTCTTCATAGTCCTCGAACGGGTCGATGGCCGCGCCGAGCGGCGCGGGCATGTTCTTGACGTCGGCCATTACTGCGCTCCCGCCTTTTCATCGCCCGGCAGGACAGTCGGATAATCGGCGCCTTCCCACGGAGACAGGAAGTCGAAGTTGCGGAACTCTTGAGTCAGTTTCACCGGCTCATAGACCACGCGCTTCTGCACTTCGTCGTAGCGCACCTCGACGTAGCCCGTCATCGGGAAGTCCTTGCGCAGCGGGTGCCCCTGGAAACCGTAGTCGGTCAGGATGCGGCGCATGTCCGGGTGATCCGAGAAGATCATGCCGTACATGTCGAAGGCTTCACGCTCGAACCAGCCGGCCGACGGATAGACCGACGACACGCTGGGGACCGGGTCCACTTCGTTGGTCGACACCTTGACGCGAACGCGCGCGGCGCGCGTCAGCGACAGCAGGTGATAGACGACCTCGAACCGCTCGGCGCGGTCGGGATAGTCGGCGCCGCAGACATCCATGCACTGCTGGAAGCCGAACTGATCGCGCAGGGCCGTCATGACCTCGACGATCTTCTCGCGCGGGGCGATCAGCGTCAGTTCGCCATAGGCCACCACAGCCTCGACGCCGAGCGCCGCGACCATTTCCGTGCCCAGGGGCGTAAGGGCGGATTCGCGCTCCGCGACGCGCACCAGTTCGCTCATCGCTCGATGGTCCCCGTGCGGCGGATCTTCTTCTGCAGTTGCAGGATGCCGTACAGCAGAGCCTCGGCGGTCGGCGGGCAGCCCGGAACGTAAACGTCCACCGGCACCACGCGATCGCAGCCGCGCACGACGCTGTAGCTGTAGTGGTAATAGCCGCCGCCGTTGGCGCACGAGCCCATCGAGATGACGTAGCGCGGGTCCGGCATCTGGTCGTAGACCTTGCGCAGGGCCGGAGCCATCTTGTTGGTCAGGGTGCCTGCGACGATCATCAGGTCCGACTGGCGCGGCGAACCACGCGGCGCGGTGCCGAAGCGTTCCAGGTCGAAGCGCGGCATCGACAGGTGAATCATCTCAACGGCGCAGCAGGCCAGGCCGAACGACATCCACATCAGCGAACCCGTGCGGGCCCAGGTGATGACGTCGTCCAGCGAGGTCGTCAGGAAGCCACGTTCGCCCAGTTCGGTATTCACCGACTCGAAGAACTTGTCGTGGATCTTGGGGTCATAGCCCTCGACGGTCGAACGCGCGGCGGAACCGGCGGGGACCAGCGGGCTAGAGGGGGCGATCACTGCCATTCCAGGGCTCCCTTCTTCCATTCGTAGATGAAGCCGACCGTAAGGACGCCCAGGAAGACCATCATCGACCAGAAGGCGAAGACCATGCTGCCGTGCGACAGGTCGAACATCGACACCGCCCAAGGGAACAGGAAGGCGATTTCCAGGTCGAAGATGATGAAGAGGATCGACACCAGATAGAAGCGCACGTCGAACTTCATGCGCGCGTCGTCAAAGGCGTTGAAGCCGCACTCATAAGCCGAGAGCTTCTCGGTATCGGGGTTCTTGGGGGCCAGCGCCCAGGCCGCCAGCATGAAGCCGACGCCGAGCACGATGGCGATGCCCAGGAAAACGACGATCGGGAGGTATTCTAGAAGAAATGCGTTCATTCGAGCTGCCTCGCCCGCCGGGAGGTAGGGGGCGGATTCGGGGCTTCTTAGACCCAACCTCGCCAGGGTTCAAACCCATGTCGGCAAAGGTTTTTTATTGCGAACGGTTCGCAGTTTTTTGGGCGATTTGCCGCAGCCCACGCGATTGCCTCTTATGCCGCTGATCCGCGAAATACGCCGTCGCATTTCAACATAGCCGAGAGCTTGCGTATGAACCTGGCCGCCCGCCTGCTGAACTCGATCGAACGCATCGGCAATCGGCTGCCAGATCCCGTCTTCTTATTCCTATGGCTGATCCTCGGCCTGGTGGCGCTCAGCCTGGTCGGCGCAGGCCTGGGCTGGTCGGCGGTCAACCCGGTGACGGGCGAGGTGCTGCAGGCGCAGAGCCTTCTCTCTCCGGCCAATCTGGAGCGGCTGTTCATCGGCATGCCGCGCACCCTGGCCGACTTCCCGCCGCTGGGGATCGTCATCACCATCATCTACGGCGCATCGGTGGCCGAACGCACGGGCCTGTTCTCAACCGCCATCCGCGGCGCCCTGCTGAACGCGCCGCGCTTCATCCTGACGCCCATCGTGGTGGTGACGGGCATGGTGTCCCATCACGCCTCGGACGCCTCCTATGTCGTGGTGATTCCGCTGGCGGCCGTGATCTTCGCCGCTGCGGGCCGCCACCCTCTGGCTGGCTTGGCCGCCGGCTTCGCCGCTGTCTCCGGCGGCTATGCGGGCAATCTGTTCCCCGGCGCCAGCGACGCCCTGATCCTGGGCATCACCGAGCCCGCCGCCCATCTGATCGATCCGTCCTACGCCGTCAGCATCGCGGGCAACTGGTTCTTCATCGTCGGGGTGGTGATCGTCTTCACCCCCATCGTCTGGTTCCTGACCGACCGGGTGATCGAGCCGCGCCTGGGGGCCTGGATTCCGCACAACGCCGCCCCGGTCGCCGCCGAAGAGAAGACGCCCCTCACCGCTGCCGAAAAACGCGGCCTGGCCTGGGCGGGCCTGACCATCCTGGCCATGATCGCTGTCTGGACGGTCGTGACCTTCCTGCCCGGCTCTCCCTTCGTCGACGCCGACGCCGAGCCGGAACAGCGCTTCAATCCCCTGTACCGCTCTCTGGTCGCCTTCTTCGCTCTGACCTTCTTCATGGCGGGCGCAGCCTTCGGCGCGGGCTCAGGCTCGATCAAGACTCACCACGATCTGGTCCGCATGATGCGCGAGGGGATCAGCCAACTGGCCCCCTACATCGTCCTGGCCTTCTTCGCCGCCCACTTCGTCGCCATGTTCAACTGGTCCGGCCTGGGCCCCATCCTGGCGGTCAACGCCGCCGCCTCCTTGCGCGAACTGGCCCTGCCGACGCCCCTGCTGCTGATCGTGGTGGTGCTGGTGTCCTGCGTCTTCGACCTGTTCATCGGCTCGGCCTCGGCCAAGTGGTCGGCCCTGGCGCCCATCGTCGTGCCCATGTTCATGCTGCTGGGAATCAGCCCCGAGATGACGACCGCCGCCTATCGCATGGGTGATTCCGTCACCAACATCGCCACGCCGCTGATGAGCTACTTCCCGCTGATCCTGACCTTCGCGCAGCGCTGGGATCCCAGGTTCGGCCTGGGCTCGCTAATGGCGACCATGCTGCCCTACGCCGGAGCCTTCCTGGTCGCCGGTCTGATCATGGTGGCGACCTGGGTGGCGCTGGACCTGCCGCTGGGGCCGGGCGTGGGCGTGCATTACGAACCGCCGCCGCCCGCGACGGCGTCGCAGTTGCCTGCGGACGGCGGAATCGCCGGTCCCGTGGCCCCGCCGCAGGCCGCTGCTACGCCGTCTGCGCGATGATTTGATTTATCCACAGCCGCGTCGCTTGACGTGCGACGCGGCCCCGCCTAAACGACGCCCCTCGCCGGGGCGCACAGTCGCTTCGGATGGGAACGCGGGTGTAGCTCAGTTGGTTAGAGTGCCGGCCTGTCACGCCGGAGGTCGCGGGTTCGAGCCCCGTCACTCGCGCCACTCCTCTCAGGGATCTGAGGGAGTGGCGCACCGCCCTTCCCTCTCTTCTGAAAATCGAGATCAAGCACAGGCGTTGCTTCCGCACGCCTGCTTGGCCGTGGCCAGTCGTAGGCCCTCGGGACAAGCCCGAGGGCGGCAACGACGGACGTCTAGTTGATAGGCAGCTGCTCTTGCGGCGTGACGAACTCGGCCTTCCCGGTCAGTTCGCCGTAAAGCATGGTCAGATCCTCGAACACGCGGCTCCAGGCGAACTGCTCAACCGCCTTGACCCGCGCCGCCTTACCCAGAGCCTCCACGTCGCGCGCGAACAGGGCCTCGATCGCCTCGGCGTAGTCGACCGGATCGGCCGAAGCGGCCAACTGACCCACGCTCTCGTCCACCGTCTCGGCCACGCCGCCCGCGTTGACGCCCACCACAGCCCGGCCGCAGGCCATGGCCTCCAGCACGATCAGGCCGAACGGCTCCTTGTCGTTGGCGTGCACGAAGGCGTCGCAGCTGGCGATGATGCGGGCCACGGCGCGCGGATCCTTCTCATACGGCAGGGAGATGACCCGATCCTCGGGCGGCATCCCCGCGCCCGCGCCGACCAGAACCAGATGATAGGGCGCGCCCAGGCGCTGCACCGCGTCGATCAGGACGCCGACGTTCTTCTCCTTGGCCGGGCGCCCGGCGAAGCACAGCAGGCGGGCGTCGGCGGCCAGACCCAGCCTCTTCAGCAACCAGTCGCGATCCCGGCGATCCGGGTGGAAGGTGTCCACCTCGACGCCGAGCGGGCGAATCACGATGTCGCCCACGCCCGCCTCTTCCAGACGCTGAGCGATGAAACGGCTGGGCGAGACCACGCGATCAAATTGAGAAAACAGCTTGGCCCAGCGTTTCTCGACCGGCTTCTTGGCCCATTCGCCGAAATGCAGCGCCGCCAGCGCCGCCGGGTCCGAGTGGCAGAAACCGACGACCGGGCAGCCGACCCTCTGGCCCGCCTCCAGCGCGCCCTGTCCCGGCGTATAGGGATCGCCCGCCTCGATCAGCGTGGGGTTGAGCGACGACACCCAGGCGCCCCAGCGCCGCACCGAACTGGGCCAACGATAGCCATCGCCGAACGGCAGCTTGGGCGCATGAAGACGGACGAGGCCGTCCGGCTCCGCCTTATACCCCGCGCCCGGCACGACCAGATTGTGCGCCACGCCCGGCCGATTGGCCTCCAGCCACGTCTTCTTCGACAGCAAATAACGCTTCACACCGCCGGAGCGCGGCGCGAACAGCATGGTGGTGTCGACCAGGCGAGGACGAGAATCAGCGGCGGCGGTCTTCAGCGCCCGCAAGGTGTCGGCCACCTCTTCGTCCAGGCCGGGGAACAGCCTCAGCTCGCTCTCTTGGACGTCGACATGGCTCGCGCTCATCCGGTGGACCTTCTGCTTCTCGTTCTTCACGCTAACGCTAAAGCTCCGGCTTTGGATGCGACGGGCCCGGTTAATCTTCACCGTGCTTTTCGGCCCCCTACCGCTTGCAACCGTTGCGCTCAAGAGGCCGTCGCAATCCGGTCGCAAGCCGACGCTTTTCATCTGCCGTTCAGGTTGATCTCCCTACGGCCGGTCTTGCATTCGCCTCAAATTCGAGAAACTTGGGGCGTGCGGGCGTGGACCCTGATAGGAGGGTCGCCTTCAATCCTTGCGCGTGCGACCACGAGGGGTTTCTTACGAATGCGTATCTTGCTCGCGAGCGCTGTTGCGATCGCTCCCCTGCTGGTCGCTTCCGGCGTTCAGGCCGAACAGGTCATCTCTACCGGGCGGACGACGCCCATCAGCACCGCGACCGCCAACAACGGCGCGCCCGATGATGTGCGGCTCGCCAACGGCGGCTCGATCACCGTGACTTCCGGCGCCGCCGTGACGCTGAATTCCAGCCATGACGTCAAGCTGGACGCTGGATCCAAGATCGACATGCTCAAGGCCGCGGACGGCGCCACGGGCGTCCTGGTCAACGGCGGCAACACCGGCGACGTCACCATCGGCGGCGCCATCAACATCACCGACTCCATTGAGGAGTATAAGGACGACGACAAGGACGGCGACCTGGACGGCCCGTACGCCGACGGCACGAACCGTCATGGGGTCCGCGTCACAGGCTCGACCCCGCTGGTCGGAAACATCCGCATCGAATCGTCCGGTTCGATCAAGGTCGAAGGCAACAATTCGTCAGGCCTGACCGTCGAGGCGCCGCTCACCGGCAACCTCTACAGCCAGGGCCAGATCAGCGTCATCGGCAATGACACCTACGGCATCCATACGACGGGCGATGTCACCGGCGACGTCACCCTCTTGGGCAGCGTGACCGCCGTCGGTGAGAACGCGGTCGGCGTCGCCGTCGACGGCGCGGTCGACGGCGCCGTCAAGATTCAAGGCGCCGTCACCAGCACCGGCTATCGCTACACCACGGCCCCGCCGAGCAAGCCCACGACGGGCGAACCTCGCGAGGGCGTGACCTATCTCGAAAACCTCGACGCTGATGACCTGCTGCAGGGCGGCCCGGCCGTTCGCATCGCGGGCGATGTCGCCAAGGGCGTGCTATTCGACACCGGGCCGTCTTATGGGGCTGGCGGAATCGAGGGCGACGACGACGGCGACGGCGTCAAGAACGGCGACGAGGACGACGACGGCGACGGCAAGAAAAACCGCGAGGACGACGACCGCGACGGCGACGGCATTCCCGACGCTCAAGAAACGACGGCCGCCATCCGCACGTTCGGCGGCGCGCCGGCGGTATTGGTCGGATCGGCCGACAAGGACATCAGCCTCGGCGCCGTCGGAACCGGCGACAACGCCTATGCCTTCATCAACCGCGGCGCCATCGAGGCCGCCGGCGTTTACAAGAACATCGACGCCACTGCCGTTCAAATCGGCGGCACGGGTCATTCGGTCAGCTTGGCCGGCGGGCTGAACAACCAAGGCACGATCACCGTTACGGCGAACACGGGCGACAGCACCGGCGTCCTGATCGGCGCGGGCGCGACAGTTCCCGGCATCGTCAACTCCGGCGTGATTCAGAGCGTTTCAGCGGGTGCCGAGGCCAATGTGGCCGCGGGCGTGTTGATCAACCAGGGCGCCAACGTCACCTCATTCACTAACTCCGGCACCCTCTCCGCCGGCGTAAACGGCTCCAAGAGCGACGCCGTCGCCTTGCGCGACGAGTCAGGCACGCTGACGTCGATCAACAACACCGGCAAGATCCAGGCCGTCATCAGCCCTGAAAAGGACGTGGCCCAGACCGGATCGGCCATCGCCGTCGACGTCAGCGCCAACAGCACGGGCGTCACCCTGGTGCAGGACGGCGTGGTCATCCCCGATCACAAGCTGCCCGACGCTGACAAGGACGGCGTGCCGGACATCAATGAGCCCGCCATCCGTGGCGACATCCGCCTGGGTTCAGGCGCGGATGTGCTGGATATCCGCAACGGCACGGTGAACGGCGACATCTCCTTCGGGACCGGCGCCGACCGCCTGTCCATCAGCGGCGGCGCCGTCGTGACCGGCAAGCTGTCCAACGGCGACGGCCAACTGGACATCGACATCTCCAAGGGCACTCTGGACGCGCGCCAGACCGGCCAGGTCGCCGTCAGCAACCTGAACGTCGGCGCCGACGGCAATCTGATCGTGACCCTGGACCCGGCGAACAACGCCTCCGGCGGCTTCAAGGTCAGCGGCAAAGCCGATCTGGCCGACGGCGCGGGCCTGGGTGTTCGTTTCAACTCGCTGATCCAGGATCCGACGTCCTTCACCATCATCGAGGCGGGCGACCTGAACGTCGGCGCCATCGATCAGGATCTGCTGCAGTCCAACTCGCCCTACGCCTTCGTGGTCAAGGCCAACGTCGATGACGCCGCCGGCAAGCTGACCGTCGACGCTCGCCGCCGCACGGCGGAAGAAGCCGGCATGATCAAGGCCGAGGCCGCCGCCTATGACGTGCTCTACGCCGGCCTGGCCGACAATGAGCTGATCCGCGCGGCCATGCTGAACCAGACGGACCGCGACGGCTTCTTCAACATCTACCAGCAACTGCTGCCCGAGCATTCGGGCGGTCCGCTGCTGTCGCTGGCCAGCGGCGTCGACGCCGTGACGCGCGCCCTGACCGGCCGCAACGCCGCTGCGGCGCCGGGTGAAACCAGCGCCTGGGTGCAGGAGATCAACTTCTACGCCGACAAGGACAAGACCGACACCTACGGCTTCCGTTCGGAAGGCTTCGGCCTGGCGGGCGGCGTCGAGCGCGGCACCAACATGGGCGCCTTCGGCCTGACGGCCGCCTTCACCTCGTCCGACCTGGAAGACCCGGAATCGGCAGCTGAGGAAGTGCTGTCGGCCAACCTGCTGGAACTGGGCCTCTACTGGCGCGCCCAAGGCCAGTACTGGACGACCTGGGCGCGCGCTGCAGGCGGCTACGCCTCCTTCAGCGCCACGCGCAAACTGGTCGCCGACGGCATCAATCTGAAGAACGAGTCCGACTGGCACGGCCTGACCTTGGCCGCGGCTGGCGGCGCATCGTACGAGCGCCACTTCGGCCGCCTGAACATCCGTCCCGAAGCCTATGTCGAGTACTTCTCGCTGAGCGAGGACGCCCGCACCGAACGCGGCGGCGGCGACGGTTTCGATCTGAAGATCGACGAACGCGACGGCCACATCTTCTCGGGCGTCGCCGCCATGAACATCGGCTACGGCTTCGGCAAAGACGGCTGGATTCGTCCAGAGCTTCGCGTCGGCTGGCGCCAGAACTTCTCGGTCGATGCAGGCAAGACGATTGCTCGTTTCGCTTCGGGCGGTAGTTCCTTCGTGCTTGATCCCGCCAGCATCGAAGGCGGCGGCCCCATCGTCGGCTTCCGCATGAACGTCGGCAACGACCTGGGGCTGCTGTCGATCACCGGCGACGCCGAACTGCTGGAAGACTACGTCCGCTACACCCTGCTGCTGCGGGCCAGCTTCAAGTTCTGACTTTTCTTCGGAACGCGAACCACAAAGGGCCGCCGGATTCGTTCCGGCGGCCCTTTCCCTATCTTGCCGCAAGCCCGAGCCTTTCTATGATCCCTCCAAACCAGAGGGGGTTTCATATGAACAAATTCGCTTGGGCGGCCTGCGCCCTGATCCTCAGCGCCCATGCGCCCGCGATGGCGCAAACCGCTGTCCAGACAACGAGCGCGCCTAGCCTGCCGACCGCCGACCGGGGTCTGTTCACCGCGCAAGACCTGTTCGGCATGGAGGTCGCCTCCGACGCCCAGATCAGCCCGGACGGCAGCCAGATCGCCTATGTCCGCCAGACCGCCGACATCATGACCGACCGGATGCGCCCGACCATCTGGCTGATCGACGTCAAGACCGGCCGCCATTCGCCCCTGGTCACCTCGGCCGGTTCGCATCGCCAACCGCGCTGGTCGCCGGACGGGACGCGCCTGTCCTACATCTCCAACGCCGAGGGCGGCGCGCCGCAGTTGTTCGTGCGCTGGATGGCGTCGGGCGAATCCGTCCGCGTCACCAACCTGCCCAACACCCCGTCCAGCGTCAGCTGGTCGCCCAACGGCGAACAGTTGGCCTATTCCGTCCTGGTCGCCGGCGACAAGCCCAAGATCGGCTCCCCCCTGGCCAAGCCCGAGGGCGCCCAGTGGGCCCCGCCGCTGGAGATCATCGACAGCGTCTCCTACCGCTCTGACGGCCAGGGCTATCTGAAGCCCGGCTTCCGCCACGTCTTCGTCGTCGGATCTCAGGGCGGCGGCGCCCGCCAGCTGACGCACGGCGACTTCCATCACGGCGGCGGCCTGTCCTGGTCGGCGGATTCCCGCACCCTCTACCTCAGCGCCAACCGCCGCGCCGACTGGCAGCGCGAAGCCGCCGACAGCGAAGTCTTCGCCCTGGATGTTCAGACCGGCGGCCTGACCGCCCTGACCAGCCGCGCCGGGCCGGACAATGCGCCCGTCGCCTCGCCCGACGGCCGCCGCATCGCCTACCTCGGCTATGACGACAAGCGGATGGGCTATCACAACACCCGCCTCTATGTGATGGACGCCGACGGCTCGAACAGCCGCGCCCTGACCGAGAGCCTCGACCGCTCGGTCCAGTCTCCAGTGTGGAGCCGCGACGGCCGCTCGGTCTATGTCGCCTATGATGATCAGGGCCGCACCAAGGTCGCCCGCGTGTCGATGGACGGCGTCGTCACCACCCTGATCGAGGATCTGACCGGCGACGATTTCGGCCGTCCCTATACCGGCGGCGGCTTCACCGTGGCCGACGACGGCGCCATCGCCTATACGCGCGGCGATTCCAGCCGCCCGGCCGACGTCCACGTCCTGAAGAGCGGCCGCAGCACCCAGCTGACCCGCCTGAACGCCGACTTCCTCAGCGCCCGCCGCCTGGGCGAGGTGCGTCGCATCCAGGTCGCCTCCTCCCACGATCAACGCGCGGTCGAAAGCTGGCTGACCCTGCCCGCCGACTATGTCGAGGGTCAGCGTTATCCGCTGGTTCTGGAAATCCACGGCGGTCCCTTCGCCGCCTATGGCCCTCACTTCGCCACTGACAACCAGCTGTTCGCCGCCGCCGGATACGCCGTACTGTCAGTCAACCCGCGCGGCTCGACCTCCTATGGGGATGAGTTCGCCAACCTGATCCACCACAACTATCCGTCGAACGACTATGACGACCTGATCAGCAGCGTCGACGCCGTCATCGCTCAGGGGATCGCTGACCCGAACAAGCTGTTCGTCACCGGCGGTTCGGGCGGCGGCGTGCTGACCAGCTGGATCGTCGGCAAGACCGATCGCTTCAAGGCGGCCGTCGTCCAGAAGCCGGTCATCGACTGGGCCAGCTTCGTGCTGACGGCCGACAACCCGGCCTTCTTCGCCCGCTACTGGTTCGGCGAATATCCGTGGGAGAACCCGGAGGCCTACTGGCGCCGGTCGCCGCTGTCGCTGGTCGGCAACGTCAAGACCCCGACCATGGTCGTCGTCGGCGACGAGGACTATCGCACCCCGGTCAGCGAGTCGGAGCAGTACTACACCGCCCTGCAGCTGCGCGGCGTACCCACGGCCCTGGTGAAGATCCCCGGCGTCGGCCACAGCCTGGCCGTCCGCCCGTCCCAGAACGCCGCTCGCATGAACGCCATGATCGAATGGTTCGCGCGCTACAAGGACGGCGCTCCGGCCACGCCGACGCAATAAGACCCTGTTCCCGCGCCCGTCATGCGGCGGGCGCGGGGTTCAGCGTGGCGTTAGTTGACTTTTAACCAGAACACTTACAGAACATCATCAACGGTTCACGCCTTGTTCTGGATTCTGCGCCATGCTCACGAAGAAACAGCACGAACTCCTGATGTTCATTCATGAGCGCATCCGGGAGACGGGCGTTTCGCCCTCCTTCGACGAGATGAAGGAGGCGCTGGATCTGGCGTCCAAGTCGGGCATCCACCGCCTGATCACGGCGCTGGAGGAACGCGGCTTCATCCGCCGTCTGGCCCACCGCGCCCGCGCGCTGGAGGTGGTGAAGCTGCCGGAACAGGCGACGACCGCCGCTCCAGCCAAGGGCCGCGCGCCCTTCAAGCCTGACGTGATCCAGGGCGGCGGCCTGAACCCGCGCCCCGCCGTCACCGAGGCCGCCAACGACGTGCGCGACCTGCCCCTGCTGGGCAAGATCGCCGCCGGCACCCCCATCGCCGCCATCCAGCACGAGCGCGAGCGCCTGCCCGTCCCCGAGGCGATGCTGGGCGCGGGCGAGCACTACCTGCTCGAGATCGAGGGCGACTCCATGATCGAGGCCGGCATCCTCGACGGCGACACGGTCATCATCAAGCGGGTCGAGAACGCCTCCTCGGGCGAGATCGTCGTCGCCCTAGTCGAAGGCGAGGAAGCCACGCTGAAGCGCCTGCGCAAGAAGGGCCAGTCCATCGCGCTCGAGCCCGCCAACAGCGCCTATGAGACCCGCATCTTCGGCCCCGACCAGGTCGAGGTCCAAGGCAAGCTGGTCGGTCTGCTGCGCCGATATCACTGAGGCGCGCCTCCCTGTGATTTCCGCTCATCCCGGCGGACGCCGGGATCCAATGCTTTGGCTTCAAGCAGGGGCGTCTGGAAGTTTGCCTGTCATCTAGCCTCCTCTGGCCAACGACAGCACGTGCGGCTCTGACTGGATCCCAGCGTCCGCCGGGATGAGCGGGATTCGGATGAGCGCCTAATCAAGGCCGCCTTCGCTCCACGGTCGTCGTCCCCGCACCTCCGCCGCCCACAAGGCGCGCCAACCGCCCGCCTCATCCCTACCGAGCCGCCGCGCGCATGGTCGGCGCCGTCCAGCACCAGCCGCCCCTCGCATGACGACGGCAGGGCCACGACCATAGCCCGCACGCTGACCACCTCGGCGCTGCGGCACATCTGGTCCATCTGCACCGCGCCCGGCGCCGCCTTGCCCCACCACAGGGCCAGCGCGCCTTCCCCGTCGTCCGGCGCGCAGAAGGATCGCTTGCAGTTCCAGCCCTCCATAGGCCGTCCGACCGCTTCCAGCCCCCGCCGCCGGGACCACAGGTCGCTGGCGAACTGGCGCACCGCAGGCCGCATCAC
>NZ_DAMCNG010000019.1:0-3631 GCF_032107865.1 Brevundimonas sp.
CCGTTCGGAGCGTGCAGCGGCGCGGGCAGCGGGTCGGGGTCCGGCGGCGCGACGACCTGGGCCATGGAGGGCGCTGCGGCCAGCAAAACAGAGGCGGCCAAGGACGCGGCCTGGCAGGCGACGGACAGCTTCATGACGATATTTCCCCGAACCGATATGGTCGAGGGCGAGGCCTAACGGCCCAATGCGACGGTTCGCCGGGGCTTTTGTGAAACTCCTGCGAGGAATAGGCCGCCTACGACGGGATCAGGCCCAGCAGCTCCTTGCCCGCCAGCACGGCGAACAGCAGGGCCGCCGCCGCCAGCAACAGGTTGGAAATCCAGCCGCTGCGCCATTCCTGCGGCGTCCGGGCGCTGTTCAGCAGCCACAGAAGCGTCCCGGCCAGGAAGGGCATGAACAGGCTGCCCAGCACCCCATATGCGACAATCAGCCCGAACGGCCGATCCATGAACAGCAGCACCATCGGCGGGAAGGTCAGCCACAGGGCGTAGGCGCGGAACGCCCGGCTCTTGTCGCCGCGCGCCTTGGGATCGTCGGAGCGCCCGCGCACATGGGCGGTGAAGTCAGCGAACATCAGGCTGACGCCCTGCCACACGCCCAGCAGGCTGGAGAAGCTGGTGGCCCAGAAGCCGACCAGGAACAGGATGGAGATCGGCCGCCCGAACCGCTCGCGCAGCACCTGATCCAGGTCCAGCAGCCCCCGGTCCCCGCCCTGCAAGGCGATGCCCGCGCTATAGAGCAGCTCGGCCCCGACGATCAGCATGGCGACGACGAAGACGCCGGTGACGATATAGGTCACCCGGTTGTCCAGCCGCATCACCGCCATCCAGCCCGGTCCCTTCCAACCCTTGGCGTTCAGCCAATAGCCATAGGCCGCCATGGTGATGGTGCCCCCCACCCCGCCGATCAGGCCCAGGGTGTAGAAGGCCGACCCTTCCGGCAGGCTCGGCCACAAGCCGGTCAGCAACTGCGGAAGGTTCGGCGTGACGATCACGGCCAGGCCGACGACGGTAACGAACATCACCCCGACGCAGGCCGTCATCACCTTCTCGAACAGGCCGTAGCCGCCAAACCAGACGAAGATCAGCCCCGCGACGCCGCTCAGCATCCCCCAGGCCTTGAGGTCCAGCACGGGGAACAGCGCCGCCAGCGGCAGAGCCGTCGAGGTCATGGCCGCCGCCCCGTAGACGAAGCCCCACACCACCACATAGACGCCGAAATAGAGCCCGGCCCAGTTCAGCCGCCCGTCCAGCCAGCCGCCGCCCAGACGCGACCGCCCCAGGCTGGACCAGCCCTCGAACATCGTCCGCTCGCTGGACAGGGTCCACCGCCCCACGGCCTCGGCCAGGGCGATCTTCAGCACGGTTCCAATGACAGCGGCCCACAACAGGGCGTAGCCGAAGCGCGACCCGGCGATCAGGGTGGCGACCAGATCGCCCGCCCCCACCCCGGTCGCGGCCACCACGATTCCCGGCCCGATCAGGGACCAGCGGTTCCTCGGCGTCGGCGTTTGCGTCATGCTGAAGGCTCCGGTTACGTGAGCCGTCACCGTGCCGCGCTTCGTCGCCCCTGCCAATCGCCGGCGCAAAGGCCGCCGCGCCTTGCCCTTCCGGGGTTTTTCCCGTATAGGCGCGCCCTTTCCAGGGCTTCGGTCCTGCTGCGGAACGTCAAAGGGTCGGGAAACTCCCGTCCGCCGCGTCAGGAGCCATCGTGGACGAACAACCCGGTTCGCCTGCGCCGATGTCCGCCAAGGGAGAATACCGCATGGCTCTTTACGAGCACACGGTCATGACGCGCCAGGATATCTCGGCGCAACAGGCCGAAGCGCTGAACGACACCATCAAGGCTCTGATCGAAGAAGGCGGCGGCTCCGTCGCCAAGATCGAGTACTGGGGTCTGCGCAACCTGACCTACCGGGTCAAGAAGAACCGCAAGGCTCACTATTCGCTGATGGCCGTTGATTGCCCGCCGGCCGCCATGGCCGAAGTCGAGCGTCAGCTGTCGATCAACGAAGACGTGCTGCGCTGGCTGACCATCCGCGTCGAGGAACTCGACCTGGAGCTGTCGCCCCTGCTGGCTCGCCGCGAACGCGAACGTGACCGCAGCGGCCCGCGCACCGACGACGCCGCGGCTTCGGAATAAGGAACCGGATCATGACCGATACGACTGCCCCCATCCCGGGCGCTCCGGCCGGCTCCGGCCCGGCCCGTCGCCCCTTCTATCGTCGCCGCAAGGTTTGCCCGTTCTCGGGCGCCAACGCGCCGAAGATCGACTACAAGGACGTGAAGCTGCTGCAGCGTTACGTCTCCGAACGCGGCAAGATCGTGCCTTCGCGCATCACCGCCGTTTCCGCCAAGAAGCAACGCGAACTGGCTAAGGCCATCAAGCGCGCCCGCTACCTGGCCCTCCTGCCGTACGTGGTGAAGTAAGATGAAGGTCGTTCTGCTGGAACGCGTCGAGAACCTCGGCGCCATCGGCGACGTCGTCACCGTCAAGGACGGCTTCGCTCGTAACTTCCTCCTGCCGCGCGACAAGGCGCGTCGGGCCACGGAAGCCAATCTGAAAGCCTTCGAAATCGAGCGCGTCGCCATTGAGGCCCGCAACGAGAAGAACAAGGCTGAGTCGCAGAAGATCGCCGACAAGATCGACGGTCAGAGCTACATCATGATCCGTCAGGCTGGTGAAACCGGCCAGCTGTACGGCTCGGTCGCCGGTCGCGACGTCGCTGAGGCCGTTCGCGCCGAAGGCGGCAAGATCGAGCGTTCGCAGGTCGTGCTGAACACGGCGATCAAGACGCTGGGCGTCCACGAAGTGCTGGTTCGCCTGCACCCCGAGGTCTCGGCCACCGTCAAGATCAACATCGCTCGTTCGGCCGACGAAGCCGAGCGTCAAGCGAAGGGCGAGGACGTGATCCGCGCTCAGTTCGACGACGAGCGTAACGCCGCCGACCAGGCCGCTCAGGAGCTGCTGGAAGGCGGCGCCGGCCAACAGGAAGGCTTCGGCGACGAAGCCTGATCCTGTCGCTTCGGCGAGATGATCGAGGGGCGTTTCCGCAAGGAAGCGCCCCTTTTTCTTGCCCTCTCCCGATGGGAGAGAGGCACCTTAGTTTTTCTAAACATTCCCGCACATAATCTCGATAGGCGTCGTCGCTTTCGCACCGCAATATCGCCATGGCTCGTCGCCGTTGACGGGCAGGAGATGACGATGCGCCCCGGCCTTTACGCCCGACTGCATCGCCCGGTGATCCGACCGGCGCGATGTCCGTGCCAGCGACCCTGAAACCGCCTTCCCCGACCGGTCCGCCGCCGGTCCGTGGTTTCCGTCCGCTTTAAAAGTTCCGTTTCCAGACGCAGCCGGCGTTCGCCCTCCCGCGACGGCGAACCCTGACGCGCGTCCAATCAGAAAAGACGACCTCTCGAGATGACCTCCCGCCTTCCCCGCCGCCCCGCCCTTCTGGCCGCCGTATCCGGCGCCGCCCTGCTGATCGCCGGCGCCGCCTCGGCCCAAGCCGTTCCTGACGACGCGACCTCGGTCGACGACATCGTGGTGACGGGCACCCGCGCCCCGGCCCGTTCGCGCCTGGACACCCTGGCCCCCGTCGACGTGGTGACGGCCGAAACCCTGCAGAACC